>JBEKDN010000051.1:0-19876 GCA_050014335.1 Occallatibacter sp. | reverse complement strand
GAGCGCGCCTAGCGTTGGTGCGAGTTGGAGATAAAGATTGCTGATGTGAAAGGCCAAGATGCCGCCTGGCGCAAGTTTGCGCAAATATAGAGCCAGTGCTTCCCTGGTCATCAGATGCACTGGAATCGTATCGCCACTGAAGGCATCCAGAGCAATCAGGTCATAACCTCCATCGAGGGCTTCGCGCAGCCTCAGCCGAGCATCCCCTAGCACAATCGGCATGTTGAGCGCGCACTGTTGCAAGAAAGTAAAGTAACTCGGGTTGAGAGCGATTCGCTGCACTCCGGGATTGATCTCGTAAAAAGTGAGGGTTTCGCCCGGTTGCAGATAACAGGCCATGGCTCCAGCTCCCAGGCCGACAGTAGCCCAATTTGCTTTGCGCAATTGACCGTTGCTACCGTTGAGTGTTTTGGCTTGCATCGCGGCAAGAATGCTTCCTGCTGGTCCGGACTTGGTGTAGTAGGCAAGCGGCTCGCGGCTCTGTGCGGGATCAAGGCTTTGAACGCCATGAACAATATCACCATGGAAAAGATACCGCAAGCTTCCGTTCTGGTTGTTGGCCACGCGCAAGACACCAAAGAAGCTTCGCTCCGTGTGCAAAATTCGGCCAACATTTGGGTTGTAAAGC
Source organism: Occallatibacter sp. (assembly GCA_050014335.1). Taxonomy (GTDB): domain Bacteria; phylum Acidobacteriota; class Terriglobia; order Terriglobales; family Acidobacteriaceae; genus Telmatobacter. The sequence continues at coordinate 19,248 of JBEKDN010000051.1, read as the reverse complement.
GAACTGGCAACCAGCAATGCGGCAAGGCCCACAGCGAAGCGCAGAGGCCGTTTGCCGAAGCTCATGCACCATAACATTGAATATCCAAAGATAAGTATGTTGAGCGAACGGCCAGGTTGCACACCCAGATGCGTGAGGCCAACGATTACTGCGGCCATGCACAGCCCAAGCGCAGCGGGCAGCAGCCAGTCATTGCGCTTGGCCCTTGCGGCTAAGGCCGGAGTTTGTTCTGGTTGATCGATGGGCGGGCGCAAGAGCGCCGCAAAGATCAGTACCAGCGGAAACTCGACAACAGTCGAAAAAATCACGGGCGCTATCAGCGCATTGAATATCCCGCCAAGTACGCCGCCAAAGGACATCCAAAGATAGAATTCAGTAAGGCGGCTAACCTTCGGACGGCTGCGCGCCAGTTCACCGTGACAGACAAGGGCAACGGCAAAGAGAGTTACAAGATAGAGAGCGATCAAAACCATCTGCGGAAACCTGGTCTTGGATACGGTGGGAATCAGTGCGGCTAAAATGAGGAACGGCAATCTGCGCACCAACCACTCATGCGCAATAGGCGGACGCTTGGCAAAGACAAATACGAAACTCAATAAATAAAATGCAAGCGGCAAAACCCAGAATAGCGGTATCGCGGGTACATCTGTGGTCAGTGCCGTTGTTATGCCCATCATCAGACTGGAGGGAACAAAAGCCAGGGCGATCCAGCGAAGCCGCTGTCGCCAGATGCTGCTGGTCCCTTCTTCGCTTGTCGATTCCAGGTTCGTATCGGATTTTGCAAAAGCAAAAGCTGGTTGCGTCCTCCAAACTAACGCTCCACAGCAGATGGTCAACGCAAGAAACATTATGTAGCCGTAACTCCAGAGATAACTTTGCACTGTAAGGCGAAAGTTAGCCTCCATGAACAGCGGGTAACTCAACAGACCGATCAGGCTGCCCGCATTGCTGGCGGCGTAAAGAAAATATGGATCTTGTGCGGATTTATGCCCTGACTGCGAAAACCATTGCTGCAGCATTGGCGTGGAAGATGCAAGTAGAAAGAAAGGTAATCCTACCGCGACAGAAAGCATTGCGAGAATCCACAAGACAGGATTGCTCTGCGCGGGCGGTTCCCAACCTGCGGGGATGTGCGGCGGCAAGACGGCAAGAGGCGTAAGAACAAGAGTGAGATGCAGCAGAATGCAAGTGCGGCGCCTCAGCCATTTGGTGGCCGCATAGGCATATAGATAGCCGGCAAGCAAAACCGTTTGAAAGAAGACAAGACATGTGTTCCACACCGCAGGCGTTCCGCCCAGCAGAGGTAACGCCATCTTGGCCAGCATAGGCTCCACAAGAAAGAGCAGCGTGGCGCTGACGAACATGGAGATTGTGAAAACGACCAACATCATGCGATTTCCATCTTCCTTGCCATAATTTCAAAATGACGCTGAAGACTCTTAGTTGTCTCCAAGCTCTGCGCGAATAGCATAGGCAATCGCGTCGGCGTGCCGTCGCATTGCCTCTTCGCTTTCGGCCTCAATCATCACGCGAGCCAATGGTTCGGTTCCGCTATAGCGAATCACCACGCGGCCTGAATCTCTCAACTCTTCTTCAGCGGCTCGGATAGCTTGGGCTACGGCTGGAATCGATTGCAACGGCTTGCGCTCGCGCACCTTTACATTGACGATAACCTGCGGAAAGACCTTTAGGTCGGCGGTCAATTCTTCAATGGATTTCTTTGAGCGCGCGATGAGATCGAGAACTACTAGCGCAGTAAGCAGGCCGTCGCCTGTAGTGGCCAGATGCGGCAGCAAAATGTGGCCCGACTGCTCGCCGCCCAGCGCCGCGTTGTGCCGCTGCATCTTTTCGAGAACGTAGCGGTCGCCGACGGGCGCGCGCAGCATCTGAATACTTGAACGCTTGAGAGCCGCTTCCAAGCCCATGTTGGACATCGTTGTGGCCACGATAAGGCCTCCTGTCAGCAGGCTGCGGGCCTTTAGATCCCGAGCTGCCATAAGTAGAATCGCATCGCCATTGATGACGTTATTCTGTGATCCAGCCAACATGCAGCGGTCCGCGTCGCCATCGAAGGTCAAGCCTAGGTCAGCGCCGTGCGCTATTACCTCCGCGGCAACTACTGTCGGATGGAGCGCGCCGCAGTTGAGGTTGATATTGCGGCCGTCGGGCGCAATATTGAGCTGCGTAACTTCACCGCCCAAGCGGGTGAAAAGTTCGGGCGCAATCGCCGCAGCTGCGCCGTTGGCGCAGTCTGCGACGATACGCAGACCGGCCAGCGAAAGTCCTGGCACACAGTCGATGAGGAACTGAATGTAATCGGCTCGAAAGGCCGGATTGTCTTGGACCTGCGGCAGGCTTGCCGGATTGGGAGATTCGCCAAATGCGGCATGATGCAGGATCTCGTCTTCCATGGCAAGCTCGACCGCATCGGCTAGCTTAAAGCCGTCGGCGCCGAAGAGCTTGATGCCGTTATCCTGCCATGGATTGTGCGAGGCGGAGATGACTACGCCTGCTTGAAATCCATGAGTGCGCGCGAGAAAAGCGACTGCGGGTGTTGGCACAACGCCCGCACTCTCGACGCTCACGCCGGTCTCGCGCAAGCCCGCAGCGAGTGTAGCGGCAATCCCCGGGCCTGACTCGCGCGTGTCGCGGCCGAGGATGACTTTAGGGTCCGCGGCAAGCTTGCGCAACGAGTGACCGAGTGCGAGGCCGACCGAAAAGATCGTGATGGTGTCGAGAGGATATGTGCCTGCGACGGCGCGAATGCCATCGGTTCCGAAGAGTTTGCGTTCGTCAGGTGCGCTCATAGTCTCATTTCTTGGTTGATTGATTCGATGCTTCTTTGCTCCCTTTGATGGGAGCCGAGGATTCCACGCGGCTGATGAAGGTGCCGTCACAGAGGCGCGTAGTGAGTTGGTCGCCTGCGGAGATAAGTTTTGCGGAACGCACGACTCGGCCTTCCGCGTCGAGCACCAGCGCATAGCCGCGCTCAAGCACGGCCAGCGGCGAGAGCGAGTGCAGGCGCGCGTCGAGCGAGTTCAAACGGGCAACGGATTCATGCAGCTTGCGCTCCAGCGAGCGCTCCAGCCGCGCACCGCATGAGACGAGCCGTTCCCGAGCCTTGGCTAAACCTTGGCGCGGATCGTGGCGAAGCACGGCGGCAGCAAGATCGGCGACATCGCGGTGATGCAGGCGGAGTTGTGCGCTGACTGCTGCTTCCAAGCGCTGGCTGAGATCGTCCAGTCGCTGGACAAGCCTGTGCAGCAGCGCGCTCATGCGGCCTTCAGCGCGGCTGATGGGCAAACGCGTGAGGCGCTGGCGAGCTTGCAGCATCTGGTAGCGCGCGGCGCGAACAAGCCTGTTTGACTGCTCGGCCACGCGCTCGGCAATTTTGTGCTGCGCCTCGGTAATCAGTTCAGCGGCTGCGGATGGCGTTGGCGCGCGCAGGTCGGCGACAAAATCGGCAATCGTGAAATCTGTCTCATGTCCGATGGCTGAGACGACTGGCAATCGCGATGCAACGATCGCGCGGGCCACGCGCTCACTGTTGAAGGCAGCTAAATCTTCGAGCGAACCTCCGCCGCGCGCGACGACAATCACATCCACCAAACCCGAGGCGTTGAGTTCTTCAAGGGCCGTTTCAATCTCAGCGGGCGCGGAATCCCCTTGAACGCTGACCGGGAAAAGAAGGACGCTGAGGCCAGAATGGCGGCGAGCGACGATGTTGAGAAAGTCGCGAATCACCGCGCCAGTTGGCGATGTAACGATGCCGACGGTGCGCGGAAACGCCGGCAAGGGCCGCTTTTGCTCGGCGTCGAAGAGGCCTTCCGCTTTGAGGCGAGCCTTCAATTGTTCAAAGGCCAATTGCAGCGAGCCCGCGCCGACTGGCTCCATGGTTTCGGCCACCAGTTGCATTTGGCCTCGCTGCTCGTAGACGCTAACGCGGCCGCGCACGAGCACGCGCAAGCCGTCTTCGGCGCGGAAGCGCAGCAGCATTGCCTGACGGCGAAAGAGGACGACGGGAAGTTGCGCGTCAGCGTCTTTCAGGGTGAAGTAAACGTGACCGCTTGGCGCGGGACGATAGTTGGAGATTTCGCCCTCGACCCAAACGTCGCCGTACTCCTGCTCGACCAACTCGCGCACCTGGCCGACCAACTCGCGCACAGGCCAGATGCGGCGAGCGTGCCGCGGCTCGTCGAAGCTGAGGTCAAGCTGAGGCGCGAAGCTGTCTTCCCTGTTCACTCTTCAAAGTGTAATTGCGCGGACCTGCTGATTGGATTGCGCAAAGAAACAGATCATTCAGTTCAGGTCAATCTCAGGATTGATTTCGCGATGTTGCTCGTCCTCTTCGACCTGCGCGCGAAGGCCAGACCAGAACTGCGCGGAGATGTTGTAAAGCACCACGACTGTCACGGCGCTGCAAATGCCTGTGAGCGTGAACGAGGCTGCTGAGACGAGGACTACAAGCGGTGTAAGCCAGCTTGCGGGCTGCGGCAACTTGACTGCCAGTTCGGCGGTTGCGTGAAAGATGGGAAGCAGAATTCCGACTGGGCAATAAACGGACTCATCGCCGATGAAGACGGATTTTGAAGCCTGGCAAAGGCCTTCCACTGCGTAGAGGACGGCGAAAAACTTGCAAACCGACAGGAAATCCAACCGAAGAATCTTGCGCACGGACTTTCCCTTTCGACGGTAATTTTAGCGCGCATGGTTGACAAGCGCATCCATTGCTGTTGAGAAAAAGTTGAGGTTGATTCCTTGCTGGAAGGCGACGAAGGTTACGGGTTTTTGAGGCTGCGAAAAGGGCCGGAATTGGTGGCGAAGATTCGTCGAACGAATCGAATAAGAAATGATGTGAAAACCGGCATTTGGCATTTAAAAAAGGCCATTTTCTGGGCAAAAACAAGGCGTTTTGGGCTGTTTGCAGTTACTGATTAGTAACTGTGTAAAAATTACAAACTGTTGATTCATTTATCTTTACAAGATTTTTGGTACTAAAACTAGCCGTCAGAGGGGTGGGGGGGTGGGGGTCGGCGAAACTTTTGGCGAACAAAAAGGAAAGATGCGATAGAAAACCGGGACCAGAGAGTGGGGACTCGGGACTGGTATTGCGCGGGTTGGAGATTGGACGGTGGTCATTTCTTCCCTCTTGTTAGCGACTACTTCTATTGTGCCTGCGGGATTGAATTAATCTGCAAACGAGGAGCGAAATACATTGAGAAACAAATGCGGCGAGTTTGCCTCCGCTGCGCGGAGTTGGCAAGTTGGCGACATGGAATAGACGGCTCAAGTTGATGCCGGTTTTTATAGCTCATGGCGATTCATGGGGACTGATAAACCGGCCACCTGCCCGCTGTTTCAAGATTGCGGGCGGCGACTGAATTAATCCGCAAGCCATCTGAGAACCGCGGGAGTTGCCGCTCACTATTTGCTCACTTAGCGCGCGATGCCGGAATGCAAGAAAGCGAGTTGAGGTTTATGCTGTCCCAGGTTCGAAATCCGGAGCTGGGGCAACCAACGCACCCGGCTGTCAGGTGGTGATGTTGTAGATCAGGCCGCAGGGGCCTTTGATGTAGCAGCGGGGGAAATCGGGTTCGTCCTTGATGACCTCGCAGCCGTGTTGCAGCAAGCGGAGGCGAGCGGATTCGACGCTGTCGACCGTGACTTCAAGGACCGGACCGAGTGCCGGACCGCGCTCGATGAATAGGTTGATGCGCGGACCGCGCAGGCTGATCATTTGCGGCTCTTCATCGGTAACCTCAAAGCCGAGATTCTCGACGTAAAACGCGGCGGCCTTTTTGGGGTCGGGCGCCTGGATGAGAATGTCTGTGCCGAAGGTGTTGGCCATGCGGGCTCCTTTGGGGGATACAGCGATTTTTGGTCGAGAGGTTCCCTACGATTGCGCGGCGCGTTCCAGCTCCGCGATGTCGAGTTTCTTCATTTTCAGCATGGCCTGCATCGCCTTGGGATGCTTGACGAGATCGGCAATGTTTGCTGGGCCGACCTGCCATGAAAGGCCGAATTTGTCTTTGAGCCAGCCGCATTGCACCTCGCTGCCGCCGGCGGTGAGTTTTCGCCAGTAGTCGTCCAGTTCCTGCTGGGTGCCACAACTGATGAAAAACGAAACGGCTTCATTGAATTTGGCGAAAGGGCCGCCGTTGAGGGCGGTAAACCGCTGGCCGTCGAGTTCGAAGGCGATGGTGAGGACGTCGCCCTTCACTCCGCTGGGGTCGTCGATGCCGCGCCGCAACACGTCAAGAATGCGGGAGTTTTGGAAGACGGCCAAGTAGAACTGGACCGCCTCTTCAGCGTTTGCATCGAACCAGAGAAACGGGGTGATGCGGGGAGAATTTTCTAACACGCTCATGGAGACCTCCTGGTACTGAGTTTGGATAGTGATTGGCTAACGCAAGGTCCGCTTTGGGATTAATGCTACAGCTTTACTTGAGGAAATCTAAAGAAATGCGACAAAGATCCGGGTTTCAAGGCCCTTCAAATTCGTGCTTTTTCAGGGGCCTGAACAGGCTGCGGAAAAGATCTGATTTGAGGTGGGATTTCCAAAGAACATCCTCCAAGGGCTAAAGCCCGGCCTTTGTTTTGAGGCGATTGCGGCGCGACTGAAGTCGCGCCCTGACGCTTCTTGCCTTTCTCGGAAAGTTTTTCGGCAGCCTGTGAATGCCCCTGCTCCCTCCGGAACCCGAACTACAACGGTAGTATTAATGCAACTGTGAATGACTGACCTTTCACAACTGACACTCCTTCAGGGGAAACAGGCGGCTGAAGAATGCCGAATTGTTGCGGGCCAATACCGCGCTTATTGTTCAAATGAATTCAGCAAGTTAGCGTCCGCTGCGCGGACATGGCAAGTTGGCGGCGGTGCTGACCCAGGGGTTTCATCTCTCCTTCGGGCGGCATTGCCGGTGGAGGACTCAAGGGAAGCAAGCATGGACGGTAGGTCCACCGGTTTCTAATCCTAAACATAAATAGGTTGCAAAATGCAAGTAAGAAAAGTATTCTGCTTTCGTGATCGGGAAGACCATTCCGAAACACCGCTCGGGATGTCCGGTGAGTGTGTCACTGGAAATTCTTGGCGATCGCTGGTCGCTGCTGGTTGTGCGAGATTTGATGGTGCGCGGCTATAGCAGCTTCCGCGAGTTCCAAAGCGCCGGCGAGGGGATTGCGAGCAACATTCTGGCAGACCGTTTGCATAAGCTGGAAGAGGCGGGAATTCTTACGGGTGAGCGGATGGCGGAGGACGGCCGCAAGATGCATTATCGCTTGACGGCGAAGGGCATTGCACTGGCTCCATTGATGCTTGAATTGCTTATCTGGGCAGCGCGGCATGAGGAAACGGCCGCGCCTTGCGCGTTCATTGCGAAGCTGGCAGAGAATCGCGAGACGGTACTGGCAGAGACGTATCGGCGATGGGAAGAAGGCGACCCGACGCCGCTGATTCCACCGTTCCATTCCCCTATTCATTCCCCGAAATCAACTCATTTCCCACAAGGAGGATCGCAACGATGAAACTGAATACCTACCTGAATTTTGGTGGCAACTGCGCGGAGGCTTTGCGCTTTTACGAAGCAAACCTGGGTGCGAAGATCACCGGGATGATGACTTACAACGAGATGCCGGAGCCCAAGAACTTTCCGCCGGGCATGGAAAAAGCCGTTCTTCATGCACGGATCGAATTGGGTGAGACAATGCTGATGGCGAGCGACGGCCCGCCGGATCGCGTTCAGCCAATGCGTAGCGCATACCTTGCGCTCAACGTGGATAGCATCGAAGAGGCGGAACGGATCCATGCGGTACTAGCGGACGGCGGCGAGATTTTGATGCCGATGGGGGAGACTTTTTTCGCCTTCCGCTTCAGCATGCTCAGGGACAAGTTTGGGATTTTGTGGATGGTTGTCCATTCACGTCCGATGCCTGAGCATGGTTGAGGCCGGCGGTCAGCCTCTTTTCTTTCCGCCGGGTTTGCCGCCAGGACGGGGACCGGAGCGCTTGAAGCTGGAGCCGCCGCTGGGCTTGCCTTTGTAACCAGATTTCCACCCCACGGACGAAGACCTGTCCGCGGGAGCCCCGGATTTCCACCCCACGGACGAAGACCTGTCCGCGGGGGCCCCGGATTTCGAGAAACCGCCGGACTTCGGCTTCCAGCCGGGACCGGCTTTTCTTTCCGCGCGAGAGGATGAACCGGGATAGGGCTTGGCCGAGGTGGGGCGGTAGTCGGATGCGCCTTCGGTACGCGGCTTGTAGGCGCGGGGCGCGGCGGAGGGACGGTAGCCGGAGCCGGTGCGAGCATCGATGGATTGGGAGCCGGATGCCGGACGTGGGCCGGAGCCAGGAGCGAACGAACGTCCGGCTGGTTTGCGCCCCACGGACGACGACCTATCAGCGGAAGGCCTGGATTTCCACGCTCCGGGTTTGCTGCTGGGTCGCGCACCGCCGACGCGTGGTTGGCCGCTGCTGGTGGAGTAGGGACGCGCAAGGCCGCCTTCGCTACGGAAGGGCTTGGCTGGTCCGGAGCGGCCGGTTGAGGCTGGGCGATCGGAATAGGAGCGCGGCGCTGAAGAGCGGTCCGCAGGCGGGCGGCTGAAGTTGGAGCGCGCCGGGAAGGGACGGCTGGGGCTGGGGCCGAGACTGGAACGGTCTGGTCCGGTGACCTCTTCAATGTGGAGGTTTGGCGGACGAACCGGGCCTAGATCGTCCTCGAAGTCGCGGAGTGGCCGGACGGGAGGCGCGGGGCGCTTGAAGACGGGGCGGTCTGGGCGTGGCCGGGCGGAATTTGGCTGATCTGGACGGGGCCGCTCTGGACGCTGTGAACGGGCCGATTGGCCGGGATGCGCCGGACGCTCGGAACGGCCGGGAGCATCCGGCTTCTTCCAAGCGGGCTTGGCGGTGAAGGGACGACCGGGAGCTGTTCCGCCAGTGCCGGCTGAGCTGGGCCTTGAACTGCTGCCGGCATTGGGACGGTCGTATGCCTGCCGGTCAAAGGATGGACGGTCCGAGCCTGGACGATCATAGGCTGGGCGGTCAAAGCTGCGTCCAGAGGGACGGGCGGAGCCGAAGGTGGCCTGACCGCCGCCGCCTGGACGGCTGGGACGTTCGTCTTCACTGTGGGAAAAGCTGCGCACGGGATTGGGCGCGGAGGTGCGGCCAGCTTCGGGCCGGAAGCTCTCCGCACCGCCTCGCACAGGGCCGCGCTCGGGACGGAAGGAAGTGCCAGAGCCGCCCTTGCCGTAGGGCGCCGCCGTAGGGCTGGGACGTCCCGCATCCAATTTCTTTGGCTCGAATTTTTTTGCGCCAAATTTCTTCGGCGCGAAATCCTTCTTCACCCGGTCTCTGGAATCTGTTTTGGAACCCCACTCTTTGCGCGCCGGGCGCGGCAAGGCTGGCACAGCCGAACCATCCGTTTTCTGGGCTGAATCAAAAGGCCTCGCGGGCGGCTGGATGGGCTGGCGAGGACGGCTGCTGGGCTTGGGCAGGACGGTGGGAAGGATGCCGGCGTCGAGCAGGTTGCGGCGGCGAACGTCCTTCGATTTGGGGGTGCGAAGCTTGCCTTCGGCGGCCTGGCGCAGAGCTTCCAACTCTCGCGGCTCAAGCTCGCGGAGGTTGCCGGGCTCTTGATCGAGAACGAGAGGGCCGTAGCCGGTGCGGCGGATCTTCTCAACGAAGTGGCCGATCTCTTCAAACATTTTGCGGAGTTCGCGGTTGCGGCCTTCGATGAGAATCACTTCGTACCAGGGGTTGTCGCCCTGGCGAACCTGGCGTATGCGGGCCGGCGAGGTGCGGACCTGACGCGAACCGGGCTTGCCCAGCTCGATGGTGACGCCGCCGCGCAGAACGTTGAGTTCATCCTCAGTAGGCTGACCGGCGACTTTGACGAGATAAGTTTTTTCGACGCCCGAGGAGGCTTTTGTGAGGCGGTTGGCGAGGTCGCCGTCGTTGGTGACGACGAGCAGGCCTTCGCTCATGTAGTCGAGGCGTCCGACGGGATATAGGCGCTCTTTCATCTTGTCAAAAAACTGCATCACCGTGGGCCGGCCTTCGGGGTCCTTGACGGTGGTGACAAAGCCTTTGGGCTTGTTGAGGACAAAGTAGCGCAGGCGCTCAGGGCCTTGGAGGAGCTTGCCGTCGACGCGGATGTGGTCGCGGCCGGCGTCGGCTTTGGTTCCGAGCACGGTGACGGTCTTGCCGTTGATCTGCACACGGCCCTGCTCGATCATAGTCTCCGCGCTGCGGCGGCTGGCGACGCCGGCCGCGGCGAGAATCTTCTGCAAGCGCTCGAGCTTGGCGGGAGGACGCGGCTGCGGCGTGAACTCCGGCTCGGTGTCGTCGTCAGCTTCAAAGCCGGCTTGGTCTTCAGCTTCGGCAGCATCGGGTTGATCGGTAGCGCTTCCGGCGGATTGAAACGGCTCCTGCTCTGAATCGGCTTTTTCGATTTCGGAATCGATGGCATCCTGGGCCGCGGTTGCCTGGATTTCTTCCTGCTCGGCACCGCTGGCCGCGGAGGACAACTGGCTTACTGGCGAGGCGGGAGTTACCGGCTCCGGGGCTAAGGCCTCTGCCGATTTAGTGGTTTTTTTGCGAGGGTTGAAACCCTCGCCTCCCTCCGCATCGGACTTCTTTGCGGCTTTCTTTGCAGGCTTCTTCGCGGGCTCTTTTGCGGGCTCCCTTGCAGGCTCCATTGTGAGCTCGGGGGAAGCCGCTTTGACGGCGCGCAGGGTTTTCGCCTTCGGCTTGGCGGTTTTAATTTCGATAGATTCTGGATTCGATTCTGGTTTTGAATCAGCCGGAGCGGCAGATTTCTTTTTCGTCGTCATGACGGGATTCTCATTTTCTTCCTGCTCTGTGGCGGGAGGCGCGGCAGGGACTATCTCTGCGGGGTTTGGTCATCGTTGCCGACCGCCATCTCGGCGGTCTCAGTGGTTACGGTAGATTCGTCCGGCTGTACTGGCTCTTCGTCAGGGGCGGCTTCGAGCTCCGCGCGGCCGGCTTCTTCAAACTCAGGGCCCAGAGCGGGGTTTGGCTTCATTGCGGCGTCTTCCGCGGTGGGTGTTTCCGGCTCGTCGAGCTCGATACTGGCCATCTTCTCGAACTCTTCCATGGAAGGCAGCTCGGAGACGTCTTTAAGGCCGAAGCGGAGTAGGAACTCTCGGGTGGTTTTGTAGAGGATGGGCCTGCCGATGACGGGCTTGCGGCCAGCGGTGGCGATGAGCTTGCGGGCGAGCAGCGAACCGAAGACGCCGGAGGAATCAACGCCGCGAATCTCATTGACCTCAGGCGCGGTAACGGGCTGCTTATAGGCGACGACGGCCAGCGTCTCGAGGGCTTGCAGGGAGAGCTTGAGGGCGGGCTTGAGGCTCTTGATGAAGAGGCGCACGGCGTCATGGCACTCGGGCTTGGTGGCCATGCGGTAGCCGCCGGCAATCTCGCGAATCTCAACGCCGCGGCCGTTGCTGGCGCAGGCGGAGATGAGCTCGTCGAGAAGCTGACGGATGATGGCGCGGACCTCGCGCTCGCGGAGGCGGGCTTGGCGGCGGGCTTCGAGCTCGGCTTCGGCGGATTGGGCGGCTTGCGCCTGGGCTGGAGCGATTGCCGCGGCGTCAACGGGAAACTCGACGAAGTCGGGAGTTGCTTCGGCGTCCGCTTCTGGGCTGACTTCTTCGGGTCTGACTTCTAGACTGGCCGTAGTCACCGAATCCACGACGGCTGCCTCGGAATCGGCGCCGGAATCGAGAACTGGCTCGGTGGCTGGCTCGATTTCCAGGTCTAATTCCGCATCCAGATCTGGGTTCAGATCCAGAATCGGCTCGGGTTCCGGCGGGGCGAACTCCTCGCCGAGGAAAGGTTGAACGTCCGCCAGCTTGGCAGACACGGCCTCCTGCTCGGCCTTCCATTCGAGGGCTTCGTCGGCAAAGAGGGCGGCGAGCTGGGCCAGCGTGACCGGCTCTTCAGCAGCGTAGATGACAGCTTCCAGTTTGGCTTTCAGGCTCATTCTTGAATCGGTACCTTCAATATGGTACCGGAAGTGGGGGAAAGTTGCGCGGATACCGGCGTTTGAGCAGGGATGTAGCCTCTAGATTGGCAACCCGCTGCCCGGAGCGGCAAACTTGCGGTGAATCGCGTCACCGAATGCAAAGGCTATTGTCGCCAATTGATCGTGTACAAAATCGGGTATACCCGCCAAATTCTGGGGTCAATGCCAATGAGAGATGCAGCCAAAACCATTCGGTCCCTCACTGTGCAATCCGCAAATCGCAGCGTCGAGTTCATTGTCCACGTAGTCGACATGAGAAAGCTTGCCGTCTTTGAAGATGAAATTTGCCTCATCGTGACCGAAGGGAATTAACAGAGGGATTGGCGCGACGATGAATACGACGGCGCCTCTCCAAGCGAGCTTCTGGTTATAGACAATCACCCTGGAGTCATTCTCGAAACGATCCCGCTTGGGCTCTCCCCACAACTTGGTCAGCTTGTCCGGCGTAACCTTCTGAATCTCACTTTTCGAGCAACCGACGATCATTTTTTCGTATGCAATAGGACATAGTCCAAATTGTGCTTGATCATAATCGTCCCACGCATGAGGATGCCCAGTAACTGTGCCCGCACCAATGCATCCTGAAAGCCCTATTACTAAAAAACAAATTGCCAATAAACCAAGGCATCTCCACATAGAATGCCAACTTTCCCGCTAATTCCCACAACTCAGTATAAAGCTAGTGCACTGTTTCGGTAATCGGGTCCATTTGGCTGTCTTTCAAGATCAAGAGTGGCGGACCGTGCATTCCCTCGGGGGCTAAAGCCCGCCTGATTTTGCAGGCTTAATGTACGGGCTAAAGCCCGTACCCTTCATCACGGACTAACGATCATCTGCATGAGACAGACGACTAGATTGCACGATGCCCGAATTTTCGGACCGGCTTGAAAATGTCTCATCGGGACCACGTCGCCATCGCAAGTAAAAAGGGCGTCCGGCAATGCCAGACGCCCTGAAAAGCGGGGAGGCCGATTAGTGGGTTACCTGGCGGAAGAGCCAGAAGAGCGAACCGGAGAGCAAGGCCGCAGCAGGCAGTGTGAGAACCCAGGCCATGGCGATGTTCCGGATGGTTGACATCTGCAGGCCACTGCCGTTGGCGGCCATGGTTCCGGCGACGCCGGAACTCAGCACGTGCGTGGTTGAAACTGGCAGGCCGAAGTTGTCGGCAGCCGAGATGGTGCACATGGCAACCAACTCAGCGCATGCTCCCTGAGCGTAGGTGAGATGCTCTTTGCCGATCTTTTCACCGACGGTGACGACGATGCGCTTCCAGCCAACCATGGTTCCCATGCCCAGCGCAAGAGCGACAGCTACCTTGACCCATACGGGGATGAACTTGGTCGCCTTGTCGACGGAAGCCTTGTAGGTTGATAGCGTCTTGGCCTCGGCGGGTGTGAAATATGGGTTGCCGTTCTTCTGCATCAAGCGAATCGCCTCACTGGCCACATACATATCGTTGCGGACGTTGGCCTGCTTGTTGGCTGGAACAGCTTTGTACTCCTTGTAGACAGTGACATCGCCCTCAAGATCCTTGACCAGTTCCCGGAGAGCGAGAACCGTGTCCGGCTTGATCTGCTTGGTGCGTATGTAGTCGGTGACCTCGGCGCGCGCATCTTCACCAAGAACGCCGGTCTTATCGACGTGCTGAGCGAGAACGTTGCCGGCCTTTTCAGAGGCGGAGATGAAAGTCTGCGTTTCGCTAGCTGTGACCGCGTGGTTGAGGGCGTAGGCTGTGGGGACGGTTCCAATCAATATGAGCATGATGAGACCCATGCCCTTTTGGCCGTCGTTGGAGCCGTGGGCGAAGCTGACTCCGGAGCAGGTGAAGACGAGCAGGGCGCGGATGGGCCACGGCGGAGGAGTATTGCCCTTGGGCGCGGTGAAGAGGACGTCAGCATTTTCAATGACGATTCTGGCGCAGAGGGATAAAAAGAAGAGCCCGACGATACCCACCAAAGCCATCATGGCGATCATGCCGAAGGGAGAATTCCAGGACTCGGCATACGCGATGGGATGCCAGATGGGAGCGCCCAGCGGACCGAAGAGGCCGAGTATCAGCGGCCCAATAAAGTTCATGACAAAGTAACCGGAAACTCCGGTAATGACGATGGTGGGAAGCGCCCAGAGGATCTTCTTATGATTTGCGTCGTAGTTGTGGGCCAAGGCTTTGGCCCATCTGGTCACGATGAACAACTTGGAAACGAGCAGCAGCAGAGCGGCGGCGCCGAAGCCGATGATGGGCGAGATGAGCAGCACTTTGAAGACCTTGGTGGCCTGTTCCCAGTCAACGCCAGAAGTGCCGGTGTGCACGCTCATCAGTTGATTGGCGATGCCGACACCGATGATGGAGCCGACCATGGTGTGAGAACTGGAGGCGGGAAGGCCGAACCACCAGGTGCTGAGGTTCCAAATGATGGCGGCGATGAGCAGCGCAAAGACCATGGCGAAGCCCGCGCCAGTGCTGACCTGCAGGATCAGCTCGACGGGCAGCAGCGTGATGATTGCGAAGGCTACGGCTCCGGAGGAAAGCAGAACTCCAGTAAGGTTGCAGAGCCCGGACCAGACGACGGCAATATTGGGATCGAGCGAGTGGGTGTAAATGACCGTGGCAACGGCATTGGCGGTGTCATGAAAGCCATTGACGAACTCAAAGCCGAGAGCGATCAACAAGGCAAAGATCAGCAGCGCGTAGGGCCAGATGCTTTCAATGGCCACGCCTTTGAAGTCGTTGAAGATGTTGACGCCGATGAAGCCAAGTCCGATGACCAGCGCGGCGAAAACAATGCCGCCACTGATCATGGCATGGGACTTCTTCATTTTCTTGTCGAGGATGGCCGCAGAGGCGGGCCGTGTTGGTAGAGCGGTTGCCAGATCAGACATGCAGAGGCTCCAGAGAAAGGGTTTCAAGTGCAAGCGCGCGGGGAAGCAAGACCTGCCACAACAATGATTAAAAGAAACAGATGAAAGGGAGATGAATCGCTGTGCAAAAGAGAGCGGAATGTAGTAGTGTGGGCGCATGAATTCACGGGGCGTTTACAGAAGCTTCGCCGTTTATGCGGCTCTCGATTGGCTCGCGCGTGAAGATTCGTTGGCAGTGCGAATTTAGGCGGCAGATTCGCCGCAATAAGGATGCGAGATCCCTCAGGGGCTAAAGCCCGTGCCATATTTTGCGTCATTTGCGGCACGACTGAAGTCGTGCCCTGACGCTTGTAGCCTCTGTCTAAAAGTATTTCCAATGCTCATGAAGCGCACGATGTTTTGCGAGCGAAGAGCGAGCCGATGGCCCCACCGCAGGTGGTCTGCGAGAATAGATTGAGATGCTCTCCCTGCAAAATGCCGGCAAGCGGTTTGGACCGCGAGTCTTGTTTCTGGAAGCCAATTGGCTGATCCGAAGCAAGGAGAAGACCGCTCTTGTGGGCGCGAATGGCACAGGCAAATCGACAATCATGAAAGTGCTGGCCGGCCTGGAGACGCTGGACTACGGCCAAGTGCAGCAGACGCGCGGGATGAGCATTGGCTACCTGCCTCAGGAGGGATTGGCGCTTGCTGGGCGCAGCGTCTTTGAGGAGTGCCTGACGGTCTTTGACGAGCTGCGCGAGATGGAACATGAAGTGGAGCGGCTCAGCGGACAATTGGCTGTGCTGGATCATGGCGGCGCGGAGTACGAGGCAACGGCGGAGCGCTACTCGATGCTGCAGGAGCGTTTTCACTCGCTGGACGGCTACGCGCTGGATGCGCAGGTTGGCGGCGTTCTGACTGGACTGGGCTTCAGCAAGGAAGACTGGACGCGGCAGACGGATGAGTTCAGCGGCGGCTGGCAGATGCGGATTGCTCTGGCGAAGCTGCTGCTGGCCAAACCGAATCTGCTGCTGCTGGACGAGCCGACGAACCATCTGGATTTGGAGACGCGCAACTGGCTGGAAGATTATCTGAAGGGTTATCCGTTCGGCTATATTCTGATCTCGCACGACCGTTATTTTCTGGATGTGACGATCGATCGGACCGTTGAGATATGGAATAAGCGGCTGAATATCTACCAGGGAAATTACACAAAATATCTGAGTCAAAAGGATGAACGGCGGACGCAGTTGCAGTCGGCGTATCGCAACCAGCGGATACAGATTGAGCATCTGGAGGCGTTTATCAATCGCTTCCGCGCGCAGGCCACCAAGGCCAAGCAGGTGCAGAGCCGCATCAAAGAGCTGGAGAAGATCGAGCGGATTGAGATTCCCGAAGAGGAGTCTACGATTCATTTCAAGTTTCCTCAGCCTCCGCCTTCAGGGCGCATGGTTGCGGAGGCTGACGGACTGTCAAAGAGTTATGGCGCGAAGCTGGTGCTGGACAACGTGCGATTTGGCATCGAGCGCGGCGACCGCGTGGCGCTAGTGGGCGTGAATGGCGCGGGCAAATCGACGCTGATCCGTTTGCTGACCGGCGATGAAGCGCCAACTGCCGGCCAAGTCAAACTGGGCCACAACGTGGCGAGCGAGTACTTTGCGCAGGATCAGTACAAGGTGCTGGACCCGGATGCGCGGATGCTGGACGATATTAGCCGCGCGGCGCTGAAGGTTCCCGAGGGCGAGTTGCGGTCGCTGCTGGGCTGCTTTTTGTTTCGCGGCGACGATGTCTTCAAGCCTCTTGGCGTGCTGAGCGGCGGCGAACGCAACCGCTATGCGCTGGCGCGGATTCTGGTTTCGCCGTCGAATTTTCTGCTGCTGGACGAGCCGACGAATCACCTGGATATGCGGGCCAAAGATGTGCTGCTTGACGCTCTGGCGGCTTTCAGCGGGACGGTTGTTTTTGTTTCGCATGACCGGTATTTCATCGATCGGCTGGCGACGCGCGTGCTGGAAGTTGAGAACAGAACCATCACCAGCCACGAGGGCAATTACGAAGACTATCTGCGCTGGAGTCTCGCGGACGGCAATCATTCGGTTGCGGTTTCCGATGGAGCAAAACCGCCGGAAACCGCCGCGACTTCCGAACCTTTGGAGGCCGAAGCGGAAACGGCGAAAGATCGGCCGCGGCGGCTGAATCCGATCAAGCAGAAACAGATGGTAGAGCGCTGCGCGTTTCTGGAAGAAGAAGTACCGCGCATCGAGGCGGCGATTGCGCACACCGAGGAGCAGTTGGGCGTTTATGTTTCCGCCGCCGAGACGCAGCGGTTGGCGACGCTGGCCGATGAGTTGCGCGCACAGTTGGCTGAGTTCACCCGCGAGTGGGAAGAACTGACGATGCAGTTGGAAGGCGCTTGATCGGCCTGTAAAAACTATTCAAAAAGGCCTCTTTTCCGGTGAAAACCACGTGTTTCCGAGCTAAAAATGGGGCAAAAATGGGGGTTTTCAGTTACTGAATAGTAACTGTGTAAAAATTACAAGCTATTGAATCTGTTATTGTTGCAGGAATTTCCAAGCAAAAAAATGGGTTACATGGGGGTGGGGGGGTGGGGGTCAGGCGGATTTTCTCTGTCTGGGCTCGAAGTTGAGGGAGGCTAGAGCGACCTGCGCGGCGTACAAAAGCTGGTTGGCCATTTTCTGCGGAATTGCCTCAATGAGGATGCCGTGGGTGGCGCAGGCGATGAAGTTGCGTATGTTTTCATAGCCGTCAAGCGGGGGCATGGCTTCACGATAGGCGGGACCGGCATAATGCGCGGCGAAGATTTTTTCCGAGCTGCTGCCGACTCCTTTTGCTACGTAGGCGTCGTAGGAACGCTGCCAGGCGTTGCAGCAACGTTTGATGGCGGCGCGGGCTGGCTTGGGATGGCGAGCAAGCTCGGAAAGTGGAATGGGCTGAACGAGAGTGAGTTCGGTTGAGGCTGTTTGAGGCATGGTTTTTCTCCTTGTGGGTGGGCCGGATTCCGCCACTACTTTCATTGTGGGCCGAAGGGGAATAATTATCTGCAAAGTTCTGGGGCGTGGCGGGGGATTATTTTGGCGGAGAATATGATAGACTAGACCTAGTCTGGTCAAGCATAATACAGGAGCTACAAATGCAGACGGTCAATATCTACGAAGCCAAGACACAGCTATCCAAACTGGTCGATCTAGCCTCGTCGGGCACGGACGTGGTGATTGCCCGCGCGGGCAAGCCGGTGGCGCGGCTAACGGGGCTCAATACGGAAAACAGGCTTACGGGGCTCGGATCGCTGGTGGGAAAGGGGTGGATCGCTGAGGACTTCGATGCGCCATTGCCGGATGATCTTCTGGCACAATTCGAGGGACGATAGTGCGCCTGCTGCTGGATACGCATATCTTCTGCTGGTGGTTTTACGAGCCTCCACGGCTTTCCATCGAGACGCGCGCGACTATGAGAGGGGCTGAGGCGGTTTTTGTCTCCTCCGCTTCAATCTGGGAGGTTGCGATCAAGGCGCGGCTGGGAAAGATGAAGGCCGATCCGCGCGAACTGTTCGAGCAAATTGCGGCGAATGGATTTCAGGAATTGCCGGTGCGGTCAGAACATGCGCTTCTGGCTGACAACTTGCCGATGCATCCCACCGATTCGTTCGACCGGCTGCTGATTGCTCAGGCGATGAGCGAGCCGCTGCATTTGCTGACGGCGGATGGGCGGCTGAAGGCTTATAGCGAGCTGGTGATTGTGGTGTAGGGTTGGCGATTAGACAGGCTTCGCGCTTTGACACGGTAGATTGGCTACCGAGCGGAAAAGCAACCGCAGATCCTTTGACTCGCTGCGCTCGCTCAGGATGACAGGTTTATTGGTAGGTCTGGGTGGTGGGTTTTGCTGGTTGGAGTTTGAGGTATCCCACCCTAGCCGCAAAAACAAAGACGCGGCGAGGGTGGGGCACCCGGCGAGCAAGAGGGGCGCATAGTGTTTTGTATATAAAGCAGCGGGTTTGCCACCGCTTTGCGGAGATAGCGAGTTACCACGTTAGCGGCAGACGATTGCAGAGGCTAGCTGCAGCGGCGATTCGAGCTGCCTGGACCGGCAAAATGTTGATTGGTTGGAGAGCCGCAGATTGGAGTTTGTGGTATCCCACCCTAGCCGCAAAAACAAAGACGCGGCGAGGGTGGGGCACCCGGCGAACAAGAGGGGCGGATAGTGTTTTGTATATAAAGCAGCGGGTTAGCCACCGCTTTGCGGTGATGGCGAGTTAGCAAGTTAGCGGCAGACGATTGCAGAGGCTAGCTGCAGCGGCGATTCGAGCTGCCTGGACCGGCAAAATGTTGATTGGTTGGAGAGCCGCAGAT
>JBEKDN010000050.1:0-19935 GCA_050014335.1 Occallatibacter sp. | reverse complement strand
GCGCGGCCGGGGGCAAAGAGCGCGGCAGCGGCGGCAAGCAGCACCGGCATTGCGCCCACCATTAGCGAGGCATGGCTCACCGTAGTGCGCGCCAGGCCGTGAAATTGCAGCAGAAACTGGATCGGAACGCCCAGCGCGGCGCAAACCAGCAGCAGCCGCGCCTCGGCCGCAGTGAGCCGGAAGCGCTTGCGATGCACCAGCGCCACCGGCAACATGCCCAGCGAGGCAAAAAGGAAGCGGTAGAGCACCATGTGCTCCACGCTCATTTCATTGAGCGCGAGCCTGCCAAAGTAGAAGCCGGTACCCCATAGGCAACTGGCAAAAAAACATGCGCCGTAGCCGAGAAAAGCAGTTCTACCGGCAGTAGTAGTGTTATCTTCCATCCCTCTTTAACTCTCGCACACGGGCGCGGCGAGATGTTTCGCTACCCAAACCCCGCTCCATCGGCGAGAATAATTGGGAATGGAAATGCGCTTCCCCGAAAAAAGGATGAAGTCGCTCGCCGGCCTGGGTTGGTGCTTCATTGCGGCGTTGTGCATGGCCGCGCCGCTGCCGGCTCAGCGCGGACGCGGCGGAGGCGGTTTCAATTCATCCATGCCGCCAATCACGGGTCCCGAGTTGCCCAGCAAGCTGCTGGAGAAGCCCTCGCAGCCTCCCGCATTCTCGGTACCCGTGCAGCCACTGGGCTTTTCCGCTCCGGGACCTGAATACATGGGCAAGCAGACCAGCCTGGCCTCGCTGGATTTTCTGGATGAAGACCATCTGCTTTTTACTTTTCGCGTGCCGGGATTGATCCGCCGCGCGGCGGAAACGGGCGTTCCCGGCGCCAGTGAAGAGCGACAGATCCGCGCCGTGCTGCTCAGCCTGCCCGCGGGAACCGTGGAGGCCGAGGCGCTGTGGACGCTGCACGACCGGGTGCGCTACCTCTGGATGCTCAAGGACGGCCATTTTCTGCTGCGCGACGGAAATGCTCTCAAGCTGGGGGACGCAACGCTGGAGCTGAAGCCCTATCTGCGTTTTCCGGGGCCGCTGCTCTACCTGGAGATGGACCCGTCGCAACAGTTTATGGTGGCCGACACCAGCGAGCCCGCTGCCAAGACGGCGAACCCCGGCACATCAACTAGCGCGGCGACTGGCGCTGGGACCAGCCTTGGCACGAGTCCGGATAAGAGTCCCGCCCCGGCGGATTTGGTCGTGCGCGTCCTGCGTCGCGAGGGCGGGCAAGTCATGCTGGTCAGCCGCACCAGCACAGCCGTGCATTTGCCCATCAACGCCGACGGCATCCTTGAGCGGGAGCACCGCCCAGGCGACAAGTGGGTGCTGAACCTGAATCTCTTCAGCGGCGGAAATACTACTCTGGGGCAACTGGATTCGATCCGGTCGCCGGGCCTGGATTTCATCTCGCAGTATGAGATTCTGGCTACCACCTTTCCCAGCGTTGCCGAACGCAAGCTGCGTGCGATAGGCGCCAATGGCCGTCATCTCTGGGAGTACTCGACTTATCAAACGACCGCTTGGCCGCTGGGACAAGTGGCGGCAAACAGCTCGCGGCTGGTGTGGGAGGCGCTGGTTGTCAACCCCGAGGTCAGCAGCGATACACCGACCCTTGGGCCAGACGATGTCAAAGGGCAGCTCGTGGAGGTTCTCAACGCAGCCAACGGTAAGGTTGCTCTGGATGCGCCGGCCAGCCCGCCGCTCGATGCCGGCGGAAATGTGGCGATTTCTCCGTCGGGAGATCGCGTGGCCGTGATCTTTGCAGGTCAGATCCAGGTTTACAATCTGCCGCCCGCGCCGCCGCTTCCGGAGTTGAAGGCCCGCTGAGCACCGGCCCCGTGTAAACTGAAGTGCGGGAGAGTTTACTTGGCTAGAGCTATAGTTCGTTACGCTGTTGCCGCCATCTCCGACTGCGGCAGCAGGCGCCCTTCCAACGAAGATGCATTCGGTTATTCAGCCGAGCACGGCGTATACATAGTTTGCGATGGCATGGGGGGCGCGGCGGCAGGCGAGATCGCCAGTTCAGAGGCCGTCAATGAAGTTCTGCGCCTGCTCAGCGACCGCGCCGGAAAAGAAGAGGCCCGCCTGGAAGATCTGGTTGCGGAGGCGATTTTTGCCGCCAACCATGCTATTTACTCCCATGCCCAACAAAACCCCGCTCTGGGCGGCATGGGCACCACGCTGGCAGGCCTGGTGACCGACGGGCCGCGCGTTCTGGTCTTCAATGTGGGCGACAGCCGCTGCTATCGGATGCGCGAGCCGCGTCCGGAGCCTGTGAAGACGGAAGAGATCGACGCGGAAGGGAGCGCGCCGCACGAGATGTCACAGGTAGAAACGCCGCCCGCAGGTACGGAACCGGGCCAGAAGCGGCTCTTGCAGATCAGCCAGGACCACTCGCTGGTGGCCGAGCAGGTGCGCATGGGCCGCATGACGCATGAAGAAGCGCTGCGCTCCAATTATCGCAACGTGATTACGCGCGCCCTGGGAACCCAGCCCACCGTGCCGCCGGATATCTTCGAACTCGAAGCCGGAGTGGGCGATATATTTCTACTCTGCTCGGATGGATTGACGGGTGAAATCAGCGACGAACGGATTGAATCGATCCTGGCTACCGATCTTCCGCTGGAGCAACTCAGCGCTCAACTGGTGGACGCCGCAAATCACGCAGGCGGACATGACAACATTACCTGCATGTTGGTGCGGGCGGAGTTGGCGAGCTAGCTGCTTTCCTCGCGCCCGTCCCCAGCTACTTCGGCAACTGGCTCGCATCCCAGCCGCCGCCCAGCGCGCGCACCAGTCCCACGCTGGACACAAACTGCCGCGTTTCAAGGTCGATGGCCGTGTGCTGATTCTGCAGCAGCGTGGCTTCGGCGGTCAGCACTTCAAGGTAGCTGGTAACGCCGCCTTTGTAGCGCTTGGAGGAAATGTCATGGGAGTGCAGCGCTGAATCCACCGCCCTCTGCTCAACAGCCGCTTCCTGCTCCAGAATCCGCAGGCCCGAGAGCTGGTCTTCCACGTCATTGAAAGCGGCTAGAACCGAACTCTTGTAGGCGGCTGCCTGGGCTTCGTAGGTGTGGCGCGCTTGGTCGGTGAGCGCGTGGCGCTGTCCGGCGTCAAAGATCAACTCCGCCGCCTGAGCCCCCAGAGTCCACAGCGCGCTAGGGCCTTGAATCCAGGTGCCTCCGTGCTCGCTTTCAAAGCCGCCCGTGCCATTCAGCGTAATCGTCGGATAGTAGGCGGCGACGGCGATGCCAATCTGCTCGTTGGCGGCCTGGGCGCGGCGTTCGGCGGCGGCAATGTCCGGGCGGCGCTCCAGCAACTGCGATGGCACGCCGATGGGAACCCTGGGCAGCGCCAGGTCCAAAGGCGACGCCGGAATGCTGAAGCCGTTCAGAGTGTAGCCTGCCAGGGTTCCGATGGCGTGCTCGAATTGTGTGCGGGCCACGCCCACATCCACCAGTTGCGCGCGCACCGTCTCAAGCTGCGTGCGGGCCTGAGCCACGTCAACGTCGGTGCCGATGCCGCCATTAAGAAGCCGCTGCGTGAGATCGAGCTGTCCTTCTAGGTCGGCGACAGTGGCCGTCAGCAGCTTCGCATCGGAGTCGAGCCCGCGCAGTTGGAAGTAGTCCGTGGCTAGCTCGGCATGAAGGCTAAGGTCGATATTGGCCCGGTCGGCGGCGCTTGCCTGCGCGTTGGAGCGGGCTGCCTCAACGGTGCGGCGAACGCGGCCCCATAAATCCGGCTCCCAACTGGCCTGGCCCGCAAGCATGAAATCGTTATAGGTTGCGGGCTTTGTGGGCGCGTAGTCGGGACCGTTCTTCGATACGCGGTCGCGCGCGATGGTCGGCCCCGCCGAGAGCGTGGGAAAAAGCGCCGAGCGGGCGGCTTTGACCTGGTCCTGCGCGGCAAGATAAGTTTCCAGCGCCTGACGTAAAGTGGGGTTGTTGGTGGCGATGCGCTCTTCAAGCTGGTTAAGTTGCGGGTCTTGATAGATCTCCCACCAGTTGCCGCGCAGCAGGCCGTCGGAGGGCGAAGCCGGCTGCCACGCGCCACCTGCTGGATTGGGCGGCGGGATCGCCGCGGTTGCGCCCGTCTCTTTGTAAGTCGAAGGGGCATCGTACCCTGGGCGGCTGTAATTGGGGCCGACGGGTTTGCAGCCGCTGAAAAAGACTAGAACCATCAGGCCCGCGGCTGGGAAAATCCACTGGAAACAAAATGCTTTTGCCTTGAAAGGGCACGACTTCTTAGGCTGCGGAAGCACTCTCCAAGAAAGACAAGAAGCGTCAGGGCGCGACTTCAGTCGTGCCGCAAGCCAGCCCCAATAAAGCCCGGGCTTTAGCCCGCGAGGGAACGTTCTTGGTCCAAGAGGCTCCGCCATCATCCTTTGCCTCCCGCGCCGGGTTGGCTGCCGGGGCTCACCACCTGCACCTTCTCGCCATCGATCAGCGAGTCGGGCGGGTTCTGGATCACCTGATCGCCCTGCCCAAGCCCGTTGATAATCTGCACATTCGCCCCATCGTCTTCGCCAATCACCACCGGAACCAGATGCGCCACATTGCCGTTCACCACCACGCCCACGCGCAGTCCCTCCTTGCGGAAGATCAGCGCACCCGAGGGCACAATCAGGGCGGGTCCAGCCGGAGGCGTTTTGAAGTGGACCTCGGCCAGCGAGCCGGGCAGCAGATCGCCGTCGCGGTTGTTCACGTCAACTTCAATCAAGAGCGTCCGGCTGGCCGGGTCGATGGCGTCCGCCGTGCGCACCAGCGTGCCTTCATACATCTTGCCCGCGTGCTCGGCAAAGCTCAGGCCGATGCGCGCGCCGGACTTTACATGGCTTGAATAGAGCTGCGGCAGATTGGTGTAAACGCGCAGCGTCTGGATGGCCTGCATGTGAAAAAGTTCCTTGCCCGCGCCGGCCCCCACTCCAGCATCGATCAACTGCCCTATATCGATATCGCGCGCGGTAATGATGCCGTCAAAGGGCGCATAGACTTTCTCAAACGATTGCAGCTCGCGCAGCCGCTCCACGTTGGCTTGCGCGGATTTAACCCCCGCCGCGGTGGCTGCGGCCTGATTCACAAACGTATCGGTGTCCTGGCGGCTGACGGCGTTCGATTGCACCAGGCCCGTGTACCGGTCGGCCTGGATGCGGGCGTTATTGGCGTTGGCCTGCGCGGTGTTCAAGTCGGCCTGCGACTGCGCCAGTTGCTGGTCCACCTCGGGCGTCGCAATTTCAGCCAGCAGCGCGCCCTTCTTGACGCGCGCTCCAATATCGAAGTACCACTTGGTCAAATAGCCCGCGGTCCGCGCGTAGATGGGCGAGTCCGTGTACGCGGATACGTTGCCGGGCAGCACAATGCTATCCACCGGCGAGCCCGCCTTGGGCACGGCAACGATCACCGTCGGCGCGGCCAGATCGTTGGTGGTATCGGCCAGCACGCGGTCGGCATGTTT
Source organism: Occallatibacter sp. (assembly GCA_050014335.1). GTDB lineage: Bacteria > Acidobacteriota > Terriglobia > Terriglobales > Acidobacteriaceae > Telmatobacter. Next base: position 14,487 of record JBEKDN010000050.1, on the reverse strand, counting down.
GCGGCTCCAGATTCCATAGGCCGCCAGTGCGCCCGCCAGAACAACGACAATCGCCATGCCCATCAGCGCCTTGCCGCCCGCGATGGGCTTCTGTTCCGGCGCGCTTCCGTGAGCCTGAGTCGTTTGCGGGCTCGCTTGCTGCTTCGGGTTGGGTTGGTTGGACCTGGATTCGTTTGTCATAAAAATCTACTCCGCGATCTCATCGAACTCGTCAATGGTTCCCGCCCGCACCACGCCCCGAGCCGTCATGCGGCGGCCTTCAAGCCAGCCGTGGACCAGGGAGAAAAATGCCGGCACAAAAAACAGCGTGGCCACCGTTGCCAGCAGCAGGCCGCCAATCACCGCGCGGCCCAGCGGCGCGTTCTGCTCACCGCCTTCGCCCAATCCGAGCGCCATCGGTCCCATGCCCAAAATCATCGCCAGGGCGGTCATCAGCACTGGACGCAGGCGCACAAAACCTGCGTTCAACGCGGCGCGGCGCGCATCGCCCACCAAAATTTCCAACTGTTCGCGGGCAAAAGTGACCACCAGAATCGAATTGGAGGTGGCCACGCCCATGCACATAATGGCGCCGGTCAGCGCCGGCACGCTGAGCCGCGTGTGGGTGAGGAAGAGGAACCACACAATGCCGGCCAGCGCCGCCGGCAGCGCGGCAATGATGATAAAAGGATCGAGCCAGCTCTGGAAGTTGACGACAATCAGCAGGTAAACCAGCAGGATGGAAAACGCCAGCCCGCCCAGCAAGCCGACGTAGGAGGCCCTCATCGTCTCGCTCTGCCCGCGCAAAATAAAATGCGAGCCGCGCGGCAATTCGGCTTTGTGCCGCGCCAGCACCGTCTCAACCTTGCTCGTCACCGTGCCCAGATCGGTTCCATCCACGTTGGCGTAGATATCGATCACCGGTTGCACATCGTAGTGACTCACAGTGCCCAGTTCCGTGCCCGGCACAATCGTCGCCATGTTGCCCAGAACCTGCTCGGGCCGGGTTGCGTTGGAGCCCGGCGCAGCGGGCGGCGGGGGGATGGCGCCGGTAACAGGCAGACTCTTCAGCGCTGCCAGTGAGTCCAGAGAGTATTGCGGAGCCTGAATGGCCACGTTGTATGTCACGCCGCTTTTGGGGTCCAGATAGAAACTAGGCGTGGTTTGAAAACTTCCGCTCAGAGCGACCAGCAGGCTGGTGGCCACGTCCTTCTGCGTCAGGCCAATCTCCTGCGCTCGCGTGCGGTCCACATTCACCGTCATCTTTGGATAATCAAACGGCTGCTGAATGCGCGCATCCGCCGCGCCGGGCAGATAGCGAACCTCATTGATCATGCGCTCGGCCAGCGCGCGGTTCCCATACAAATCCGGTCCAACAATCTGAATGTCGATCGGCGCGGAAAGGCCGAAGTTGAGAATCTGCGTCACAATATCCACCGGCAGCGAATAGAACGTCACGCCGGGATATTCGCGGGCCAGAATGCCGCGCAACTGCTCCACGTACGCCGCCGTCGGGTGGTGATCTTTGCTCAATTGAACCTGGATATCGGCGTCCGCCGGTCCAATCGGCGCGGAGGTCGAGTAAGAGAGATTCAATCCCGAGTTCGGAAGGCCGATATTATCCATAATCGAGACCACTTCCTTGGCGGGAATATGCTGGCGGATCGTCGAATCGATGTGGTCGCAGAGCAGCGCTGTTTCTTCAATGCGCGTGCCGGTGCGGGCGCGAACGTGTATCTTGAATTGGCCGGCGTCGACGGATGGAAAAAAATCCTGGCCGAGCCACGGTTCCAGCAGTGCAACGGAGCCCAGCGCAAAGACGGTAAAAACGATTAGAAAAACTGCCGGGTAGTCAATGCACACCGTCAGCAGGCGAAGGTACCCGCCGCGAAACTTCTCAAAATTCGCATCAAAGCCCAGTTGAAAGCGAATAAACGGATTGCGGCTGGATCGTTTCTTCGCGTCCTGTTCGTCGTCCTGCTCCTTGAGCAGGTATTTGGCCATGGTGGGCACAACGGTGCGCGAGAGCAGATAGCTGGCCAGCATGGCAAAGCAAACCGCCTCCGCCATGGGCACAAACAGGTAGCGCGCCACGCCGCTCAAAAAGAACATCGGCACAAAAACAATGCAGATGGCCAGCGTGGAAACCAGCGCCGGAGTGGCGATCTGCGCCGCGCCATCGAGAATGGCCTGCTCAACCTCCTTGCCCGATTCAATATTGCGATTGATGTTCTCGATCTCCACCGTTGCGTCGTCCACCAGGATGCCGACTGCCAGCGCCAGTCCGCCCAGCGTCATGATGTTGATGGTCTCGTGCAGCATGGCCAGCACGCTGATCGAGCAGAGAATCGAGAGCGGAATCGAGACCGCGATAATGATCGTGGAACGAAAGCTGCCCAGAAAAATCAGGATCATGATCGCCGTCAGGCAGGCGGCAATCATCCCCTCGCGAACCACGCCGCTGATGGCGCCGCGCACAAAAATCGATTGATCGGAAAACGGGATGAACCGCAATTGCGGCGGCAGCGAGCCTTTGATGTCGATAAGCTTCTTCTGCACGCCTTTGATAATGTCCAGCGTGGAGGACGAACCGATCTTCAGGACGCTCAGCAGTGCGGAGCGCTGCCCGTCCACGCGCAGAATATTGGTCTGCGGCGGATTGCCGTCGCGCACGTGGGCCACATCGTGCACGTAAATCATTGAGCCATTCACCGTCTTGATGGGCAGGTTGTTCAGCTCGTCGATCGTCAGCGGAGCGGAGTTGGTTTCAATCGCGTACTCAAAGCGGTCGATCTTCATCGTGCCCGAGGGCGCAATCAGATTCTGCGCGGAGACGGCGTTGACCACATCCACCGGCGAAAGGCCCTTGGCTTGCAGCGCGTGCAGATTTAGATCCACCAGCACCTGGCGCGTCTTTCCGCCGTAAGGGAACGGCATCTGCGCTCCCTCGATCGTAGACAATTGCGTGCGCACATTGTTTGTCGCCACGTCGTTCAACTGTTGCTCGTTCATCCCCTGCCCAGAGACGCCCAGCAACAAAATGGGCACGCTGGAGGCGTTGTACTGGATGATGAACGGAGGCACCGAGCCGGGCGGCAAGGAGCGCAACTGCACCTGGCTGATGGATGTCACCTGAGCCACCGCATTGCCAATATTCACATGCGGCTGGAAGAAGATCTTGATAATGCCGATGCCGTTCAGCGATTGCGACTCAATGTGTTCGATATCGTTGACCGTGGTGGTCATGCCCCGCTCGCTATTGAAGACGATGCGGGTAGACATCTCTTGCGCGGACATTCCGGTAAAGTTCCACACCACCGTGACCACGGGAATATCGATATTCGGAAATATATCCGTCGGCATCGAGAGGATGCTGTAGATGCCGAGGATCAAAATCAAGAGCGCAAAGACGGCAAATGTATAAGGCCGCCGCAGCGCAAGCCGGACAATCCACATCATAGGGCAGGTACTCGCTCCTGAGCCGGGCTGCTCGCCGCGGATCGGCAGAGGTGATCGCTCTGGGCCTTCTTCCCGGCCAAGGATGTCTTATTGGATTCCTGGGTCTGCGAGACAATTTCGGCAGGCCCGCATCAATCGATCAGCGCAGCTATTATGGTAGACGATTCGGTGTGGGGAAAAGGCTCAGGCGGAGAAGCGCGGCGCTGGCCCGGCTGGCCTCAAGATTAAATCGCAAGTTTGCGGATTATTTCCGCCAACCTGCTACCCTGAACTCAGATCGCCTCTCGTATCGGGCCGTTTCGGACCGTATTTTTCGGGACACCCCCCCCCCTACCCCTTGGAGGCCACTTTTTTGGCACACGAATCAATGTAATAAACATCGTATCAATAACTTGTAATTTTTACACAGTTACTAATCAGTAACTGCAAACCGCCATTTTTGCCCGCTTTTTAGCCCAAAAACTGCCCTTTTTCGACTAAAAATGACGTTTTATGCCAAACATGGCGGTACTTCCGCCGATTCTGTCCTCTCAAAGGGTTTTCTCGATTTGTAAAATTCACGTAACGAAAGTTTCAATCTACTCAACTATTGTTTAGTGATTCTGGTAAACTGTCCGTGCATAGCTTCAAGCAGGGGAACTTAGCTAGAGTATTTCTCGATTCTTACGATGGCGAAATAATCCCGGCAGTATTCCCGGAAGCGATGGTTTTTAGCCGGGTAGAGAGCAGTATAGACGCCATGAAACCTTAACATCATCGAGAAATACCGGGGCAATCGAAGCCGAATAACCGCGGCGCCCTTCAACATTGATAGGAAGCAGCCTTGAGGCATAGCTCGGGCCCAGTATAAATTGCGCGGCCATTTCTTTCTCGGCGGCGCAGCCAATTCCAGAATCAAGGCCATAAGGCCATAGTGGAGTGCGGCTGCGCGGCAAGCAAGAGCGGCATACGGAGAAGAAAGTATGAAATCGACAAAAGCAAATCACATCGCCCCAAATCACAGCATTTTAGCTTCTAACGGAATAGATCTAAGCAACCTGAGCATTCCCGACGCGGAAGAAATTATCGAAGAAGCCCTCAACGATCTAGGGGAATCCAACGATCCTGGTTTGGTGCGCGCCCTGCAATTCCTGGCGCCTCCGGGATATCAGGCAATCGTGGAACTATGCGGTGAAAACGGCCGCAGCAAGCGCCGCAACGCCTCGGCTGACTCTTGGTCCCCGGAAGAAGACGAACTGCGAATTTATTTTGAATTGATTGACGGCGCTGAGCCCGCGCCGCGCCCCGCGCGTGCCCTGCGAGCCGTTGCCGAGCCAGTCTACGACGACGAAGACGATAGCCAGGAAGCCGTGATCCCCGCCGACCTGGACGCGCGCGTGAAAGAACTCTGTGCCGCGCTGGCTGAGGCCGAGCGCGGCGGCCACGCATTCATCGCGCTTAAATGGTTCCGCGACTCCTTTCTGCCCCGCAAGGCCTTCCGCTGGAATCAGCATCCCGAGTCGCGCCAGGTGGTGCTGGCTGAGGCTATTCAGCGCGGCGTCGTGCTCACAAGCAAGATCGCCAATCCAAAAACTCCGGCCTATCCCACAACCACCATCCGGCTCAACCGCGCCGAGGCCGGCATTCCCGATGAGGAGCAGCGTTTCCATCCCGTCATCGCGCATGGCAACTCCATCGCTGAGGCGATTGAAGAGGAACGGGGGAGTCTGTGAGCTGTTACTTTCTGGAGGCTACCGCCTTCGCGAAGCTTTTTGTGCGTGAGCAAGGCACCGATGAACTGATCCGCCTGATGGAAGCCGTCGAGGACAACCGCAAGCTGATCTCCGCCTCTACGCCGCTGGAGGTATACTCGGCCGTTCGCCGCCGTGAGCGGAGTGGCGATCTATCAGCCGAAGATGCGACGGCGGCGCTTGAAAGCCTGCGCCTGGAAGCCGCGCGCATGGTGCAGGAGCCGCTGAATCCCGCAGTTCTTGAGGCAGCGCGCCAGCTTCTGGATCGCTCCTCGCTGCGTTGGCCAGACACCCTGCAACTTGCCGCCGCCATTGTTGCCCGCGACATGTTTCAAGGCACTGAAATTATTTTCGTCTCCGCCTCGCAGCATTTGCTGGAGGCCGCAAAGTCCGAGGGCTTTCACGCGCTCGACCCAGCAAAGGATGCGGTCTGAGACAACTCTCTGTTGAAGTTTGCCCGCTTCCTGCTATGCTCCATCAATGTCTGTGCTGAACGACTTCCGCCGTCTTACCCGTCCGCAGCGCCACGCATTCGTGGCCGCGTTTCTGGGTTGGACCATGGATTCGCTCGACTATTTCATCCTGATTCTTTGCGCTCCGGCCATCGCCGCCGAGTTTCACACCAAGCCCTCGGCGGTGATGGGCGCGGTCTTTTTGACGCTGGCATTCCGGCCGGTGGGCGCGGTCGCGTTTGGCCTGTTGGCAGACCGCTACGGTCGCCGTCCGGTGCTGATGGCCAACATCCTCAGCTTTTCGGTTATTGAGCTGGCCTGCGCCTTTGCGCCCTCGCTTGGCGTGCTGCTTGTCATGCGCGGTCTCTTTGGACTGGCCATGGGCGGCGAGTGGGGCGTCGGAGCGGCGCTGGTCTTTGAGACGCTGCCCGCCGAGGGACGCGGCGCATTCTCCGGCATCCTTCAAGAGGGCTATGCCATGGGCTCCATCCTCGCCGCCGGCGCTTTCGCGCTCTTCTTTCATGGCTTCGCCTGGCATGGAATTGCTGTTCCGGCCATCGGCTGGCGCGGCCTCTTCATCCTCGGCTCTCTGCCCGCCCTGCTGGTCTTTTATGTGCAAGCGCGCGTTGAGGAATCGCCCGTGTGGCTTGAGGGCAAACTGCGCCGCCTCGCACGCTCCGTATCTGACATTCATATCGCAGAGGCGCGCGACCTCGCCAATCTTCGGGCCTTTCTGCCAACCTTTCTTTTTCTGGTTCTGCTAATGACGGCTTTTATGAGCTTCTCGCACGGCACTCAGGACGTCTATCCAACATTTCTCGCCACGCAGGCTCATCTTTCGCCGTCAACCGTCGGCTTGATTGGCGTCTTCTACGGCGTAGGCTCCATCGCGGGCGGCTTTGTCTTCGGGGCGTTGTCAGAAAAATGGGGACGAAAGCGCGCCATAGTCACTGCGGCGCTGCTTGCCATTCCGGTTATTCCCCTCTACGCCTACGGACACGCTGCCCTCACGCTCGGTATCGGCGCGGTGCTGATGCAGTTCATGGTGCAGGGAGCGTGGGGCGTCGTGCCGGCGTATCTCACCGAGCTTTCTCCGGCTCCGGTGCGCGCCACCGCGCCTGGCCTCGCCTATCAGTTAGGCGGCCTGCTCACCGCATACAACGGCAAGGCGCAAGCCCTGCTGGCTGAGCGCACCGGCAACTATCCGGCCGTGCTTGCCGTTACCGTCGTCGTGGTAGCTCTGGCGCTGGCCGGCCTGGCCTTGCTGGGACGCGAAGCCCAAGGCCAGTCGATGACCGCCGCGTAACTCCGAATCCGAAAAAGATTGATTGCTTCCCTGCCAAATCATGAAGTAATCTGTGGACGGCCTTGGACGTTCCCCTTTCCCAGCACACCGAGCGCCACAATTCAAAACGCCGACATCACATGCGTTAATCTCTCGCACATGAGAGAGAAATGGAGGACGTTATGTCCAGCAGCAATTCCCCATTGCCCTTCGATATTCGTGACCGCGTTCCTGAATCGGAGCTGGATGAAGAGTCGATTCAACTGGTCTACGACGCAGTTAACCGCATGATCGTGCTGATCGGAGAGATCCCCTTCAGCCGTTTGTTTCTTGCGCCCTTCCGCCAGTTGGCCGCACTGGTTGAGCAGCGCGTGGGCGCGGCGGCCAGCTTTGGCCTGCTCCGTGAAGCCGAGCAAGTCCGGCATCTACTGCGCCAGCTTAGCCAGCAAAGCGGCGACGCAACTATCGCGAGCTTCTTCGTAAGTTCCCGCGACCAGGTAGCGCCCGAGACCAGTCTGCTCCTGCGCCGTCTGCGCCGGCATGGCGTGCGCATACCGCTGCCTGTCTCGGACTGCACTGAGCTGGAAGCGCGTCAGCATGTCATCGATGAATTGGTCCGAGTCTTTCCGGATGGCACTTTTCTGGCCCTTTTTGACCCCAGGCCCAATCAACTGACGCCTGAGGTCCGGCACGCAATCCATCACGCGCGCCTGCTAGGGCTCTTCTCCTGGTGGGTAAATGATCGATGCTGCCGGTGCGAAACTTACGGCGGCCTTCCCACCGACTGCAACTGCTACTACAGCCCCGGAAACTGGTGCCATATCGACGACCAAGGCATGTGTCTCGGCGATATGTGCCCGGCGCCAAAGGAACCCTGATCGTTCTGGACGAAAGGTGGCGGTCAACCGGCCGCCATCTCCAGCGCCTCGCGCGCATTGCCGGCAACGCGCATCAGTGCGCGATTCTTCTGCTTGATAAATCCCGCAGCCACGGCTGAATCCAGAAAGCTCAGCAGCCCATCCCAATAGCCTGCGGTATTGATCAGAATGCATGGCTTGGCGTGCATGCCCAACTGCGCCCAGGTCACTGCCTCGAAGAGTTCGTCCAGTGTCCCATAGCCGCCGGGCAGAATCAGAAACGCGTCGGCCAGCTCCACCATGCGCGCTTTGCGCAGGTGCATGGTGGGCGCAAACTCCAGTGCGGTCAGCCCTTTATGCGCAATCTCGCGGCCTGCCAGCACATCCGGCAGCACACCGATCACCTCCGCGCCGCCGGCCAGCGCCGCATCGGCCACCAGGCCCATTAGCCCAACCGAGGCGCCGCCATAGACCAGCCCCAGCCCTTTTTCCGCAATCAATGCGCCCAGCGCCCGAGCTTCGACGGCAAACGCAGGATTGTTTCCCAGCGCCGATCCGCAGTAAACGGCCACGCGCCGCTGAGGTTGTACAAGCAATGTCATGGTGCATTCAGAATACCGTGCCCGCAGCCGGATTTACGTCCGTTCAAGGTACTCAGTCGACGTAAAGATCGCAATCCCGCGAAAGGGATTCAGCGCCAGCAGGTCGGCGTCGCCGGTCACAATCGCGTCCGCCCTCCCATGCACCGCAACTTCCAGAAACTTGTCGTCCCGCGGGTCGCGGCAGGCGCGGATGGGATGTGTAATTGGAATGAGAGTGCAGAGCCGTGCATATTCCTCCAGCAGGTTCAAGCGAAGAACGCGGGCCACATCACGGTCGAATTTATCCCGCAGCAAAACGGAACGAAATTCCGCAAGTGTCTCATCGGAGGCCAGTAGCCTTCCCTCCATGCGGGCTTTGAGCAGTGAGCGATGCGGAACCGACCCATTTCTTAGAGCCGCGCTGACCTGAACATTCGTGTCCAGAACAATCCGTCGCAGTTGGGTCATCGCTCAGAGAGAATCTCTTGGAGCTTTTCTTCCGTCAGACCGTTGGCCTGCGCTTGCTCGGATGCTATCGCCGACAGGCGATCAAACTCCCTCCATCGCTCACTCGTTATCTGCTCATACTCTGCAGCGGAAAGCAACACGGCTATCTCCCGATCATGGCGCTGAATTCGTACCGGCTCCCGCTGGGATTGGTCAAGGATGGCCGCGAAATTCTGTTTGGCGTAAGTGGCGGAGACAGTTTGCATATCGACATAATAATCTATTTGTACAAAATATACAATATGTCTAATATGGTCAAATTGTACAACATCTGCACCCAAATTCCGATCATAAAAAGGATCTAAGGGCGTACGTAGTCCGACTGTCTGTCTCTATGTGGTTTATCGAATGGTCATCATCGGTTTGGCAGCGATAGTACTGGAACGCTGGTCCTCCTCTGTTCCTTCGATCGACAGATTCAGACCCTACACGACCAGGATAGAGATCACTTTGTAGTCAGCTGTTCTGCCCAAACAGTAATTGCAGCCAGTGCCTCAAAGTTCTCGGTTTCATCCGAGCCAAGTGCTTCTTCGCCGTCATCGTGTCCGGATGCTCCTCACCCAGCAGACGGCGGCGAGTCTCCAGCACCTGTTCCTCAAGCTTCCGCGCTCGCGCCCGATCACCCTGCGAGTTCAACGTCAGGGCGAGATTGCTCATTGCCCATAAGCTGTTCGTATGCTCCTCGCCAAGCACACGAAGACGAGTCTCCAGCACCTGCTCCTGGAGCTCCCGAGCTCGCTCCCGATCACGCTGCAAGTAAAGCGTGGCAGCCAAATTGCTCATTGCCGTCAAGCTCCTTGGATGCTCTTCCCCAAAAAGACGAAGGCATGCCTCCAGCGCCTGCTCCTGAAGTTTCCGCGCTCCCGCCAGATCACCCTGCGAGCATAGCGTTCCGGCGAGATTCGTCACCGCCGACAGCGTCTCCGGATGCTCGTCACCCAGCAGACGGCGGCTAGCCTCCAGCACCTGCTCCTGGAGTTTCCGCGCTGCGGCCAAGTCGCCGAGTGCCTTCAGTGTCGCAGCGAGATTGCTCATCGCCGCCAGTGTATGAGGGTGTTCCTCGCCCTGCCCGCGACGAATCTTTTCCAGCACTCGCTCTTGAAGTTCTCGCGCTCCTGCCAGATCGCACTGCAAGTACAGCGTCGCGGCCAGATTGGTCACCGCCGTTAGCGTGTCCGGATGCTCTTCACCCTGCAAACGGCGGTGAGTCTCCAGCACTTGTTCCTGGAGCTTCCGCGCACCAGTCAGATCGTCCTGCTTACTCATCGTCGCGGCAATATTGTTCATTGCCGTCAGTGTGTGAGGATGTTCCTCGCCCCGCACGCGACGACTCGCCTCCAGCACTTGCTCTTGAAGTTTCCTCGCTCCAGCCCAATCGCCCTGCTTACCCAGCGTCACAGCGAGATTGGTCATCGCTGTCAGCGTATCCGGATGTTCATCGCCAAGCAGATGACGGCGGCTCTCCAGCGTTTCTTCCTGAGGCTTCCGTGTGTCGGCATAACCTCTTCGCATGGAGTCGCGTTTTTCCCAAGTGGTCGCCATAATAGGATCGTTACCTTATGCTATCGCTCTTTAGACCCGCTTGGCCAACCGCCTGCGCACTCAACGGGCACTTTTACCCTCTCCAGATGCGTCTATATAATTTCGCTCTAGATCCTCCGCCAGCGTAAAAATCGCAATTCTCCTACTCGATAGTCTCGCCTTCTTTGCCTAAAGTTTCATCTTGCCAAGGTGCGTCTCATTCACCGTGATGCTACGCACCGACAGCGAATGCGGGCAATAGTTAATGTGGTTCCCGAGGTGTCACCCTGTCAGATCAAGTTGTTGACGTACTGCGCGATCGAATCCCATACATTCTATTTGGTACAGTTTTCCTGTTTATCGGATTGTGTGTCTGCGGCATCGCCGTGATGCGGCGCCGGAGCGTGAGACGATTCTTTATCTGGCTCGGAATCTGGAGTGCGATTGAGGGAACCGAATACCTGTTTGGTTCCTTGGCTGACCTTGGACTTTTGCCGAATTGTCTATTGGCCAGTCTTCCATACGTGGGCAATGTTTTGTCGTTCTTGGTCGTGGTCATTGCTTTGCTGGCTTTTCTGGACCTGAGCCGGGACAAACTGCGGCTCTTTTTTCAAGGAGCGATTGTAGCGGGACTCGCGATTGCCGTGGCAGGCATTGGCCTTTTCCTGTTTACCGGCTCTGGGTTCAAAGTCATGCCCTACAATCATCTCGTCGCTGCCATTTCGCTCACGGTCCTGGCAATCGCCGTCGCTGTGCCAAAACTCAGTCGTAGATTCCTCGTCCTGCCCAACCGCGCGGTCCTTTCTATCGGTATCCTTCTTTTCGCTTTGGAGGCGGTTTATGGCAACTTGTCGCTTCCACTGGGGCTGCCGAGTCCGCCCGAGATCCTGGACCCGCTGGGCTTTGCCGTTCTTTTGTTCTGCGTTGGGTATGTTACCGTGCAAAGCTTGGAAATGAGCGCGTCACCATCCGCTAGGTTTTAGGCCCGGAAGAGACTTCTGGGCATAGCAAGTTGGAGCCGCATCCAGTTATCCTCCGCCGTGCGCACACGACGGCCACTTTTACCCTCTACAAATACTTCTCGCTAATCTCGCTCCAGGTACTCGCCCGGCGTAAGAATCGCGATTTCCCGAAACGGATTCAGTACCAGCAGGTCCGTGTCGCCGGTGACGATTACATCCGCCCTACCATGCACCGCAACTTCCAGAAATTTGTCGTCGCGCGGATCGCGGCAGGCGCGGATGGGGGTGAATTCACAACAATCAACCCAAGCTCACCAATCTTTTCAATGTATGGTTCTATCTTCTCAGGTTGAATATAGCGGGCAAGCTTCGGCCTATGCAGTACCATTCGTAATTCTTCCATGATCGCGAAGGATGTCAACGTTATCGCTTCTCTCCAGGCCCGGCCTACCGCTCGGCCCGGCGTGGATTGCTCGCGGATCAGACGGCTCACATACACATTTGTGTCGATGACAATCCGCTGTTTCATCCCTCATCGGCCAAGAGTTGCTCAAGCACTTCGTCGGTCATACCTTGAGACTCGGCATACCTGCTGGTTTCTTCGGTAAAGTGAAGTAGTTCCCGCACACGCATCCGGTGAATTTTCTCGTATTCATCCGCGGATACAAGCACCGCAATGTCCCGATCATGGCGCTGAATCAGCACCGGCTCCCGTTGAGCTGCATCGAGCGTAGCGGCGAAGTTCTGACTGGCCTTGGTGGCGGAGATCGTCTGCATATTTAAATTATCCATAATTTCAGTATTTTATGCAATTTATATATTTTACTGATTTTAATCAACCCTCAGCCCTCGCGATACACCACACTCCCAACCCCGCAACCGGTACACTAGACCTAGGATACTTCCCACCCGGACCTGCCCCTTGCCGTCGCTCGTTGACAATCTGAACCCCGAACAACGCGCCGCCGTCGAGACCACCGATGGCCCGTTGCTCATTCTGGCCGGGGCCGGCTCCGGAAAGACCCGCGTCATCACCAGCCGCATCGCGTGGCTGATTCGCGAAAAAGGCGTTGCGCCCGACTCCATCCTCGCCGTCACCTTCACCAACAAAGCCGCCAGCGAGATGGGCGCGCGCGTGGACCGGCTGCTCGATCATTCTTCGCTCGCCAAGCCGCTGCTCTGCACCTTTCACTCGCTCTGCGTCCGCATTCTACGCCGCGACATTGAAGCCCTCAAGGTCGGAAATGAAGGCCTCACGCGCTCATTTGCCATCTTCGATGAAAACGACCAGCAAGCCATTGTCAAGCAGATTATGAAGCGCATGGGCCTTGACACCAAGCAGCTCACCCCGCGCACGGTGCTGGGAAAAATCTCCTGGGCCAAGAACCACATGGTCGATCCGCAGGAGTATTACCTGGCCTCCAAAGACCCCAACAGCGAGCGCGTCGCCCATATCTTCAAGGGCTACCAAACCGAGCTGCGCAAGAACAACGCTCTCGACTTCGACGACCTGCTGCTTGAGGCCGTGCGCCTCCTCAAGGTCTCCACCGAGGCCCGTGAACGCTACCTACGTCGCTATCGCTACCTGCTCGTTGACGAGTACCAGGACACCAATCGCCCCCAATACGAGCTGATGAAGTTGCTGGCCGGCGAGCGCAAAAACGTCTGCGCCGTGGGCGACGAAGATCAGAGTATCTACTCCTGGCGAGGCGCCGATATTCGCAACATTCTCGAGTTTGAAAAGGATTTTCCCAACGCCCGCATCGTCCGCCTGGAGCAGAATTACCGTTCCACTCAGGTGATTCTTGAAGCCGCCGGGGCCGTCGTCGCCAACAATCTTCAGCGCAAGGGCAAAAAGCTCTGGACTGATCGCCAGGGCGGTTCGCTCGTCGGCTACTACGAAGCACCCGACGGCGAGAATGAAGCCCTCTTTATTGCCGATCGCATTCAGTCCTTTCTTCGGCAGACAAGCTCGTCTGAAACACAAGAGTCCGGAAGGGCCGCTGTTCTTTACCGCACCAACTCCCAGTCCCGCCTGGTCGAGGAATCGCTGCGCCGCTACAACATCAGCTACACCATGGTCGGCGGCTTCAGCTTTTATGAGCGCGCTGAGATCAAGGATCTGCTCTGCTACCTGCGCCTAATCCGCAACCCTCATGATTCGATAGCATTGCAGCGCATCATCAACACACCGGCTCGCGGCATCGGCAAGACTACGCTGGAAACCCTGGAGCGCCTGGCGCTTGAGACAGGAGCGTCCACCTGGGACGCCTTGGCCGCCGCAATCAAGAACCGGCTTCTGCCCGCGCGCGCGCAGATGGCTCTCGAGTCCTTTCGCCAGCTCATTCTGGATGCGCAGGCCATGATGGATCCCGACTTTTCCGGCAAACTCTCCGCCGATGTAGCCGCCGGCGCGGAGGCGGAAGAGGCCGATACCGGCTTTGAATTCGGTTCGACCGCGGCCGACTCAGCCAGCGCCGACTCGGCAACCAGCTTCGACTTCGGCGGCGACGAGAACCAGCTTTCGCTGCTCGATGCAGCCAGTTTCTCGCCCTTCACAGCCGAGACAAAGCGTCCTTTCTTGACCATGCCAAAAAATGTTGGGGTGCCCCCGGTCTCGAATTTGAGACCGGGGAAAACTGGGAATCCAACCCCGCCGGATCCTGATTTTGAATCCGATCCTGAAGAAGTCGCAGCAGATCAAAAGGAAGGGATCGAAGGTTTCCGAGCCCCCGGCGACGCCGCAACCCTCCCCGAGCTGATCCGCTTCCTCCTTGACCGCACCGGCTACATCAAGGCTCTGGAGACCGAGGGCTCGCCGGAAGCATTCAGCCGCATTGAAAACTTGAAGGAACTGGCCAACGCCGCACACGACGCCGAAGTTCGCGGTGAAACTCTGGCCGACTTTCTCGACCATGCCGCTCTGGCCTCTGACTCCGACCAGTTCGACCCCGACGCCCGCGTCACCCTGATGACCCTGCATGCCGCCAAAGGGCTGGAGTTTCCGCTCGTTTTTCTCGCAGGCCTTGAGGAGGGTCTCTTTCCACATTCCCGTACTCTCAATAATCCCGATGAGCTCGAAGAAGAACGCCGCCTCTGTTACGTCGGCATGACCCGCGCCATGGATACGCTGATCCTCACCCGTGCTCACTAC
>JBEKDN010000049.1:0-20179 GCA_050014335.1 Occallatibacter sp. | reverse complement strand
TCGCCCTGATCATAGGCGAAAAGAAGTTTACGGCGCAGATCATCCCCAAGGGGTTTCCCCATGTCTTTGTTCGTCGCAAAGAGTTGCCAAAAACAGTCTACACTATTTAAGAAAATGCTCTAGCTGCTCCCTGGCCAGTCCCGGCCAATTGCCATAGACCTTGCCGCCTTTTACGCTGCCACCCAATACGAACATGACGTTTGTGTGGCCATGATCGGTGCCCCCTGTTCCGTTTTGCTCTGCAGTGCAGCCAAACTCGCTCATTGTTACCAGCGAGGTCTTCTCAGCATCGTCGCCCATATCGCGCCAGAAGGCGGAAATACCAAGGGAAAAATCTTTGAGCCGGTTGGCAAGGTCGACATTTACCCTTCCTTGGCTGTAATGTGTGTCCCAACCGCCAATATTAGCGAATGCGGTTTCAACGCCCAGGTTGGCCTTCATCAACTGAGCAATCTGCTTCATGCCGGTACCGAATGGAGTGGCTGGATAGACCGCACCCGAAGCTGGAGAGTAGTGCGCAGGATCGGTGGAGCGAAGCATCTTGATGGCTTCAAAGGTGGACTCCCCAGTTGTATGCAGCAGCGAATCACTCGACTCGTCGTACATGAATCAAAAGCAGTATTCTTCTCCGTCGCCAGCGGTGTGACAACCTCAGCCATTTTCTCGGCTTTTTGGGCTTCCCGCTTTTTTGGGAAAGCGAGCTGGTCGTTATAAACGACACGTAGAATCGGAGTATTCAGGATAGGGAACTTGCCGTTCTCCGCCTGCCGGATGACGGCGCCGCTGGGGAAGGCCAGCAGAAGTTGCGGCGTCGATAGCCGCATGGTAAGAAAATCATTCAGGCGCTGTTCAAGCTCGGTGAAGTCCATATTGGCTGGCTGCAATTGCAATTCAAACCATCGATCAAGCCCCATCTCGCGCACTCTCCAGATCGCCGGGGCTTGGGCCTAAACTGAATCGGTTAAGGGCATAAAGAATACTTCATTGTCGTCGAGGGCTTTAAGGGAAGGGGATGGATGTTGGCTTTGAACTACGTGAGTGCTGGGGACGGTTGTCATCTGCCATATCAATGGCGAAGGGGCGACCGATATGCATAATAAACATCCGTAAAAGATGCGCAATAGCCGCATAGTCTCCTCCATGAATTACTCCTAGGATTCGGCGGTCAGAGGCGCCGATCGGCATATCAGGCTATCTCTCACAGTAAAGACCCAACACTGCCAAAAAGTTGCTATTTGCATTTTTATGGGTGTTGTAAAATCCCAAACTAATCACATCTCCACTGTGCGAATGGTCCCCTATAGTTAGAATAAATCGAATGGAAAAACTTAAAAAAATACCATTGACATGGCCATTTAAATTTAGTATACGATATTCGATCCGTGAAGAACGGTGCGTACGCCCGGGCCTCCACATCCCCATTTAGAGGGTCGCGTGCACGAATCAATTGTTAGCTGTTCTGCGCAGCATCTTCTGTTCGGCTGTAGTCATCCCACGATTGACCTTCCTCTTCGACCTTTCGACCCTTCGACTACGGGAGAGGTGACTATGCCACTCGTCTTTTGAGAGTCCTTGGATAATCTCACCCCAGGTGTGTCGGTGTGCATTGTTACGGCACCGGCACAGCGCGGAGTAGCGGCCGTGAGATCCGTGTGCTTGAACGGGGTCCGAATAGCAGACCAAAAAAATCCGGAAGACACCCTAAGGAGAAACCATGATCACAACAGCAAAGCTCGCGTCATGTTTTGCTTCGGCGATGATCCTTGTCGCCGGAATAGCATTTGCTCAACAGGACCCTGGAGTTCAGAGCGCTAACCGAGGTACAGGAGCAACAATCATTAACCCGAGTAACGATCCGAATGGCTTTACCGCCTTTTTTGAAGACGGTCAAACTCGATTTTCCGAGGTAGAGGCAGTTTCCGGAACCGCCAATAACGGTCTGGGGCCACGATTTAATTCAAATAGCTGCGTCTCGTGCCACGCACAACCGGCCTCAGGCGGTTCAGGCGCCGCAGTCAATCCGCAGTTTGAATTCCCCTCTGACGGAGTTGCACCAGGCAATACCGTTCCGAGTTTTATCACAGCGAATGGTCCTACCCGTGAAGCTCGCTTCCCGTTCATTCTGAATGCGAATGGCACGGTTAACACAAGCGCTCCGAATGGCGGAGTGGAAGACATATTCACGGTTTCCGGGCGCTCGGACAGGGGCACCTGCACCAGCCTTGCGCAGCCTAACTTCGCGGCAGCCGAGTCGGGAGGCGACATCATTTTCCGCATCCCCACCCCTACTTTCGGCGCAGGCTTAGTTGAGAATCTGGATGACTCAACTTTATTGACGAATCAGGCGTCCAATCTCAAAAACAGTTTTGGCATCTCCGGTACTTTCAACCGCAACGGCAATGATGGAACCATCACCCGCTTTGGCTGGAAGGCGCAGAACAAGTCTCTGCATATATTCGCGGGTGAGGCCTATAACGTGGAAATGGGCATTACGAACGAGCTATTTGAAAACGAGCGTCCAGATCCAGAGGAAGACCAACTCGCCCTGGGACTGCCGGCAAGTTGCTTGAATCTTTCTGGAACAGGATATCCGGAAGACACGTCCAACCCCAAGTCGTCCCCGAATGCGGCGGTTCTGGATGACGTGTCGGCGTTTGGCAATTTCATGCGGTTCCTGGCTCCGCCTCCGCCAGGCCCAGTTGTGCTGAACGGATCGACGGTCCCCGCATCCACGATTTCCGCCGGCGCCGCTGTATTCAGTTCCATTGGCTGCGCGACCTGCCACAATCCGAGCACGGGCACGACGCAGGTTTCAAACTTTGTTCCCGCGTTGAGCAAACAGCCGGTGCCTGCGTACTCGGACTTTGAGATCCATCACATGGGCTCGGGTTTTGCCGACAATGTTTCGCAAGGGAACGCGGGTGGCGACCAGTTCCGCACCGCACCGCTGTGGGGATTGGGACAGAGGATCTTCCTTGTTCACGACGGTCGCGATGAGAGTGTCCCCGCAGCCATTCAGAACCACGCCAGCTCAGGCAGTGAGGCCAACACGGTCATTACGAATTACAACAACCTCAATTCCACGCAGAAGCAGGAGTTGATCGACTTCCTGCGCTCACTGTAAAACTCCTCGTTAGCTGGCGAGGCACGAATCTGTGTCTCGCCAGCCGCGTCTTTTAAGGCTGCGAAGCAGACTTGCCACAGCGGTCTAGCTAGAGTCGCACTATTGTGGGGAAGCGAACATGAATTCTCGATCTATATCTTTACTGGCCGTATGGGCTAGTGTTGGGCCATTGATTGCTTGGGGTCAAACGACCGTGCAGGACTCTAGCAAAACCGGTGGTGTCAGCGTGTCCGGCGATGCACAGCACATGACTAAGGTGCCGACGGGAGTGATTTTGGTAAAAGGCGCCTGGTCAAGTGCGAGCGATTCAGTGACTCCTCTGCCGGAAGATGGAAATGTAATCGGCAACGTATTCGATGATCGGTATTTTGGAATAACTTGGACATTGCCGCCTGATTGGACTGAAAAATACAAAGGACCCCCTCCGTCGGATACCGGTCGTTATGTTCTTGCAGAGATTGTACCTTCAGATACATTTAAAGGCGCGGCTCGCGGAAGTGTTCTGATTACCGCCGATGATATGTTCTTTACGCCTCTTCCCGCAACGAACTCGATGGAATTCATTAACTTTACCAAGGATCATTTGCAAGACGTTTATAAGGTCGAACGAGCGCCGAAGCAAATCACAATAGGTGGCCGCTCGTTCGCGTACTTTGCATACTGGTCTCCAGCAGCGGAACTGCACTGGTATGTTCTGGCTACCCAGATCCGCTGCCACACAGTTGAAGTGGTGCTGAGCAGCAGCGATACCAAGCTCTTGGACGAGTTGATGCAGGAGTTGAACAGGATGAAACTACCTGCGGAAGATAGTTTGACAAGCGGAGATACATTCCCGATGTGCATCAAGGACTTCGCGCGCGATGAAAATGTAATTGAGCGCGCCGATGCAATTTTCACTGAACACCGTTTCAATGCCGTTCCGGTCCGAATCATTATCAGTAAAGAGGGTAGAGTCAAACATATTCATTTTCTGAGCGCATTTCCCGACCAGGCAAAGGCGATATCTGATGCGCTGAGTCACTGGAAATTCAAACCTTATCAGAGAAACGGACAGCCGGTTGACGTGGAGACCGGCATTCTGTTCGGATATGCTCCGCAGCCAACAATCTCCTCGGCAAAGCGCAACGCACCGTAGCGATATGCATGAGCATTGCGTCGATGCAGATGAATGCATCGGTCGATTGCTGGTGAATATTCAACACAAGTGGGAATTGGATAATCGGTTTCAGAAGGAGGCCATCGATGCACAGGATCGAAAACAAATTCTGGAAACTCAAGATCGTCCTGGGTACCGGCACCTTCTTCGTTCTTTTTTCCTCAGCGACTCTTGCAGCCACTTCCATCACAGGTATAGTCCGCAACCAGACAAACGACCGGCCCGCAGTTGGTGACGAAGTGATTCTTCTTGTCGGCCAGGAAGCGCAGGAGGAGGCACGCACCAAGACAGACTCGCAAGGGTCATTTGCGCTCGAATTGCATCATTCCGACAAGCCACACGTAGTCCGCGTGATTCATCAGGGTGTCAACTACGACAAGCAGGTCTTCGCGGGATATGCTATCTCCATCGATGTGGCGGATGTGGCAACGAAGATAAATGGCATTACGGGCGGCATCGAGATTATCCGCACTGGCACCCAAGGAAATCTGCTGCATGTCTCCGACATGATTGAAATCAAGAATCTCTCCAACCCGCCGGTGACGCAAGCCAGCAGACGGACCTTTGAAGTCTACTTACCTGGCCAAGCAAAGATCGACTCCGTTCTGGCTGCGGGACCGGATAACATCGGGGCCATGATTTCCGCTTTACCCGTGCGTGACGACCCTGGACATTACACCGTGAACTTTCCGTTACGGCCAGGCGCCACCAAGTTCGCTTTCAACTACGATCTGCCTTACGATGGCCGCGCCACGTTTCACACAAAGAGTATCTATCCAATGCAGCAGTTGGCAGTTATGATTCCACCTACAATGAGCTTTGTGCCACGGTCCTCTGCCTTTCAGATTCTTCCCGTTGGCAATGGCAGATATCATGTGGAAGCGGCCGAACAATTAAAAGCGGGTGAGAGATTGGAGTTTGAGGTCTCCGGGGTTGGAGCGCTCCCGCCAATGCAAGCCCAGCCTCACGCTTCACCACAAGCCAAAGCCCGTGAGCTGCCGAATTTCTCCGCGAGTACAGTGACTGTTACATCATTCTCTAGTTCGAGCAGTTTTGGAACGCAGAATCCGAGTGGCAATGCTTTGAGCCCGGTTGCAGTCTCAAAGGTATCCGCGCCGTTATCGCTGCTCCAATGGTGGACTGTAGGGGCCGGTGTTATGTTGATTATTGGAACCTGCGGGGCATTAGTTTGGCGCAGGAGGCACTCTCACACTGGAACGGTATTGAAGACTGCGCGGGCTGAACGAGGTGGGCAGACAACGACGTCCATGATAGAGGCCCTGAAGGAAGGTCTTTTCCTGCTTGAAAGCGACCGGGTGCAAGGCGTTATCCCGAGAGAAGAGTACGCATCGGTCAAGCTTGCCTTGGAAGGAACGATTGAATGGGCTATGGCGCGGCCTCGAACCTTTAGAGGAATTACTTCCGATTGATTCGATAGGAATTCATAAGAAATTGCAGCGTCGGCGTAGACGCTGGATGCGAACTCTTTGGAGGCGGGAGGCGGAAAGAGTAATAGAGTTACGATAGCCGCGAAAGCAGCGCAACGCGAGTTTCAGGCTCAAAGGAGCCTTGCTGATTCTGCAGGGGCATACTTGATGAAAGTTCCGACTCCGCGCCGCACCTGCATCTCTGCCATGACTACAAGACAACCTCCGCCGCTGCGCAGCGTGGCCCGGTCGATCTTGAGTGAATGCGTGAGTCCCGGTTCCGAAGGGAGTCAGGCTTCACGCCCCAACGGGCCTTTCTTGACAAGCGCACGACGCGGTTGGCAACATTTTTACCTCGGCCGGTATCAGTCACATCTTGCATCCGCTGTGGCATTGGGTTCACCGATCATTTCGCCTTTATCGATAATAAATGAGAGATACTCATCACAAGCACTCGCAGAGCTTTCTTTTTATTGGAATGAACGGAGAGTCTGGAATATGGGAGGGGCCAGCTGCATTGCTCGTGGTGCTATCCGAGGATCAACAGATTCCGTTATGATTCTTTGAGGGAACCAGGAGTGAACGATCGATGAGTGATGGATTGAAGATCCGTGAGAATGCCGAGTTGGACTTTCTATCGTTGGGGGCGCTGGTGCACCGGCTTGATCCGGGAATCATTCCCTTCCGCAAGGCTACAGAGTGCCAGATTCACGTCAGCGGCGGCGAATTCAATGTCGCTGCCAACCTTTCGGATTGCTTTGGACTGAAGACGGCTATCGCCTCGGCAATGTCTGACTATCCGATCGGCGATTTGGTTGCGGAGCGTGTGTGTGCGATGGGGGTGAAACCGTTTTACAAACACTTTCAGCACAATGGGGTTACCGGCCCCAACATGGCGACCGTGTACAGTGACCGCGGGTATGGAGTGCGGGCTCCGGTCGTGTTTTATAACCGTGCGAACGAGGCGGCTGCGCAACTGAAGCCGGGAGATTTCGACTGGAAGGCCATCTTTGCCGGAGGAATCCGTTGGGCGCATTCAGGGGGTATTTTTGCGGCTCTATCGCCGACCACCGCTCTACTGGCTGCGGAGATGATGAAGGAAGCCAAGGCGGCGGGCGCCGTTACGTCGTTCGATCTCAATTTTCGCGAAAAGCTTTGGAAGATATCAGGCGGCAATGAGCGGGCTGTCGAAGTTATTGGCAGTATCGTCGAAAACGTGGATGTGCTAGTGGGCAACGAAGAGGATCTGCAGAAGGGGTTAGGGATATCTGGCCCGGAAGTTGCCGCAAAATCGAAGCTCGACTCCAGCGTATTTTTTGGCATGATTGAGAACGTAGTGAAAAAACATCCGCATGTGAAGGCGGTGGCAACGACGCTGCGCGAAGTGCATTCCACAAACCGTCATAGCTGGAGTGCGGTGGCCTGGGTTGACGGGAAGAGTTATTCCGCACCAACGGCTGAGCTCGATGTGGTGGATCGCGTGGGCGGCGGAGACGGCTTTGCAGCAGGTTTTATCTATGGTTTATTAGCTGGCGAAGTTCCCGAAGAAGCGATCAAGCTGGGATGGGCGCATGGTGCGTTGCTCACGACCTTCCCGGGCGACACAACCATGGCAACAGTCGATCAAGTAAGAGCATTTGCCAAAGGCGGATCGGCGCGTATCCAGCGGTAGCAATTGATCCAGCCAGAATTGGGAGAAATCATGTCTGATGCATCGTGCGATATTGGCCTAATTGGGCTTGCGGTTATGGGACAAAACCTTGTTCTCAATATGAACGATCACGGCTTCAAGGTGGCTGTCTTTAATCGCACAGTCTCCAAGGTGGACGATTTTTTGACTAATGAAGCCGAGGGGACAGACGTTGTGGGGGCGCATTCGGTGGAGAAGTTTATCAGCCTTCTCAAGCGCCCACGGCGCGTGATGCTAATGGTCAAGGCGGGTAACCCGGTGGATCAGGCAATCGAGCATCTACTGCCTTATCTTGAAGTGGGCGACATTATTATTGACGGTGGTAACTCGCTTTTTACCGATTCTAATCGCCGCACGCAAGGGCTGGCAGCCAAGGGGATTTTATTTATCGGTACTGGCGTATCTGGTGGCGAGGAGGGCGCGCGCTTTGGTCCTTCGATCATGCCTGGCGGTAATCTCGCCGCGTGGCCGCATGTGAAGGAGATTCTTCAGGCGATTGCGGCCAAGGTGGAAGATGGAACTCCTTGTTGCGATTGGGTGGGAGAGAACGGCGCTGGGCACTTTGTAAAGATGGTGCACAACGGCATTGAGTATGGCGACATGCAATTGATCTGCGAGGCCTACGATCTACTGCAACGCGGCCTTGGTTTGAGTGCTGGCGAGTTACAGGGAGTCTTTGGCGAATGGAACAAAGGCGAGCTGGATAGTTATTTGATCGAGATATCAAGCAATATCTTTGCCATGAAAGATACCGATGGTCGGCCGCTAGTCGATCAGATTCTTGACGCCGCGGGCCAGAAGGGAACAGGGAAGTGGACAGTTATCAGCGCACTCGATAACGGACAGCCGGTAACTTTGATAGGCGAATCGGTATTTGCGCGCTGCCTCTCGGCATTGAAGGAAGAGCGCGTGGGAGCGTCGAAGATTCTCAACGGACCCGCGACCAAGGCCGATGTAAGTGATCGAGCCGCATTTATAGAAGATGTGCGCCGAGCGCTTTACTGTTCCAAGATGATCTCTTATGCGCAGGGCTACATGCTGCTGCGGTCAGCGGCCAAAGAGAATGGTTGGAATCTCAATATGGGAGGAATCGCTCTGATGTGGCGCGGCGGTTGCATCATTCGGAGCCGATTTCTTGGCAGAATCAAAGAGGCTTTTGACAAGAATCCGGCGATCGAGAATCTGCTGCTCGATAGTTTTTTTTCCAACGCGCTCAACAGTTATCAGGAGTCATGGCGCAAGGCACAGATTCATGCTATCGAGTTAGGCGTGCCCACTCCGGCGTTATCGACAGCGTTGGCCTTTTACGATGGCTATCGCGCGGCGCGGCTTCCGGCTAACTTGTTGCAGGCGCAGCGCGATTATTTTGGCGCGCATACCTATGAGCGCATCGACCGGCCGCGCGGTGAATTCGTCCACACTAACTGGACCGGCACTGGGGGACTTGTCTCATCCACGACTTACAACATCTAGTGTTGGAACTGAATTGATGCGGGCGTCCCAATTCAGAACTTGACGAAGCTCACCATAACCTCACGGCGCGCAGGTATGATTCTTCCCTTGCTGGTGGCGGGAAGGAACCTGTAATGCCACACAGCGGCTTCGGCCTTTTTGTCCAAGCCAAATCCGAGACCGCGCACAACGCGAACATCTTTCGGTATTCCATCTTCACCGACGAGCACCGAAACGACGGCCACCTGTACGTATGGGTGACTAGCAAAAGGATCTGCGAAATCCGCGTCCACTGTATGAATAGGAAATGGCGGTGTGTACGACAGCTGATGGTGATGCTTGTCCTCGAGTTGTGATTCCCCCGGTGGGGGTAGATCCCGCTCGGCGATAAGAATCTGTGGAAGCGCTTGGCTGCGATTGGCGTGGAAGACGACCCGCACGTCGATCCAAACGGGGACAGGCTTGCCTGCGAATCTGCCGGGTTCAAATACGGAGTGCTTGACCGCCTCAATGGCGGCTTGATCGAATTCTTCGCCGTGCCTGTACAATAATTGAATATTCTCAGGAATGCCGTTGGCATCAATCACCATTGCCAATACAGTTAGGCCCTGAATATTATTTGCTGAAAGGTCATCGGGATAAGGCACAGATACGGTACTAAGCAACCGCGGCGCTGTGACATCAGGACCATAGTAGTACACGCCGTCGCTATCCGGCATCTGATGAATTCGCCGAACCGGCAACAGTAGATCCTGCGCATGAATGCCAAAGGCGAGGAGTGCCGATAGAGCGCATGCATATCTTGCTTGTCGCATTCAATTCTCCAATTCGTTAGCTTTGGCGTCTGGATCGGTCGGCAATCCTTGCAGCCAATCCGAAACCGTAGTCAGGCCGTCAGCCAAGTCTGGTCCTTTACGAGAAGATTTAATAGACGCAACAACTAATCATCATACTAGAAACAATGAGATAAAGATAAAATAAGGGCGTCGCACGAAAGATATAAAGCTCAGGTATTGCGAGCCATGAATAAGTAAAGACTGGATACTTACGTATTATTTATATGTAAATCACGCAACGCTTATAACTATCTTCAAAACACATACGGAATATTTATGAGCACCATCCTAAAGTCTAAACAAGTCACTGTTTCACTCAGTTGCATGAAGTGAGCACATGTGACATGTGGAGCGCGCTTATCATCAGGCGCAAAGCAGGCGCAGGGCCACCTAACCTTATCGAAAACATTGCAGTTCCTTTGCGGCTCCTTTACGTCGCAGCGCATAACAATTGGGATGAGGCAGGCGGAACCGATTGGCTAGCCATTCCTCACCGTAGGCCAACGTCTATTAGCCTGGCGACGCACGGCGTCGAGGAGGTCAGATACCGATGATGAAGAATTTTAACCCAGTTATGGCAATACGATTTGCAATGTGCGGCGTTGTTTTGCAGTTAGCATGTCATGCACAAAGCATAACTTCGGATTCCAGTAAGAGCAGTTTCTTCTCACGCACCGGCGCTTCTTCACTGGACAGAGCCGCCAGTGAGTTACTGGCATCCGCTAGCGCGGAACAGCCTGCGGACCCGAGCACAGCGGCGGATGCCACGACAAGCACCCAATCCGCCAGCACGCCGAACCCAGCAACTGCGGTTACTACAACGGCAAACAATGATGAAGTCATCAAGGAGCTTGCGGAGATGAAGGCTCGCATTGCGCTTCTGGAATCCGAGCTGAAGGCAAACCGCGAAGCAGGCGCGGATCGGGACGCAAGAGCATTGCGTGCTGCAGAGACTACAGACGCGAGCAGTAGTGCGGCGCCCCTGGGTCAGGCTGCGACTCCTCCTCCACCGGTTGCGGCTCCAGCGCCACCGGAAATCAGTGCAGAGAGATTAACCAAAGAGGCCCCATTTCCCGGCGATTGGACTTGGTTGAACAGTGCCGGACACAATGTTGACAGTCCCATGGCCACCAAGTACTTTACGCCGGAGTTCCGCGCGGATGCGAATTACATTCTGGATTATAACCACCCCGGGGACGACACCATGGGCGGCGCAACGGAGAGCTTCCGCTCCGATGAATGGCAGCTTGAGCAGGTCAGCATCGGCGGCGACATTCGCATCGACAATGTGCGCGGGCGCATCCTCACCATGGACGGCCTCTTTGCCACAACTACGCCACGCAACGATGGAAGCCCCAATCGTGGGCAGTGGGATCTGGCCGGGGCCTATAAGTACATCTCAGAAGGATGGGGCGGATATCACTGGGATGTAAATCACGGCTTGAACATCGATGCTGGTATTTTTGTTTCCTATATCGGTCTCTTCAGTTATTACAACTTCGATAACTGGACCTACCAGCCTTCGTTTGTATCCTCGAATACACCGTGGTTCTTCAACGGCCTCCGCATTCAGTGGTTTCCGACAAAGAATCTGAAGATTGAGCCATGGATTATCAACGGCTGGCAATCCTATGCGCGTTACAACGGCCACGGCGGGCTGGGCGGACAGATTCTCTGGCGTCCCAAGCCATTTCTTGACTTTGTCTTTAACAATTACGGTCTGGGTGAAGACGACGCCGGTTACCCCGGCCGCTCGCGCATCCATGCCGACTATAGCGCTCAGGTGAAGTATTACGACAAGCCCAAGGCCTTCCTCGACAAGATGGCATTTACAGTTACCGGCGACGCCGGCTGCGAATACGGCGGCGGACCCGCTTCATTCGCTACTGCGAATGGCGCGATCAATCCGCATGGTTACTCCCCGGTAGACGGCACCACCGATACCTACAACGGCGGTGTCAACTGCCATAACTCCAAAAACGGCAGGCCCAAGCAGGCCTTCCTGGGCTGGATGATGTACGACCGCTTGTGGTTCAAGAAAGACCTCTATGCCATAACTCTCGGCGGCGGCCAGATGAACAATCCCGGACGTTACCTGACTCTTCTGCCGCCCATCAACGGCGCCACGGCGATCTCCGGCACTCCGTACTACACGGAAAACGCGGGTGATCGCTCGGAGATGCACGACGGAACCATCACCTTCGACTACATGCCGAGTCAGTTCATCACCTTCACTCTGGAGGAAGGCTATCGCTACTCCGATACGCCCTACTGGACCGGCAAGCGCGGCGGTATGGGCGGCAGCGGCACCGGCATCACACCTCCGCTCGGCAACAACGGCTCACCGCAGTATTATGCCTGCCTCAACGGCGGAAGCTCGAACTTGGGCTATGGTACGCCGCTGACGCAAGTCAATACCGCCTGCGGCGGATCGGGAACCTGGACCAGCATGACCGCCGCCAACAACGCCATCTGGTGGCCTGACCTGGCTACTAACCAAACCAGTACCACTTTTGCGATTAAGGTCCGGTTCTAGCTAGCTGTTCTTTTACCCCAGGTCTGGCCTTTGAAGGTGAGGCCAGGCCTGCTAACCGATTGCGCCGCGATCACTACGATTTCTTGAGGAATTGATTATGCGAATCCGACAGTAATCGATGCAAACTTAAAGAGTCATCACTGAATCTTGGAAACAGCAGCATCGGAATTATCGCCAATTCCGGTGCTGCCGAAGCACACCGAAGGACATTGCAGTTTGGTTACTCATCTGGCAGTTATCCACTGACACATCTTCGCCAGACTGAATGCGGAAAGCAAAGGTGATCACCGATGGAGTTAGCCCTCAATCTCGGATGGATGGCGATGGCTTTAGCGATGTGCTGGCTATGGGTATACCATACGCGGCGCGATGGCCAAGGACTCTGCGGGCAATGTGTCTCGCTTGCATTAGTTCTCGTAATCATGTTCGCTGTGATCACGATGTATGACGACATGGCGATGGCGCAGAATCCCGCCGAGACACGCTGTTTTCAGCGCGAGGATGATTTAGGCGCGCATGCAAATGCCCAAGATCATCCGGTCGTGGCATCGATTCCCACGCTTGCCGCGGAGATTCCTTTCAACACGTCTCGCTTCGCTCTGCCGGGCAGCCTTCCTGTCTCAACTGTGAAGGTTCTCGCTCTTTCCTCCATTCGGAATCGCCCCCCTCCCGCGGCCTGATCCATTTTTCTCATTCGATCGAACTCCAGGCAGGTTCACTTCCTGCGGTTGCGGCGTGCAGCAATGCGGGGAAACCGCTTCAGAAAAAGACTTGTCCTACAATCCGGCCAAGTTCGCTAAGACTATGGCTAGGCGACGGTATCCGAGTGTCTAGATGTCAAAAGACACAAAGGGGCGGGAATCATTATGAAAAACAAAGCTATGGGATTTGGCTTGATGCTGATGGTGGTGACCGCATCGTCGGTCATTAGCGGCTGCAAAAGCGATAAGGTGAATGCAGACGCTGAGGCACCACCTCCAGCCAAGGTAATTTCCGGAGTGGACGTCTCCTTCTTTGCGGTCGATCATCCGGAGTTGTACCCGATCGTAACAGCGAGCGAATATCAGGCTCCGTCGCAGTTGTCCGTGACGGGCACTGTATTTCCGGATATCTCGCGAACGGTTCCTGTGATATCGCTCGCCTCCGGTCGTATAGTTGACATCCGTGCTCGCCTTGGCGATGCGGTGAAAAAGGGCCAACTCTTGCTGCGTGTTCGCAGCGACGACATTTCCGGAGGCTTTGACGCTTATCGCAAAGCTGTCTCCGATGAGTTGCTCGCGCGCAAGCAATTGGATCGAGCAAAGGTGCTTTTCGAGCACGGCGCCATAGCGCTGGGCGACCTGGAGGTGGCGCAAGACACGGAGGACGATGCGAAGACGACTCTTGGCACCGCCACCGAGCACCTTCGCTTGCTTGGCAGCGATCCCGATGATCCGAAGGGAATTGTGGATATCTTCGCCCCGGTTTCCGGCGTAATCACCGATCAGGAAGTGACGAACTCAGCGTTTGTACAGGCCTACTCTACACCGAACCCTTTTACTATCTCTGACCTGACCACAGTGTGGATCGTCTGTGATGTTTACGAAAGCGACATGGCCAGTGTGCGCGTCGGGCAACCGGCTGAGATCAAGCTGAACGCCTATCCGGACAAAGTTCTCAAGGGCACGATCAGCAACGTTGGTTCGATTCTCGACCCGAATATCCGCACGGCAAAGGTCCGTATTGAAGTGGCCAATCCGGGAGGGATGATGCGGCCGGGCATGTTTGCCTCGGCAACTCTGTTCGGCAAGGAGAAGCGGAGTTATACGAATGTTCCGGCGTCGGCAATCGTGCATCTGCACGACCGCGATTGGGTCTTCATCCCCATGCAAGAGAAGTTCAAGCGGATACAGGTGGTGAGTGGCGAACAGTTACCGAACAACATGCAGGAGATTCTGTCCGGGTTGCAGCCTGGACAGCAGGTTGTGACGAACGCGATTAATCTTCAAAATGCGATCGACAATGAATAACGCTCAACACCTGGACTCGAGGAAGAAGCCATGATTCGCACACTTGTAGATTTTGCTCTCAATAATCGATATGTGGTGCTGGCTATTGGGTTGTTGTTGCTCGGCTGGGGGGCGGTGTCATTTCATAATATGCCCGTCGAGGTCTATCCAGATATCGCCGATAATTACGTGCAGATCATCAGCCAGTGGTCCGGGCGTTCCGCCGAAGAAATGGAACAGCAAGTATCGGTTCCCGTTGAAATTCAGATGTTTGGAATTCCGCATCTCACGACGGTGCGGTCGGAATCGATCTTTGGTCTCTCCCTGGTTACGCTGATCTTCGACGATCAGTCGGTAAATGAATGGAACCGTCAAAAGGTGCTCGAAAGGCTAACGCAGGTTAATGTACCGGCCGGTGTGCTACCTCAAATCGGCACGGACTGGAGCGAGACCGGCCAGATTTATTGGTACACGATCCGGAGCACCAATCCGGCGTATGACCTGATGAATTTGAGAAGCATCGAAGACTGGACTCTGTACAAGGAATTCAGGAAGGTTCCGAACGTGGTGGACGTGAGCGACTTTGGGGGCACCGCGCGCGAATATCAGGTGCGCATCGATCCGAATAAGCTCATCACCTACGGCTTGAGCATCAGCCAGGTGGAGAACCAGTTATCCATCAATAACGTGAACGCCGGCGGCAGCTTTGTCGAAGAAGGCTTGCAGCAACTAAACGTCCGTGCGCTCGGACTCTACCGCAATGTGCAGGATATCGAGAACACCGTGCTGACGACGTCGAATGGGGCTCCGGTTCGCGTAAAGGACATCGCGACCGTCGAGTGGGGCCCCAGAATCCGTCTTGGACGCATGGCCAGAGCCGATCATCGCCCGGACGGCGTCATTGTCGATGAGCCCGACGTCATTCAGGGCGGCGTGCTGATGCGCAAGGGGGCCGAAGAAGGCCCGACGCTCGAAGGGATTCACAAAAAGGTGGAGGAACTCAACAACCACATCCTGCCCGAGGGTGTGAAGGTCATTCCCATGCTCGACCGCAGCGATTTGCTTCATTACACGCTGCACACAGTGCTGCACAACCTCGGCGAGGGAATGATCCTGGTGACGATCATCCTGTTTCTGTTTCTCGGCAATGTTCGCGGAGCTATCATCGTTGCGCTCACCATTCCGTTTGCCCTGCTTTTCGCATCCATATTTCTCAACCTGACCCATATCCCCGCGAACCTGATTTCACTTGGCGCGCTCGATTTCGGAATGGTTGTGGATGGCGCCGTGGTCATGATGGAAAACATCATGCGGCATTTGAGTCACCACAAGAACAGCTCACCCGAAGCCGGCCGCATTACGATGACCATCAAGACGCCGGTTGAGATGATCCGCGACGCTTCTCACGAAGTCCAAAGACCGGTTTTCTACGCCATCCTCATCATCATCACCGCCTACATGCCCATTTTCACGCTCCAAAGAGTAGAAGGGCGTTTGTTCCGGCCCATGGCCTGGACCGTCGCCTTCGCACTTCTTGGCGCCATAGTCTTCTCCATTTTCATTGTGCCCGTGCTAGCTGCCTTTCTTTTTCCGCATGGTGTCAAGGAATGGCGCAACCCGGTGATGGAGTTCCTCAAAGACCGTTACCGGAACGGCGTCAAGTGGGCTATTGAGAATAGATGGGTCACTGTCGGTGTTGGTTTAGCATCGTTGGCCGTTGCTCTTTTCCTGACATTCAGTGGAATCATTGGCTCGGAGTTTCTGCCCCACTTGGACGAGGGTGCTATCTGGGCGCGTGGCGCGATGGCGAACAGCGTTGGCGAGACGGAAGGCACACGCTTCACCCAGCAAAGCCGCTATATCTTTGCATCATTCCCCGAGGTCACCAAGGTCGTATCGCAAGCCGGGGCTCCCGACGATGGAACCGACACGGGAGGATTCGGCAACACGGAATATTTCATCGACTTGAAGCCCAAGGACCAATGGCGACCCGTTTTTCATGAGAATAAAGAGGAACTGATCGCCGCGATGGATCGTGAAGTGGAGAAACAGCCAGGGGCCTTCTGGAATTTCTCCCAGCCCATTGAGGACAACGTGGATGAAACCATGACCGGCACAAAAGGCGGACTGTGCGCCAAGCTTTACGGGCCCGACCTGGACGTTCTCGAGGAAAAAGGCGAACAGATCAAAGAAGTAATGGCCAAAATTGACGGGATCAAGGATTTGGGTATTCAACGCGATACGGGCCAGCCGAATATCGATCTCACCGTTGACCGTCAGGCGGCTGCGCGCTTCGGCATCAATGTGGCTGATATACAAGATGCCGTCCAGACTGCCATCGGCGGTAATCCGGTCAGCCAGGTGTTGCAGGGAGAGGCCGTTTACAACGTGGTGGTTCGGTATCTGAAACCCTACCGCGATACCAAGGATGCTATCCAGAATATCCGGCTGCTCTCTCCCTCGGGTGAGCGCGTCTCTCTGGCACAATTGACCAAAGTCCAGATTCGCGATGACGCTTACGACATTTACCGGGAAGACGGCTCCCGCTATGTGGCCATCCGCTTTGAGGTTCGCGGGCGAGATCTGGGCACCACTGTCAAAGAGTCCATCGACAAGATCGCCAAGAATGTGCAATTGCCGCGTGGCTATCACCTTGAATGGTCGGGAGAATACGATAGCGAAAAGCGAGCTGAAGCAAGGCTGCTTTTGATCGTGCCCCTGACGGTTTTTTTGATTTTCATCATTCTCTATACGATGTTTCGTTCCTTCAAATGGGCGTTGCTGATTCTCCTCAACGTGGCAATGGCTCGCGTTGGAGGCTTGCTCGCTCTGCTTGTAACTGGCACGTTCTTCAGCGTGTCGTCGGGAGTGGGATTCCTGGCTCTTTTTGGCGTCTCGGTTCAAACGGGTGTCATCATGCTTGAATATATCAACCAGCTTCGAGCCCGAGGTTACACTCCGGAAGGCGCCGCTATCGAGGGGGCTGTCCTGCGTCTTCGCCCCATCATGATGAC
Organism: Occallatibacter sp.; assembly: GCA_050014335.1. Taxonomy (GTDB): domain Bacteria; phylum Acidobacteriota; class Terriglobia; order Terriglobales; family Acidobacteriaceae; genus Telmatobacter. The sequence continues at coordinate 2,956 of JBEKDN010000049.1, read as the reverse complement.
CATGCTGGTGGCCACGCTTGGACTGCTTCCCGCCGCGATGTCGCACGCTATCGGCTCCGACTCGCAGCGCCCATTTGCCATCGTTATTGTGGGAGGATTGATGTCCGACCTCCTGTTGAGCATCTTCCTTCTACCCACGTTGTATGTCTGGATTGCAAGAGATGGGGACGTTCTCCCAAAGCCGGAGGTGGCAATTGAAGGATAATGTGGCATCCATTCTTGTCCGAGTCATAGGCGATTACTTAATTGGCATTGCTGTTCTTGCGAGTTTGGCGAGTGCGCAGCAGCCGCTTACGTGGGATCAGGCGAAGACGAAGTTCGAGGCGGTCAACCCAACATTGAAAGCTGATGCGGCCAACGTCGAGGAAATGAAGGCCGAGGAGATTACAGCCTTTCTCCGCCCCAATCCGCAGTTCACTTTATCGGCGGACGGCACGCAGATAGCGCCAAAGAATGGAACATGGAAGCCGTTCAAGGGCACAACCGAGCAGCCCAACTTCAGTTATCTGCATGAGCGCGAACATAAGCGGGAACTGCGCTTGAAAAGTGCTCAGGAGGGTACGGCAATTACGGAGTCGCAGCACGTGGACCTCGAACGCAATTTGATCTTCGGTCTGCGCTCGGCCTTTGTGCAAACACTCCAGGCCAAGGCTGTTCTCGAACTAGCCAAAGCGGATTTGGCGTACTACGACAAGATCATCGAAATAAGCAGAAGCCGATTCAAAGCCGGGGATTTGGCCAAGATTGACTTAGCTCGCATCGAACTTCAGCGCGTGCAGTACGAATCTGAAATCGAGACGGCAATCGTTAATCTTCGCACAGAGAAGATTGCACTTCTTCTGCTGCTGGACGAGCGCACGCCAGTCGACCAGTTTGACGTTACGGGAGATTTCGAGCTAGGCCCGGAATTGCAACCACTTGGCAATTACCATCAGATTGCGCTGGATAACAGACCGGACCTTCAGGCAGCGATCCAAACAATCGAGCAATCACAAACCAATTACAAATTGGCTATGTCCAATGGTTCAACGGATCCGACATTTGGCGCTTGGTACACGAATAATGCTTCGACTAATAACCCGTATGGCAGCCAGACTCTTGGCGTCAGCGTCAGCATCCCACTGCGAATTTTCGACAAGAATCAAGGCGAGAAAAAGCGAACACTGATCGATATCGATAGAAGTCAGCAAGCGGCTGAGGCGGCAAAAGCGCAGGTCTTCAGCGACGTAGACGATGCCTACGAATTGGTGCGCAGCAATATCGCATTGATCAAACCATACAAAGCGCAGTATCTGGATCAATCAGTCTATGTGCGCGACACGGTAACCTTCGCCTATGAGCACGGCGGCGCATCGCTGATGGACTTTCTTAACGCACAGAGCGATTATCGTGTCGTTCAACTGGCATATCTACAGTTGATCGGCGCGTATCTGACGGCTGCCGGTCAAATGAATCTCGCCGTAGGGCATGAAGTAATTCAATGATTGTCATGGTCCTTTTAAAACGGGGCCATCCAATTGGCATATTCAACACGGTTACAAAGAGGTCGAATCCATGTTGAGACATGAAGTTCGAAATCGTATCGAGGAGTTTGGCATTTTGCCTTCCGTGCGTGTGAATTCACGGGAACTGGCCCGATTCGCGGCAGAAACTGTTTATTCGGCCAAGATTCCGGTTGTCGAGATCACCATGACCACCCCCGGCGCACTAGACGTGATCGATGACTTGGCAAAACGATATCCGGATATGGCAGTCGGCGCTGGAACCGTTCTGGATGAAGAGTCGGCGCGACTTTGCGTTGACGCTGGCGCTAGATTCTTGACAAGCCCCGGGTTTATTCCAGAGGTTGTGGTTTATGCGAATAAAGTAAATATCGTTGCCCTTCCGGGTGCGCTGACACCCTCCGAAATCATCGCCGCATGGAAGGCCGGGTCGGACCTCGTCAAGATCTTTCCTACCGGGCATATCGGGGGCGTCCAATATGTGCGAGCACTCAAGGTTCCGCTTCCACAGATCCCGTTGATTGCCACCGGAGGGGTGAATCAATTGACAGCTTCAGACTTCATTTTGGCCGGGGCCACCGCCATTGGATTGGGCGGAGAACTGCTGCCCAAGGAGGCCTTGCACTTTCGTCAGGCTGATCGCATTCGGGAGCTTGCGAGCAGGTTCCTTAGCTTGGTGAGAGAAGCGCGTGCATTGCGAGACACATACTACTAACGCCAGTCCGCGTGGTGTATTCCAAAGCCGGCGATTCCGCGGCTATTTTGCTCATTCGTAACTGCCTGAAAATAATTGAACGGAACTGTGCAGACCGCACACGCCGATAAGCCGCTCCCGGCGGGACGTAGCAGTTAGCTAAAGCAGAATCCGGGGACAAAACCAAAAACCCGTAATCGTGATTTTCCCCAAAAGTTTTATTCCATTCCAGAGCTTTCCCTCATGCGCCCCTCATCTTACCTACTTAGTATCTAAGCATGGGAGGTATCAAGCACATGAATCGCAACCTATTCGCAACATGCATTCTGGCCCTCGCTTTACCGGGTGCCGCTAGCGCACAGGGCGCGGCCTCTTCCGCGGAGACAGGTACACATTACACGCAGGCGCAGGTGAAAGAACTTGCGCTCAACGCGCACGCCCCAGCGCAGTACACGGCTCTTGCAAGCTACTACGGTGAGCGGCAGAACGACTATCTGCAGAAGGCCGCCGAAGAAAAGCAGGAGTGGATACGGAGAAGCCAGAACATCGTGGGAGTGGCTGCCAAATACCCAAGACCCGTAGACTCGGCGCGCAATCTATACGAGTTCTACATGTACAAGGCTTCCGAGGCTGGTTCGCTTGAAGCGAAATACAGCCGGATGGCGGCGCCGGACGCCCCCGTAAACGCGCAATGATGCACTGAACATCCGCGGGTCGGGCCAAGCCGGTATTTATGGGACAAATGGAGTAGGGAGCGGGA
>JBEKDN010000048.1:0-22736 GCA_050014335.1 Occallatibacter sp. | reverse complement strand
ACGGAGTCGGAGCTGAGGATGGGAGACTGGATGGTTGGGGTTCGTGGTTCCCACCCTTTCACAAAGAACGTGAAAGGATGGGGCACCCAATTTTTGTGGGTTGGTCAAGTCTTGAGAAACTTAGGGTGCGCCACCCGCCTGGTTATTGTTCAACTGATGGTCGGCTGGTGATTCAGGTGCGGTCCGAGTGAGAGGCCGTGCAGTTGAACTTAGTTTGGGCGCGCAGACCTCTTGAGAACTCTTGTAGCGAAAGCTCCGACGAGACAATCGTCCTCGTAGTACATCCAGTCCGTGATAAGTTTGGCTTCGAACGGGACGCGTTGCATGAAGCTGATGCTCCGAATCCTTGGTTCGTTCGCGACTACACCTGTCAGGGGAGAAGAGTGGAGGTCTAGATCAGCCAACCAAATGTGCTCTGTCTCTCCCTGTTCCTCGAATGCCACTTTCAGAAGAAAGCTCCGTTGATTCGGCTTGGGCGCGAAGTATGCTTCGAGAAATTGCTTTAGAGAATGTCGTGCGATGTTGATGGCTGACACCATCTCCTCGTCGTCTCCAGAAACCTCCACAATCCGGTGAGAGTCATCGATTTCCATCGTCACTTCCTCTATGTCCCTCTAAAGTTTAACCTGCAGTTTGTTGCTGCCTCTTCGCTTATGCGGCTGTTACTTCACACGAGATTGCCGCTGATGGCGTAGCACAAAATTAGCACAATAACTTAAGCGCATTTTTTGATGTCATTCATTCTATTTAGGTTGGCTCGCATTCAAGGATGGGGCACCCAATCTTTGTGGGTTGGTCAAGTCTTGAGAAACTTAGGGTGCGCCACCCGCCAGAATTGCTCAAAAAAGTACTTTTGAACTGCTCCATCGATTCCGTAACTCTTTATCCTACATATAGAAAGCCCTTTGACACGATCTTCAAAAGGGCCAAATTGAATGAATGGTCGGGACGGGCAGATTTGAACTGCCGACCCCTCGCACCCCAAGCGAGTGCTCTACCAGGCTGAGCCACGTCCCGACATTCCGTGCGGCCGGCTCTGAGTGAACCGGCTTTCCAGGGTCTTGATTAGTTTACATGAGCCAGGGCCATATCCGCTTGCGACGGAGGAGAGAATGTTCGGATCTCTGGATTTCTGGATTTCGGATCTCTGATCCCTGGCCTTTGATCTTAGATCCCTCAGTGCGTGGGCGGGGTGAACTCCTGAGGCAGGGCCTGGCCTTCTCCAAAGAAGAACTCCTCCATTTGCTCGACCAGGAACTGCTGCGCCTGCGGGGTCCAGGGCTGCAGGCGATATTCATTGAGCAGCATCTTCTGCCGGTCAACCCACTCACCCCAGGCGGCCTTGGAGACGTTCTTGTAAATCTTCTGACCAAAATCCGAGTCGAAGGGGGGCTCGTCCAACCCCTCCATTTCCTTTTTGTAGCGAACGCAAAAGACTGTATTTGCCATGCAGAGTGCTCCTGATTTGATTGTATTGGATGAGGCGCATTCCTCGCAGGCTTATGGCAAGGGCATAAATCCGCATAACGGCTTGAGCAATAATGACCTGCGGATTCTTGCGTCCGGGCTCAGAATCATATTGGCGCGCTATCTGGCTTTGCATTTGATGAGCGGCGATGGCGCAGCCAAGCACTGAAGGAGGCACCATGTCCGAATCGAATCCCACCGGTTTATCCGATAACGCCGCCGCTGGAATTGCGTATATCACCATTATTCCGGCAATAATCTTCCTGATCGTCGCGCCATTCAAGAAAAGCGCGAATGTCCGCTTTCATGCCTGGCAGTCGATTTTTTTCTTTGTCGCCTGGGCCGCGGTCGACATCCTTATCGGCGCAATACAGAATCTGGTTCCCTCCACAGTCTTTTTCACTTTCACAGTTTTGCAGTTAGTGGGATTGGCTTTCTTCATTGTGCTGGTTGTGGTGTTTGTCAGCGCTTTCAACGGCAAATGCATCAGGCTGCCGATTCTTAGCGGACTGGCTGAGAAGCAGGCCAACCGGTAACTGCTTCCCAGCTAGTCCCGAGGCAGGAATGGTCTCTGTAAGGAGGCCGTTCCCGCGTTTGCGCCCGCACTTAAAATAATGTCGTATTTATGATAGGCAATCGCTTTCCGTATATAGATTTCTCTTGACAACCATCCGTGCTGAGAGTTTTTCTTATCTCGTCTCAAAACCACGCCTTTGGCTTAGCTGTTTTCGGATTTCCATGGCTGAATGAATCCGGGCAAGGCGAGGAACACTCGTGTGCAGCGTCTCAGTTCAACCACGAAAGGAACTCCCCATGTCCGAACCGTATGCGACTCCGCTCTCCGAAAATGCCGCCGGCGCGATTGCTTACATTATGGTCCTCCCGGCAATCGTCTTCCTGTTCCTCGAACCCTATTGCAAGAGCGCTTCCGTGCGATTTCACGCATGGCAGTCCATTTTCCTTGCCATCGGATTTGTTGTTGTCAGTTTCATACTGACTGTTGGCCTTGGGCTTAGCCGCGCGCTGGGGGCGGTTCTTTTTGTCAGCGTGACGCAGCTTCTGTGGATTCTTTGGATTTTGTTGTGTATTCTTGGCGCGCTCCAGGCAATGAACGGCAAACGCTTGAAGCTGCCACTGCTGGGTGGATGGGCCGAGAAGATGGCGGGCTGACGGGCGAATTCTATTTGCCGGGATCTGGCGCTGTGGCCCGCATGGCTTCAGCGCCGCCTGCTCTTTTTGCTTGACTTATTCCGGGCTCTGAAAGAGCGCCCAGGTGCGTTTGTGCCTTTCTTTTTCTTCGCCTTTGGGCGGGATTTTGCCACCTGCTTTCCAGCCAGTTTTCCAGTAAGCGGAATGCCCTCCTCGACAATCGAAAACTGAAGCCTCCGCTCCTGCGCCAATATGCGATCCAGAATTACCTGCACGCGGTCGCCGGCGCGAAAGCGTCGTCCATTCCGCTCGCCGATGATCTCGTGCGTATTCTCGCGCCAGGTGTAGTGGTCGTCGCGCAAGCTGTCAATCGGCACCAGCCCCTCGACAAAGAGGTCGGTCAGTTCCACAAAAAGTCCGTACTTGGTGGGATTCAAGACCAGCGCGGCAAACTCCTCGCCCACGCGGCTCTGCATAAACCGCACCTTCTTCCACTCGATAAGCTCGCGCTCAGCCTCGGCAGCACGCCGCTCGGTCTGGCTCGTCTCCTCGGCAATCTGCGCTAGCTCCGCCTCGGGAATCGGCGGTTCAACAAGGGATGTTGAAGCTGAGTGCCCCAGCTTTGCCGCGTCTTTGTTCTTGCGGCCAGGGGGGGAGGCCATGCCGCCTTCGCTGGGATGCGTCCAAGGCGATCCATGCCGCCCTTCTGCTACTACACCCGCGCCGCTCACGCCCTCATCCAGAAGCGCCTTCACAATGCGGTGGATAATCAGGTCGGGGTATCGCCGGATGGGCGAAGTGAAGTGCGTATAACTCGGCGCGGCCAGCGCAAAGTGACCTTCGTTCTTCTCCGAGTAGCGCGCCTGCTTCAACGAACGGAGCATCAGATAGCTTAGAATCCGCTCCTCCGGCTTGCCCTCAATGCGCGCCGCCAGCTTCTGATACATGCGCGGCGTCACGGGAATGTCTTCGACAACCTCGTGTGTGCGGACGTTGCGCCCCGTGCGCAGCGCATCGCGCCGGTCGCTTTTCATTTGCAGCCGTTTTACCGGCAGGGCGCCCAGGCCCAGCGTATAGCCAAAGCTCGCGGCCAGCTCTTCAAATTGCGCGACGCGCCGCGGCTCGGGCTTTTCATGAATGCGATAGAGCGACGGCACGCCCAGATCCTCCAGCCACGTCGCAACGCACTCATTCGCGGCCAGCATAAACTCCTCAATCAGCCGGTTGGCCCACGTCCGCTCAGACTTGGTCACCCCGCGCATTTGCCCCTGCTCGTCAAATTCGATCACTGGCTCCGGCAAATCGAAATCGATGCTTCCCCGCTCTTCGCGCCGCTTGTTCATCAAGTGCGCCAGCCGGTGCATGCGCTCAAAATCAGGCACCAACGCCGCATAGCGCGCACGAGTCTCGATATGCGTCGGGGCGTCGCTTTCGAGGATCGCATGAACCTCCGTATAAGTCATCCGCGCCGCGGATCGAATCACGCCTTCAACAATCTCATAACTCTCAATGCGGCCGTCGCGGTCAAGCTGCATCAGGCAGCTCAGCACCAGTCGATCCTCGCCGGGGCGCAGGCTGCAAATATTCGTCGATAACTCCTGTGGCAGCATCGGAATGGCGCGATCTGGAAAGTAAACACTAGTCCCGCGCAGCCGCGCCTCCAGGTCCAGGTCCGTAGCCGCGCGCACATACTCAGCCACATCGGCAATGTGTACTTGCAACTCATAGCCGCCGTCCGCGCGTTCATTGACCAGCACCGCGTCGTCAAAATCGCGTGCCGTCTCGCCGTCGATAGTGACGATCGGCTGCGCGCGAAAATCTTGCCGGGTTAGAACCGCGGAACTGTCCAGATGCGCCACCGCGCGCGCCTCCTCCAGCACATTCTGCGGAAAAATGTGCGGCAGTTGGTGCTTGCGGATCATCATCTCCACATCGACGCCAAAATCGTCCGGCGATCCCAGCACCTCGATCACCCGTCCCACCGGCGGCCGCGTCGGGGTTGGCCAACTGGTAATCTCCACATCGACCACCAGGCCTTCCAAGCTTTCGTGCGCGTGCGCCGCAGCCTCGGTGCCCAATACCCGATGCGGCGTAGCTGCATCGGCGGCAGGCAACTCCTGTCCCTCCGGAATCAAGATATGCTGCGTCATCCGCTCGTCAAAAGGAACCACTGTATTCCCGAAAGACCGATCGGAACGCGCAAAATCCCACCCCAGCGACGAAGACCTGTCGCTGGGGACGCCGTAATGAAAGATTCCAACAACCGTCGGATTGCGCCGCTCGAGCACGCGCACCACGCGCCCCATGCGACGTCCATCGGCCTTGGGAGGTTCCACTTCCACCAGCACCTGATCGCCCTGCATAGCTCCATTGATCTCGTTTGGCGGAATAAAAATGTCTTCTTGAGGCGCGGCGGCTTGGCCGGCCTGGCGCGGGTTGGGCCGCACAAATCCATAGCCATCGCGATGCAGATCGAGCCGTCCAGCCGCCAGATTGTCGCGCGTCCCGCCTGCGTTAAGCGGCTTGGGAATGGCCCAGTGCTCGCGGTCCAGTTTGGTCAGCAACCCGCGCACCGTTAGCCGAGCCAGTTGCTCCAGCAGCAGCCTACGCTCCCGCCCGCCACCCAGGCTCAACTCACGCACCAGTTGCTTGTATCCCGCTTTCTGTCCCGCCGAGCGCGCTATCCGCGTCAGTATTTCCTTATCCGTCATAGCTTAAGAGTAGGCTATTTGGACTGTGATGGAAATCGAGTTACTTCTAAACGCGCTATAATCTCCGCCATGTTCGGAAAAGCGATTCACTCTTGGAATTTATTAACGCTTCTTGTGATTCTTACGTTCGGCTTTACCATCGGTGCCAGAGCTCAAGAATCTGCCTTATCTCAGAAAAGCGCAGCAGCCCTGGAAGAGCTGAAACCGCTTGATCCGAGCGATCCTAGGCTTAGCTTCTCGTTTCCTATCCAGCCCGGCGGTAAGCCGTTCCACTTCAAAGTGAACCTGAGCAACACCGGCAATGTTTCCAGCGTGTCGGTCTTTCGCGAGGAAGATACGATACCGTTTCAGACACTCCAGGCTTGCAAGAATGCAGACCTATCGAATCCAGTAAATGAGGATTGGGGTGGCTACGTTCTTTCTAATCTTCTCAAACACGCGGATCTGAACTTCGATGGCTTCGAGGATCTGGAACTGTTGGATTATGATATCCCGCACCTTGATAAGAAACTGTATTGCATCTACCTGTGGAACGACAAAGCTGGCCGTTTCAACTATTTCTCCGACCTTACAGAAATAGCTGTTGATCTTGAGCCAAAACCAAAGGACAAAACGCTCACGCCCCGTGAGGACTGGCAAGGCGGCGCATGGCAAGAGAGTACTTATCGCTGGAAAGGAGGCAAACTCGAACTGATTGAGCAGAGTCGTCTCTTAGGCTATTGGGGCGATCAGGGCAACGGAAAGTGCGGTTTCGATTTTAGTTGTGGCATGCAGGTCAAAGGAAAGATGATTACTACTCTAGAGAAACCGATTTGTGACGTTGATGAAATGGATCATCTGCCGGACTGCCCAACAGCCGTGTCCCCAGCGACAAAAGCATCCGCAAAGAAATCGCAATATTGAGAAGTGGAAATTCATACCGGAGTGGCAAAGCCCTCACGCTAGCGCAAAGACAGGTCGCGCGCCCGCCTATTCCACTTCCAATATCAAACACTTCAGATATTCAGTCTCCGGCAGATTCAAAATGACCGGATGATCGAGCGCGGCTCCACGCCGCTCCAGCAGCCGCACGCGCCGATGTGTGTCGGCGGCGGCCGAAGCCACAGCGGCCTCCAACTCAGTCCAGCCCACATGATGCGAACATGAGCAGGTGACCAGCAGCCCACCCGGTCGCAGCATCTTCAGCGCCCGCAGATTCAATTCCTTGTAGCCGCGCAGCGCGCCTTCAACCGCGCGCTGGCTCTTGGCAAAAGCCGGAGGATCGAGGACGATGGTATCGAAGCTCTCGCCCGCCTCCGACCAGCCGCGCAGAATCTCAAATGCGTCGCCCTCAATCCAATCCACCTGTCCTGTGAGCCGCGAGCGGTTGGCTACAAGGTTGCGCTCGGCCACTTCCAGCGAGCTGCGCGAGGCGTCAACCCCCGTCACCTGCCCGCAGGCCTCCGCCAGATGCAGGGCAAAGCCGCCCTGGTAGCAGCAAACGTCAAGCGCTCGCCCTGTTGCGTTCAGCTTCTTTGCCCATTGCGCCGCAGCGGCATAATTAGCACGCTGGTCAAGGAATGCCCCTGTCTTCTGCCCCGCGCCTGCGTCGTAGTAAAAGCTGAGTCCGTTTAGCTGGAACTGCCCGCTGGTCGCAGGCTCAACACCTTCGGCAACATATAGCGGCTCTGAATTAGGCGCGGCCAATCCTTCCAGTTCGCGCACTCTCGGATCAGGCCGCTCCACGATGGCCGCCGGAGCCAACTCTTCGCGCAGCGCGCGCACACATCTCTCTCGCACCGCGGATGAGTCCAGACCCTTGGCCAGCAGTTGCAGAATGACCAGCGGCCCGTACTTATCCACCACTAGACCAGGCAACTCGTCGGCCTCGCTGAAGCAGAGCCGGCAAGCGTCGTTTCGCGCATCCAGCAGCGGACGCCGTCTCTGGACCGCTGCTTGCAACCGCGCTTCCAGCAAATCCAACCATTCCGCTTCGCTCAGTGCCGAGCGCGAAACCAGCCGAAGGGCAATCTGCGATGTGGGGCTATAGAGCGCCGTGCCCAGCAGCAAGCCACGGCTATCCGCCACCGCCAGCAGTGCGGGCGTCTCGCCTGGGGGCAGGTTGACGGATTCTATGTCGGAGGAATATACCCACAGATGCCCCGCGCGCAGCCTGTCCGCGGCGCGGCGGCTAATGCGCGCCCCTACAGATTGCGCGCTTGAGTTTTGTGGGGCGACTGATTGGGCTTTGGAGGCTGAGGAGAGACTCAATCCAGAGGAAGGCGGGGGTCTCAACCCGCGTATGAAGCTGGCTGAACCTGCGAGGGCTTTAGCACCGGAGGGGTTCTTCCGGTTCTGATGATCTGAAGCAACTGCCTTTTCCGCAATCGGCTTACGTGCGCCTTTGGCGGAATCAAACGATTTTTGAGCCTTGGCAGGCCGGGTAGTGCGCGGGTTTGTCATGGGCTCCCTAACTCCGGTTCATATGCCTTTACGGATGTTTGACCGGCTTGGGCCGCGCAACAGAAGGATCCACGACGCCTTTGCCTTCCAGAAGATTGTAGTGCTTATCGGCATCCAGATTCGCCAGATTCTCAACCAGGCCCGACGGCCAATGAATCTCCACCTTGTCAATCTTGGTGGCGGAGCCAAGCCCAAAGTGAAGGCGCAGATCGTTCTGCGAGATGTAGCTGCCCCCGCTGTGAATCTCATCCGTCTGCGTCATGCCCCCCGCAACGACCTTGACGCGCGCGTTCAGAGCCAGCCGGTTGCTCTTTGTGCCATCCAGCTCGAAGCTCACCCAGTGCCGACCGGGAATGCCGTGGTTGCGCAGAATCATCGGACTGCCGTCCAGGTCTTCAATCACCACATCCATATTGCCGTCGTTGAAGAGATCCCCCACGGCCAGTCCGCGCGAGACGCGCTTCTCCATCAGGGCCTTCCCTGCTTGGTCGCTGGCGTCGCAAAATGTACCGTCCTTCTGGTTGAGCTCGAGAATCGTCGGCTGCCGGTAACCCGCGCCAGAGGGCAATACATCCACTTGCGGGTAGACGTGCCCATCGCCAAGGATGAGATCCAGCCAACCATCGTTATCCAGATCCACAAAGGCCGTTCCCCACTTCACTAGCGGCAGCGAAGGCAGCGCAACACCCGAGGCAAACGAATCTTCCTTGAAATTCCAGTCGCCCTCATTCTTGTAGAGCAGAACATTCTCATCGGTAAAGTTGGTCACAAAAATCGAAGGCCGCCCAGTGTGGTTGTAATCGCCCAGCGCAATTCCCATCGACGCCTGTTCCGAGCCGTCTTCACTTACCGCGGTTCCGGATTGCAAGCCAATGTCCTCGAATTTTCCGTTGCCCAGATTTCTGTAGAGATACTTCGGCGTCGAGTCGTTGGTCACATAAATGTCTGGCTTGCCGGTGTTATTGAAATCCGCCCACACAACACCCAGGCCGTAGTAGCCGTCCGGATCGCTGACCCCCGCGGCCTTTGAAACGTCACTGAAGGCGCCGTTGCCATTGTTGTGAAAAAGCGAGTCCCCCGCCCCGCGCAATCCGCGCGGACCGCACTGCACATCGATACCACGATACTTGCAAAAGGAAGCGCTGCCAAAACCCGGCATGTCGTTCAGATGGAAGTCGACATAATTGACTACCATCAGATCGGCAAAGCCATCGCCATCATAATCCCCAAACGACGCGCCGGCCGACCAGCGTCCATCCGCCACGCCGGCCTTTGCCGTCACATCGGTAAAGGTGCCGTCGCCGTTATTGTGGTAAAGAATGTTGCCGCCAAAGCAGGTAAGGTACAGATCGGGCCAGCCGTCGTTGTCGTAGTCGCCCACGGCTCCGCCCATGCCAAAGCAAGGCGTTGTCAAGCCGGCCTTCGCGGTTACATCGGTGAAGGTGCCGTTGTGGTTGTTGTGATAAAGCGCACCCATGCTCTTTTCGCCCTTGAGCGCCTGTTCCACGGTGGGCGAATTTGTAAAGTAAATGTCGGGCCAGCCGTCGCGATCGTAATCGATCAGAATCACACCGCCGCTCATCGATTCCGGAATGTATTTCTTGGCCGGCGCCGTGCTGTGCTTGAAGGTAATACCGGCGGCGGCGGCAACGTCTTCCAGTTGCGGAATCGGGCGTCCGCTGCATTTGGTCATTTTTGCGCCGGGAGGCGGAGGAGCCGCGGCGTTATGTCCAGAGCCCATCTGCGCGGCGGCAATATTCACCGCGCAAAAGGCAACGGCGAGAGAGCGCGGGAAACTGACAATTGAACGGCGCGTGTGCAAGCGGAACGTTTCCTTCCCTATGGTTTCTGCTTCAGCTCATCCGCCGCTCGCTCGCGGGATTTGGCCTTCAGCCCTTTGTAGATTTCCAGTTCGCGATCCGCTTCCTCATTTCGCCCCAACTTCCGATAGACTGCCTGCAGCTGGTAATGCATGTAGTCTGTCTGCGGCTTGAGCCGGGCCGCGGCCTCAAGGTGGTTCGCCGCATCCGCCATCTGGCCCCGGTCCAGTAGAATCTTGCCCAACTCATACTGTGCGTTTGCGTAGTCTGGGTCGGCGGCGATTACCTGCATAAAAAGCGTAGCGGCGTCGTCAATGCGCGACTGTTGCAAGTATACAAAGCCAAGGTGATACTCGGCATCCAGGTCGCCCGGCGCCAAGCTAAGTTCCGCCTCAAACTCCTTTTGCGCCTCAGGCCAATGCGTCCAATGAATGTAAGCCAGTCCCTTGTAAAAATGCGCCTTGCGCAGCTTGGGGTCTGAGTCGAGCGCCCGCTGCAAGCTCGCGGTCGCGCGGGCATAATCGCCGATCAATGTCCACAGTTGGCCGGTGAGCAAAAGAATGTCATTCGAGCGAGGCTCGGCCTCGTAGGCCGTCAAGACTTCAGTTGCCTTGTTTAGATCGCCAATATGCGCCAACGATGCCGCCCATGCATAACCGGTTTCGCTGTCTTGCATTCCCCGCGCGCCAAGTGGCGCGAAGCTTTGCGCGGCCTCCTCAAAATGATCCGTTGCAAAATTGGCGATGCCCAGCATTGCACGCAGACCGGACGAGCCACTCTCCTGCGAAAGTGCCAGCGAAAGGCCGCGGATCGCCTCCGCGTAATCTTTACTCCGGAAGGCGCAAACTCCCAGGTTCTTCTCCAGCCCCGCCAGAGTCTTGTCCCATTTCTCAGCCTGTTGATAATTGCCAAGGGCCAGAGCATAGTCGCCACCTATAGCCTCCGACGTGGCAAGATCGTTGAAGGCAAGCGCCAATACCGAACGCAGCGTCTTCTCGCGCGCCTCGGTCGCCGCAAGTTGCTCGGGCGTCAACTTACGCTGCCCAAAGCGATCATCGCTGCTCCTTGGCGCGGTCGCCGGTTGCGAATGAATCAGCGGCATGACGGCTGCGGCGCCGCTCGTTCCTCCGGCAGCCATCATCTTCGTAACCGTCTGCTGGGTATCCACCATGGTCTTGTTCTGCAGCGCGCGCGCCTTGGCGGCAAAAACCTCGCTCTCCTGCTGGCGTCCGCTACTGAAGAGAATGCGCGACAGATCCACATAAGCCCGCCGTATTTGATAATTCGCGCGGGATTCGTCGCTTCCGGTCAGGTCCACCGCTCGGCGCAGCATCTTCTCCGCCACATCCATTTGGTTTTGCGAGAACGCATTCAATCCGAGGTAGAGCGCTGGATCGGGCGACGAAGGATCAATCTTCGAGGCAGCCAGAAGATACTTGTTCGACTCCTCATATTGATGCTCTTCAGAGGTCAGGAACCCTGACATGAAATTCGCCAGGTAGTCTTCGGGAAAGTACTCGGCCTCCTGCTTCAGCGCGGCTTCAGCTCCCGGAGTCGGCTTCCAATCGCTCAAAACAAGCTGTGCAAGACCCAGGAAATAGTGCGCGTGCGGCGTGCGCGGATCGATCGCAATCGCGCGATTGAATTCGCGAATCGCGGTTTGCATATCGTCCCCATCGCGATAAGCGCGCCCAATCAGCACATGCAGGGAGCCGCTGTCGCCGGCAATCTTCTTCATCTGCTCGAAGACCTCTGCCGCCCGCGCCTTGTACTCTGGCTTCCGGGTTTGCAGCAGACACTCGGCAAGCGGATAAAGGTTATCTACCGTCGGCTCGATCTTTGCTATCTTGCTGAAGGGCTCGACCGCCTCGGCATACTCCCCTTTCTGATCTAACGCGCTGGCTAAAATCCTCTCCGCGCGCAGGTCTCCAGGGTCCATGGTCAGTGCCTTGCGCGAAAACTGAATCGCCATCTCCAAATCGCCGGCTTGCGTCTCCGCAAAGGCCAAGGAGCTATATGCGCCCGCGGTCTCTTCATATTGCAAAGAGTTGCGATAGAGTTCAATCGCCTCAATGTCGGCTGATTCCACAACCTTGAGTTGGGCAACCTCGCGCAGGGCAGCGGCAATCACTAGATAATTTGCTCTTGCTATGGCCACTGAGTCCCCTGTGTCGCGCGCCGCGGCAGCCCCGATTTCGCGCGTTTCAATGTCATCTTTTGCAGGCGGATGCTGCCCATTTTGAGCGTTCGCGGCCTGAGGCGAAAGCAGCGCAAGACTCAGTGCCGCGCACCAGGCGCGGCCAACCAGCAAAATCACGGTGCGTTGCGCGGATTGAAGAGAATTCAACTTCATGTATTGGCGTCATATCGATTCTATCGCAAACAACAAACTGCGGAGCCTGTGCCAGCGCTCCGCAGTTTGCTTGTTGCGTTGTTATGGAAGCTCTCGATTAGAACGAGAACTTCAAGCCATATTGCACTTCGCGGAAGCCCTTGCCACTTTGCAGAGCCTGCACTGAGCCAATGCTGGGTCCAGGGGCGCTGGTGATGGTCGAATTAGTCGTGCTGCAAGGATTAGTGGTCGCGAAGCCATCAACGGTGGTGGGATCGCCGCACTGAACGTTCGACGGATTCCAAGCCGTGCCTTCCAGGCCGGCTGTGTCGAAGTTCGGGTGATTGAGCAGGTCAAAGAAGTCCATGGAGAACTTGATGCGATACTTCTCCTTGATCTCCCAGTTCTTGGCAATCTGTGCATCCCAGTCGGTTGTCGGCGCGCCGTAGCAATAACCGCGGCGTTCCATGTTAGGCATGATTGTGCCCAGTTTGTAACCCACCAGCGTAAAGGCGCCGGAATTCAGGATCTGGTTTGACTTTTCGCCGGAATTGCAGCCAACGCCCGTCGTCAATGGACGGTTGTTGCCTACGTATCCAGTTCCGATCAAGTTGCTGACCGTGTTGGTTGTGGTAACAGGAAGCGCTGCCGAGGTTCCGTTTACAGAGCCATTGGGGCAAGTCGCGCCCGGCAAGCACTCGCCGGTGACGACTGTGTTGGCCAAACCGGCATTGGTAAAGACCGTCAGAGAGCTGCCGTGCGATGCCGTGAAGATGCTGTTCAACTGCCATCCGCCAACCGACTCGCGAATGATGGCGGCCTTGTTGGCCAGCTTGGGCAGATAGTAGACTTCGTTCGCCACAAAGATATTGGGGCGGTTGATGTTGGTATTTCCCTTATCCAGTGCGGACATGCCGTCAACCGTATTCGCTTCCTGGTTGGCCGTGCCGGAGGAGTTGTCCATTTCCACGTCGCCGATCGAGTGCGACCAGGTGTAAGAAGCCTGGAAGGTCGATGCGCCAACCTGGGACTTGAACAACGTCTGCAGGGAGTGATACGTGGCATGGCCGAAGCGCTGGAAGCCTTCGATTGCGCCAAAGTTGCATGCCGGACGAGCATCGGCTGCCCCGCAGCCGGTGTTGCCCGTGCCGCCGCCGTCAACAGCTGAAGCCAGCCATTCCGACTGTGGAATCTGGTTAAAGTTGTACATCGAGGTGAGGTGAATGCCTGTGTTGCCGACGTAGCCGACTTCCAGGGTGGTGTTCTTCGCCAGTTCCTGCTCCACAGTAATGTTCCACTGCCATGAATTCGGAGTGACGGGCCTGGTTCCCTTGGCATAATTCGGAGAAAGTGACGGAGCGCCGCTGCCGCCGACGGAAGCATTGCTGTCGATGGTGCGGTTTTCCTGGAGGGACAGCGAGAAGGGCGTGCCCTTTTCCATGCCTTCGTCAATTCCAACGAGTTCACGTTGATAGAATTGGCCGCCGCCAAGACGCAGAGCGGTCTTGCCGTTGCCAAAGATATCCCATGAAACGCCTACGCGGGGAGCGATATCGTGATAGTTGTTGCTGACCAGCGCGGAGTTGCTGCCTTGTGTTCCATTCGAGAGGGTGATCGGGAAACCGATACCCGACAGAAACGCGGAAGCCTTCTGGCAGGGCGTGGTTCCCTTGGCAACGATGAGGCCGTTGCAAGAGTCGCCGGGGTTTGAAGCTGCTTCAGTTGCGGACCAGTCCGCCAGGCTCCAGTTCGCCCATTGATTGTCAGCGGAATACGGCTCAAAGTAGATGGACCAGCGGAAGCCGAGATCGACCGAGAGATTTCTGCTGATCTTCCAGCTATCCGTCAGATACCATTCAAAGTCATGCCACTTTACCTGAGCAGTTACGTCCGTGCTGCCTTCGCTGATGTTCTTCCAAACTTGGTTCGGAAGCGCTGTCGCGGGATCAGCCTGGCTGTTGTTGCCCGGGACCAGAAGGTTGGCCAGGGGGTTGTTGGTGTTGGCGCAAGCCGCGTTGCCAGAACCTACCGTACCGATGATATTGGTCGGATTTGGGCCGGCAGTCTGGTTGCAATACACGGTCGAGGGAACGCTCGGACGATCCGCGCCGTTGCCGCCGTCTTCAACCTTGATGTTGTTGCTGAAGAAAGCGCCGACCTTCAACAGGTGGTTGCCCTTCACCTTGGACAGGTTGTCCTGAATGGTGTAGAGATCTTCGTGGTTCTTGTACGGAGCGATATTCCAGAAGGAAGCCTCGCCCTGATAGGAACCGTAGGGGCTCAGTCCGCCCCACTGTCCGAAGAATTCGTCGGGCTGCTTAAGCGACGTCGGGAAAACGGGAGGATAGGTGGTGTGAAGCGCATTGACGATCTGGCTGTCATTGCCGGCCAGAGTGGTGATGATGGCGTTGTGGCCATAACCGAATTCAATGTCGTTGACCAGGCTGTTGTTGATGGTGGAACTCACCTTGGCCATGACGCTCTTGGAAGGCTGGCTCCAGTTGGAACCGACCGTCGGGAACTCGGAATCGCCCCAGAAGCTCGATCCGTTGTTCGGGAAGGGGTTGGTCCAGGAATCCTGGGTCCAACGGAAGGTGGCGCGATTCGACTTGTTGATATCGAAGTCCGGACGAACGTTCCACTCACTCCAGTTCAGCGGATTGTTGATCGGAGATGCCCAGTTGTTCGCTCCCACCGAGGTGATATTTTGCGAAGTAGGAGTCGGGAAGAACTGTGCAATCTGATTGCCGGGGACGTCATAACTGCTGAGTGTCTGACCGGCGTTGGTGCTTTCATACGCTGGGAATGCAGGATTGACCTGGGTCGATGAAACCCCGGAATTGGTAGTCACGGACGTGGTTCCCGGAACGGAGGCGCCGCATTGATCCAAGCCACCGACCGTACTGCCATTCGAGAGGCCATTCGCGCCGTATGCGCTGAAATCGCCCTTTTGTTCGGCCGCGGTGGGAACGCAAACGGCAAAGGAACTGCCGTCGATGTCCTTATCCCATTCCTGGTTCCACCACACCCACAGCCTGTCCTTCTTGATCGGACCGCTGACGTTGTAGCCATAGTCGTTCTTGCGCAGCTTGGATTTGCCGGTCTTGTTGTTGTTGGAGACCCAATCGTTGGCATCAAGCGCGTCGTTGCGGCCTGAATAGAAGAAGCCGCCGTGGAATTGATTCTGACCGGACTTGGTGGTAACGCTGATGACCGCGCCTGAAGCCTGGCCATACTCAGCGCCGAACGAGTTGCGGATCATCTTGAATTCGGCAATGGTGTCAACCGCGGGGTAAACAAGAATGGTGCGGTTCGATCCCACGTCGTTGTTGTTCACGCCGTCAACCAGGAACAGGTTGTTGGTGTAAGGGTTGCCGTTCACTGAGAAGTTCACGCCGCCCTCGAGGCCCTTGCCGACGCCGTCAAAATTGGCAGCCGCGGAAACGCCTGGAGAAAGCTGAGTCAAGCTGACGAAGTTTTCGCTGTTCAGCGGAAGTTCGCGGAGCTGAGCGCCTGTGACAACTTCGCCGGCCGCAGCCGAGGTGGTTTCCACCTGGACTTCATCGGCCTGAACGGTCACTTTTTCGCTGACCGCGCCAAGTGTAAGGGCAACATTGAGGCCCGTGTTTGTGGAAACGTGGACTTCAACGCCGGTGGTGACGGATTCCTTGAATCCAGGGGCGGTAACGCGGACTGTATAAGTGCCAACAGCCAACTGAGCCAGAGAAAAAGCGCCCAGACCCGAGGAGGTTGTGGAGGACTTTACGTCCGTTGCATTTGCGGTGGCTGTAATCTTCGCTCCCGGAACGGCAGCGCCGTTCGCGTCGGACACGGTGCCGACGATGGAGCCGTAGTAGGCCTGTGCATGCAGGGCGACGGGAACCGCCACCAGCATGATGATCGTGAATAGCGCGCGTATCCCAACGCTAAATCGGGACGCAGAACCACTTCTTCCGATTCCTCTTTGCATCATTTGGTCTCCTGACAACAATTGTCATCTGCATTCCTCCTGGCTTCTTACTTCACCTCAGAAGGAAAACCGGTCAAAATTCGCACACACTGCACCGCCCAAGACAAGGCGCAACACCCCGGACAGCGGGAATTTCCCCCATCCAAGACGGCATAGACGTGCTTTTCGACTCGCCACACATTGTGAACGCGGGCGCATTAGCCTGTCAACAGATTATTTTCCAGAAAAACACGATTCATGAGGAGTCTCAAGTGAACTGAAAACGATGCAGGAAAGAAATGAAGGCCTGTAGACCAAAATTGCGCTAGTAATATGGATCGAATAATCTTAATAAGATACTTTATTTCAATAGCTTATCCTTATACATGACCCCGTGAAACTCCCCTCCAAAAACTACCGTATTTCATAGGTTTTCTATGGATTTTCAGCTAATATTTTTTGCATTCAAGCCCCAAATCCCTACGCCGAATTCGCTCTTTATTCCCTTTTCTGGCGCAGTTTTTCGCGGATAGGCTATTTCGGCATGTCCCACCCGCTTCCACCCTACGCGGCCCCGCTACCTCCACTTTCCCGAGCCTTCCACGATCGTTATATATCGATTCAGAGGCAGATCCGAAAAGCGCTCCACGGCCCCACTCGGCAGCGACCATTTCACTTCCAGCCAATCGATCTTCGCCCGCTGCCCAATGCCCAGCACCATCCGCGGATCGTGCGCGGACAGAAAACTCCCGCCGCCCACCTTGAACCGGGAGCGCTTCAGATCCCCGGCCTGATAGCTCACTCGCGCGCCCACCGCATCCGAATTGCACTTCCGCCCCGCCAGTTGTACTCCCAGCCAGTTATTCAGCTTGCCCACATTGTTGCGCAGCAGCAGCGGCGCCTCATTGTTGTTGCTGATCAGCACGCTGACTCCGCCGTCATTGTGGAAGTCGCCAATTGCCAGTCCACGCGCAGGGAACTTCCTTCCGAAGACCGGCCCGCTTTGCGCGCTCACGTCTTTGAATTTTTTGCCTTCGTGGTGAAACAGCAGCAGCGGCTGCCGCCACTGAATCGACGATGTCGCCGAATCCAGCAAGTCATCCGGAAAGCCGCTCGCCGCAATCAAGTCCAGATCGCCGTCATTGTCGTAATCAAAGAACTTCAGCCCCCAGCCGCTCATCCAGCGCGTTGACATGCCAATGCCAACCGGCGTCGCCACATCGTCAAAGGTGCCATCGCCGTTGTTCTGGTAAAGCGAGAAGAACTCCTCGTCGATGTTGGCCACAAATAGATCCACCAGCCCGTCTTCGTTGAAATCGGCCGCATCCACGCCCATGCCGCTGCGTGCCCGCCCATCGGCGCTATAAGCCACCTCGGCCGCCAGACCCACCTCCTCGAATTTGCTTCCGCGATTCATATATAGATAATTCGGCACCGTGTCGTTGGAAACGAAAAGGTCCATCTTCCCATCATTATTAAGGTCCGCCGCAACCGCTCCCCACGCCTTGCCCAGATGCGCGGCAATTCCCGCCGATTTGCTTACGTCGGTAAAGGTGCCGTCGCCGTTATTGTGAAAGAGCCAGCTTGGTTCGGCGTTGAAGGTCGTCGGAATGCAGTAGTGGCGTATTCCGGCTGCATCCTTGCCGCAGCCGCGCGCCATGTCGAATTCGGCAAACTGGCACACAAACAAATCCAGCTTCCCATCGTTGTCATAGTCGAACCAGACCGCGCTCGTGCTCCAGCCGGCGGCGGCCACGCCTGCCTTCTCCGTCACATCGGTAAAAGTCCCGTCGCCGTTATTGCGATAAAGTATGTTCCGTCCCACCTGCGTAACATATATGTCGGGAAATCCGTCGCCGTTGTAATCCCCCACCGCAACGCCCATCCCGTACCCGCCGCCCGCCACTCCCGCCTTCTCCGTCACATCCGTAAACGTTCCGTCGCGATTGTTCCTGTAAAGCGCATTCCGCATCGGCTTCGTCGGAGTAAAGAAGTTCGCCTTGCCGCTATTGACCAGATAGATGTCCATCCACCCGTCCTGGTCGTAATCCAGAAAGGCGCAGCCCGCGCCGCTGCTCTCCGGCAGATACTTCTCCGCCGATCTCGCCGCGTCGTGCACCCAGTGAATTCCACTCGCCGCCGCAGGTACCTCCTCAAAGGCATACCGCGCAGGCGGCGCGGGCAGCACAGCCGCGCGGCTCAACAAGCTCCTGTTAAAAGAAGAAGCCACAGCCATAGCGGCAAAGTTGCGCAGCATCCCGCGTCGAGAAAGCTTTTCAGTTGGGCGTGAAATCGTCTGCTCCATAATTAAGTAGTGAATGGCTACCTAGTCAATAAAAAGTATACTTGCAATGCATTGTTTGACCTCTCTTGCGCTTGTTGATGGTGATTGCACAAGCGGAATGCCCCAGACCTTTTACGGCCTGGGGCATTCGGTTGTGGGCGGTTTAAAGAGATGCAAAGTTGCCGCATCTCTTAGGGGATAATGACCACGTTCATGCTCCACGGCGCCAAAGTCAGAGTGAGTGGCAATGTTGGCGAGGAGATTGTTGTGGTGGTTGGCGGGGCCCAGGTACTGGTTCCCAATGGGTCTGGGAAAGTCCCCGTCGGCGAACCAGACAAGTCGTAGATAGCCCTGTCGTAGGTAATCACGGTGGCGCTGGCGGCGGAGGTTTGTCCCGTCACCGCGATCGAAACCGTCTGGCTGGTGGTTTCATTGCGGTTGACCAGGAAGAGGGCCGTGCCGCCGCTATGGGTAGCCGCGTAGGCAACCACATCCGTGGTGTCGCCGTTTACGGTTGGCGTCAGCACATTCTCTCCAGTGACGGCCACGTTGCTGAAGAGTTGGAAGGCATCCGCCGTGGGAGATAGCGTGCCAATCGGGCCCTCGCCGGGGCAGACGCCAGTGGGATCGTTGGGACCATCGGAGAAGACATTGTAGGCGCCGAAATCCTGCCATCCGTAGAGCGTGGCGCCAAAATTCCCGGCGGTGGCAAAGCAATTGCCGAAGCCAATCCACCAGGTGGCGCGGACGATTCCGTCGTTCATCATCTCGCCCAGCACCTGACCGGTAAACAAGCCCTGAGTGATCGACCAGCTCTGCCTGCCTGGATCGGTGTAGACCGAGCCCATCTCGCCGACGTAAATGGGCGTGCCCGCCGTGCCCCACTCTGCCAGTTCCGACTTGAGGATGTCGATGTTCGTGGTCAACAGCTGCGCATCCTGATCGATCAGAGTGGTGTCGCTTTCAGCACCGGGCGCCTGTGGATAGTAGTGATATTCGACGAAGTCGTAAGAGCCCTTCGCATTGGCCATCACAGTATTGTCCCAGCCGCCGGCGGTGTTGTCCGCCTCCACAACCACGCCAACCAGCGTCTTCGGAGAGGCAGCCTTGATCGTGTCGTACCAGCCAGAGCTTCCGATCATTGTAGAGGCATACTCCGCGGGGTTGTTTGCCGGAGAGTGCAGGTCTTCCTCCCAGGTAGCTCCGTAGACCTCGTTGCCCACGGTCATGTGGCTTACCGTGATCCCGAGGCTAAGTGCGTTCGCCGCCCATGCGGCGGCTTCGCTCGGTTGGCCAGGCCCCGTGCACGCTGCGTCGGTGCCGTAATCCGCAGTGAGCGCAACATCCAAACCAGCAGGAATGACCAGGTCGTTGACGAAGTTCGCAAACGTGTCGTTGGCTTGAGGCTCGCCGGCATCGGTCCCGTATGGCGCGACCAGGCAGTTGGTATTGGTGGCCCAGTGGTAGACATCGGACCACCCGCCGCCCGGCCAGCGCACTGCCTTGATGCCGGCAGTCTCGAAGGCGGGTACGATTGCCGCTTGATTGACGACAATGTCGTACCAGGAGGCCATGTTCATGCCCAGAAGCTGATTGGTAACAGCCAAGCCTTTGCTGGCCGGATTCACCGTCACGTCCGTCGTTCCGTTGACGGTGAGCGCGATGGTGGTGGTCGCCGTCGTCGTGCCGGAGGTTCCGGTGATGGTCACCGTGTCGGTTCCGGAAAGAACCGCGGCGGTGGCTGTGAATGTCACCACGCTGGAGCCGGTGGTTGGGTTGGTGCCGAAGGCGGCTGTTATGCCGCTGGGCAGGTTGGACGCGGAAAGAGTTACGCTGCCCGTGAATCCGCCAAAGTCCTTTACCGTGACGGTGTCGGTGGCGCTGCTTCCCGCGCCAAGCGCTAGGTTGGGCGTTGAAGCCAACAGCGTAAATCCGCTGCCGCCATTGACGCAAGTGGTGCCGTTGACTGCGAAGTTGGTGGGGGCTGAGTTGGTGACGCCGTTCCAGGTTCCGTCGAATCCGACGCCGGAATAACTGCTGCCGGCGGCGATGGTCCCGTTATAGGACTCGTTGGTTAGCGTCGCATTCGCGCCGCTCTGGGTATAAATGGCGTTCCAGACATCCGTGCTGCTTTGTCCGTTGGCCCACGTCCAGGTTAGCGACCAGCTACCCCAGTTGGCCGTTCCCGTATTGTCGATGGCAAAGGCCGCGCCGAAGGCTACCGAGCTTTGCGGCGTAGTCGTATAGCCAATCGTGCACGCCATGGTGCCGGTGGTGGTTGCGGCAGTCACAGTGAGTGCGATGGGGGTGGATGCCGTCAGACCACCGGAGGTTCCGGTAATGATGACCGTCGTGGTTCCTGCCGGGGCTGTGCCGCTAACCGAGAATGTGACCACACTAGTAGTGGTGGCCGGGTTGACGGTAAACGCAGCCGTTACGCCACTGGGCAGGCCGCTGGCCGCAAGCGTTACCGAACCGCTGAACGGGCTCACGTCGGTGATCGTGATGGTGGAGGTGGTGCTGCTGTTACCGTCACGCTAACAACGCTCGAAGTACTGGTCGCATACGTCGTCGATCCGCCGTAAACAGCGGTCAGCGAATCCGTTCCGGCTGCGGCGAACGAGGTTGCAAGGGTGGCGACACCCGCGCTCAGTGTTCCTGTTCCCAGCGAAGTCGTGCCCGAATAGAAGGTCACCGTGCCGGTGGCCGCTGAAGGCGATACCGTAGCAGTCAGAGTAACGCTGGCGCCCACTGTAGGCGTGGTGGTGGATGCGGTCAGAGCGGTGGTGGTGGCTGTCAACGTGGCTGCGCTTACCGTGATTGACACCGCGCTCGATGTGCTGGTGGCGTATGTCGCCGAGCCGGCATAAACAGCGGTCAATGAATCTGTCCCGGCCGCGGCGAAGGAGGTGGTCAGTGTTGCCACGCCCGAGGCCAATGTTCCGGTTCCAAGTGAAGTGGTGCCTGACATGAAGGTGACCGTGCCGGTGGCTGCCGAGGGCGAAACCGTGGCCGTCAGCGTGACGCTGGCGCCAACCTTTGGGGTGGTGGTGGAGGCGGTCAGCGTGGTGGTGGTCGCGGTCGTGCTTACCGTCACCGACACCGCGCTCGATGTGCTGGTCGCGTAGGTCGTCGATCCGCCGTAAACAGCGGTCAATGAATCTGTCCCGGCCGCGGCGAAGGAGGTGGTCAGCGTTGCCACGCCCGAGGCCAATGTTCCGGTTCCCAGCGAAGTGGTGCCCGACATGAAGGTGACCGTGCCGGTGGCGGCTGTAGGCGAAACAGTCGCCGTCAGCGTGACGCTGGCGCCAACCTTTGGCGTAGTCGTGGATGCGGTCAGAGCGGTGGTGGTCGCGGTCTTGGTGGATGCGCTGACCGTTATGACTACTGCGCTGGAAGTGCTGGTGGCGTAGGCCGCTGAACCGGCATATACAGCCGTGACCGAGTCGGTTCCGGCGGTCGCGAATGACGTAGTCAGCGTCGCCTTGCCCGAGGCCAATGTTCCGGTGCCCAGCGATGTTGTGCCCGACATGAAGGTGACCGTGCCGGTGGCGGCTGTAGGCGAAACCGTCGCTGTCAGCGTGACGCTGGCGCCGGCTGTAGGCGTGGTGGTGGATGCGGTCAGAGCGGTGGTGGTGGCGGTCGTGCTCACTGTCACGGAAACAGCGCTCGATGTGCTGGTCGCGTATGTTGTCGATCCGCCGTAAACAGCAGTCAAGGAATCCGTTCCGGCCGCGGCGAATGAGGTGGTCAGCGTTGCCACGCCCGAGGCCAATGTTCCGGTTCCCAGCGAAGTTGTGCCCGACATGAATGTGACTGTGCCGGTGGCGGCTGTAGGCGAAACCGTCGCCGTCAGCGTGACGCTGGCGCCAACCTTCGGCGTTGTTGTCGAGGCCGTCAGCGCGGTCGTCGTCGCCGTCAAAGTGGCCGCGCTAACCGTTACGGAAACGGCGCTCGAAGTGCTGGTGGCGTAGGTCGTGGAGCCGGCATATACAGCGGTGAGCGAGTCGGTTCCAGCGGTGGCGAATGAGGTTGCAAGCGTGGCCACGCCCGAGGCCAATGTTCCGGTGCCGAGCGAGGTCGTTCCAGAATAGAAAGTTACTGTGCCGGTGGCCGCGGAGGGCGCAACGGTGGCTGTCAGCGTGACGCTGGCGCCAACCTTGGGCGTAGTGGTGGATGCGGTCAGCGTGGTGGTGGTGGCCGTCTTGGGCGCGCCGCAGGTGACTCCGTTCACGGCGAAGTTGGTGGGCACCGCGTTGGTGGTGCCATTCCAAGTGCCGTTAAAGCCCACGCCGCTGACACTGCCGGCCGCGGCTACGCTGCCATTATAAGGCTCATTCTTTACGGTCACGACCGCGCCGCTCTGAGTTTCAATGCCATTCCAAAGAGACGAAACCGTCTGTCCGTTGGCAAAGGTCCAGGTCAGAGTCCAGCTGGTCCAGGCCGTCGTTCCTGTGTTTTGGATTGTAAGCGCCGCGCCGAAAGCGCTGGTATTTTGCGGTGAAATTGTGTAAACAACGTTGCACGCCGCTTGCGCGTTAGCGCTTGCGGAAACGAGGGTTAGAAACAGAGCTGCGAGTAC
>JBEKDN010000047.1:0-21145 GCA_050014335.1 Occallatibacter sp. | reverse complement strand
GCCGTCGACCCAATCGATCTCCACGCCGGTGCCCTGGGTGAGCAGGACGCGAACCTTCTCAGGCGTGATGCTGATGCGGGGCAGCGGGCGCTCGGACTGGGGCTCTTCTTGTTTGGCTTCGATGCGGATGCCTTCGTGGCTCATGGGTACAGTTTACAGTGGTCAGTGAACAGTGGTCAGTTGCGGCTGTCTACTGCTAATTGCCTTTCCGGTCATAGCGCAGCTTGAGCGCTAGAATCGCCAGCGCCAGCAGCAGTGTGATGCCGTTGGCGGCGATCATGGGGATGGAGCCGATGCCGATGCCGTAGATGAGCCAGCAGGTAAGGCCGAAGTTGAAGAGGAGAAACATGGCCAGCGAGATGTCGCGGGCGCTCTTGCGCTGCCATACGTGGAGAAGTTGGGGAACAAAAGATGCGGTGGTGCAAACGGCCGCGATCGAGCCGATGCTATCCAGCACCCAGCGCGGCAGAGGATGAAAAAGGGCAGCTATCAGGAATTCCTCCAGAAGAACCATGCGGCCATACCCAGGCCGATTGAGACGACAATGGCGCGCAGGAGAGCCTGCGGAATGCGGCGCGCCATGCGGGCCGAGGCGTATCCGCCGATGCCGCAGGCAACCATCGCCAGCAGGCAATCGGGCCAGACGACCTTGCCGCTTACGGCAAAGATGATGCAGGCGATGCCATTGGCCGGAGTGGTGGAGACGACTTTGAGCGCGTTGATCTGGTGCAGATCGCGAAAGCCGAAGAGCGAAAGCAGCGTGATGATGAGGAACCCTGCGCCCGCACCGAAGTAGCCGATGTAAAAGCAGACGGCGGTGGTGGCAAGAAAGACGGGCAGCCTGCGAGGCGCGCCCGGAGTGCTTTCAAGCAGCTTGAGCCAGCGCGAAACGGGGCCGCTGACCGCAAATATAGTTGAGGCGGCCAGCAGCAGCCAGGGCACCAGATGCAGGAAAGTCTTCTGCGGCGTGTTGAGCAGCACCAAAGCGCCGGCGGTGCCGCCCGCGAGGCCGGCCAGAGCCATGGGCCAGACAAAGCGCGGGTTCTTGCGAATGTCATCGCGGTAGGCGGCGATGGAGGTAAGCTGGCCGGGCCAGACGGCGACGGTATTGGTTGCGTTGGCCTGGATGGGCGGCATCTTCATGGCCAACATGGCCGGGAAGGAGAGGAAAGAGCCACCACCGGCGACCGCATTCAGCACACCGGCAAGGAAGGCCGCCACGGCGAGCCAGATCCAGTGCCAGTCCACTTGGGAAAAGAGCGCCGAGAGATGAGTCATCTGATTCTATTGTAGCCAAGTACCGATTACAGTTTGCAGGTTGCACTTGCCGGCGATGGAGAAGGCCTATCTCATTCTGAAGCATTTTAAGAAGATTCCGCTGGCGTGCCGATAACCTCGGTGAGTGAACTCTAGAAAAAACTCGAGCGCTTTTGTCTTGTTTTTGGCTTGCGGAGCATTGATGCTAGCGGCCGGCGGGATACTGCGCGCGCAGGAGTTCAGTTTCAGGACACTCGGCAGCGCGGAAGGGTTGGATAACCTGGAGGTCCGCAAGATTTATCAGGACCGCGCGGGCTTTCTTTGGGTGAGTACGGAAAACGGAATCTATCGCTACGACGGGGAGCGCTTTGAGATCTTTGGCCCGGCGCGGGGAATGCCGCTGGCCAATGGTGTGGCGCTGGGCGAGGCACCGGACGGTTCTCTGCTGGCTGGCGGCGATTTTGGCCTCTTCCGTTTGCACGACAATCACTTTGAAAGAGTTTCAGGCGCTTTCAAACGGGTCGAATGGAGGCAAGGCATCCAGAGCGACGGACGAGGGCATACGTTTCTGGCAGCGGACGCGGGGCTGATCGAGCTTGATTCCGTAGCCGGACAGTCAGGATTTACGCAGCGCATTATTCCTCAGGCGGCGGGAGTGGCGGAATCCGGTATTTCCGCGGTGCTGGCCGATGGAGAGACGGTCTGGTACGGATGCGGAGCGGAGTTGTGCCGCATGGATGGAAGCGGGACGCGCGTCTATGGGCGCGAGAGTGGGTTGCCGGAGAGCGCGGCGGTGGGGATTGTGAAGGATGGCGCGGGAGCTCTTTGGCTGCGCTACCGGGTCGAGGGCGTTTTTGTGATGGCGCAGGGCGAGAGCCGCTTTCGCAGGCCGGTTGGTCTGGCCAAGCCGGACGCGACAGTGGGCGTGCCTGCCGTCGATGAAGATGGCCGCATCCTGCTGCCCACGCCGGATGGGCTCTTGATGCAGGAGAAGAAAGGCTGGCGCACCATCGACCGCACCGCCGGTTTGCGCGGCGTGGTGATGACGGCATACGAGGATCGGCAGCACTCGCTATGGCTTGGCATGGCGGGTCGCGGGCTGATGCAGTGGCGCGGATACCGGGAGTGGGAGAGCTACTCGGCGGCCAGTGGGCTGGCCAGCGAAGGAGTGAATGAGATTCTTCCGCAGGCCAATGGGACGGTATGGCTGGGCACTACCGGTGGGCTGATGCGCGGCGACCGGCGGAACTTTGGGATGCGCTGGACGCCGGTTGAGGGGCTGAAGGGCTTTCCGATTCGCTCAGTTCGCGCTGGGGCCGATGGGGATCTCTGGGTGAGCACGGAGACGCGCGGCATTGCGCGCCGGGATCAGAAGACCGGCAGCCTGAGTTGGTTTGGAGAGAAGCAGGGACTGCTGAGCAAGATGGTTTTGAGCTTGCGCTTCGACCGTGAGCAGCGGCTGTGGGCGGCAACGGAAGCGGGGCTCTTTGTCGCATCGCCGCCGTACACCCGATTCAATCGCATAAATGAAATTGGCTCTTCGTGGATTTGGTGCGTCGAGATTGGAAGCGATGGGACGGTCTGGGCGGGCGGCGTGGACGGCCTCTTCGCGATGGCCGGCGGGAGGTGGAGTAAGTTCTCGCGCTCGGATGGATTGACGAATCAGGAGGTGCTCTCGCTGGGTGCGGGCGATAAGGGGATGGTGTGGGTTGGCTATCGGTTTGGAGGTGGAATCGACCGCGTCCATCTGCAAGGCCGGAGGCTAATGGTGGAAAAGGGCCTCCAGCGCCGGGGCGCCGACGGGCTTGTGACGTTTTTGGACTTTGACGCCGCGGGACGGCTGTGGGCAGGCACCGAGCATGGCGTGGAGGTGTGGGATGGCGCCGGTTGGAATCACTACGACACGGGTGACGGCCTGATTTGGAACGATTGCAATCTGAATAGCTTTGCCGCGGAGCCCGACGGCACGGTGTGGATTGGAACCAGCGGCGGAATATCGCGCTTCAAGCCGATGCCGCGAACCACTGCGGTTGCGCCGCTCAAGGTAGTCTTTACGCGCCTCACGATGGGCAAGAAGGATGTTTCCGGAGAGAACGATCCGGCCTTTACGGCTCGGGCAAATTCGTTTGTCGCGCGCTACTCGGTGCTGAACGCGCCACGGCAGAATGGAGTTCTCTTCCGTTACCGGCTGGAGGGCGGCAACGCGGCGTGGACCGAGACGACGCTGCGCGAGTTGCAGTTTGCCCAGCTTGCGCCGGGAGATTACCGCTTGCAGGTTGAGGCGGAGGCCGGCGACGGAGTGTGGGGCGGAAGCCGCACGGAATTTGCCTTCAGGATTCTGACGCCCTGGTATCTTTCCTGGTGGTTTATCGGGATCTGCGCAATGATTCCGCTGGCAACGGCTTGGGCGCTTTTGCGTCTGCGCATGGCCGGCCTGGTGCGGCGCGAGCTGGCGATCAACCGGCTGATGAGGGCGCATGAAGAGATACGCAATCTTGCCTTTTACGACCCGTTGACGGGACTGCCCAACCGGCGCTTGCTGCTGGACCGCTTGCAAAAAGCATTGACTACCTCAGCGCGCAGTGGACGGCTGGGCGCGCTGCTCTTCTCTGACCTGGATCAATTCAAAAAGTTGAATGACACGCTGGGCCACCCTACCGGCGATCTTCTCTTGCAGGAAGTGGCGCGGAGAATCACGGCCTGCGTGCGGGAGAGCGACACCGTGGCGCGGCTGGGGGGAGATGAGTTTGTAGTGATGCTGGATGAACTCAGTAATATTCCCGAAGTGGCGGCGGCGCAGACTGAGATTATTGCCGAAAAGATTCTAGCCGCCATCAGCCGGCCATCTTTGCTGGAGGGTCGGGAATGCGTTAACACCGCCAGCATCGGAGTTACGGTCTTTGGCGACTGCCAGGCGAGTGCCGATGAAGTGCTGCAGCAGGCCGACATTGCGATGTATCAGGCCAAGAGCGCGGGGCGCAATACGGTGCGCTTCTTTGCGCCGTCTCTGCAGGCCGCGGTGAACGCGCGCGCGGCAATGGAAGAAGATATGCGCGTGGCGCTGAGGGAGGATCAGTTCCTGCTCTACTTTCAACCGCAGGTGGATTGGGGCGCGACGGTGGGTGCCGAGGCGCTGGTGCGCTGGCGGCATCCCCAACTAGGGCTGGTGCTGCCCGACAAGTTCATTCCGCTGGCCGAGGAGTCGGGGCTGATTCTGCCGCTGGGCGACTGGGTGTTAAACGCGGCTTGCCGGCAGATTGCCGCCTGGACCAAACGCGAGGAGACGGCTCATCTTACGCTGGCCGTCAATATCAGCGCGCGCCAATTCCGCGAGCCGGAGTTTGTGGGCAAGGTATTGACGGCTCTGGAGACGGCGGGCATTTCAGCCGAGAACCTCAAGCTGGAGCTGACCGAGAGCATGCTGGTGGAGAACATCGAGGATGTGATCGCCAAAATGAGGGAGCTGAAAGCTTATGGCATCACCTTCTCGCTGGACGATTTTGGCACGGGCTATTCTTCGCTGAACTACCTGAAGCTGCTGCCGCTGGATGAGTTGAAGATCGATCTCTCTTTTGTGCGCTCAATGCACGAGCCGGGCGGCGGCGCAATTGTGCAGGCGATTCTATCTTTGGGCCGGGCGATGAATCTAAAAGTGGTGGCCGAAGGCGTGGAGACCGAGCAACAGCGGGAGTTTCTGGCCGGGCTTGGCTGCCATACGTATCAAGGGTATCTCTTCAGCCGGCCGGTGCCGATAGAGGCCTTTGAGCGGCTGCTGAAGGGGACAAGGGAGATGGCGGGAACAGTAGCCGGGTGAAGGCGAGCAATTCAATGGTTGGAAACCAGCGCCGGATGTCGGGCGCTTCAGGCCGCTCTCGCGGCATGAAACACCCGGCATCCGGGCTGGCGATGAGATTTCAAACACGCAATCTATTTTGTCGTGAGGGCATTGGCCGTCACGGCGGGCGATGAGCCGAAGGCATCCACAGCTTCCACGGCGTAGTAGTAGGTTGTCGAAGGCTTGAGGCCTACGTTGGAATAGCTGGTGGCGTTCACGTTTGTGAGCAGGTTGGCCGCACCGGGAGTGAAGCCGTTGGTTGTGCTGCCATAGACGTTGTAGGAACTTACCGTGCAGTTAGCTGGCGGAGTAACTGCCGGCCACGTCAAGTTGACGGCGGAGGAGGAAGTTGCAGTCGCAGTCAGGCTGGCGGGCGCGGAAGGAGCTGCCGCGCAAGGCGCAGTGAAGATC
This sequence comes from Occallatibacter sp., assembly GCA_050014335.1. Classification (GTDB taxonomy): domain Bacteria; phylum Acidobacteriota; class Terriglobia; order Terriglobales; family Acidobacteriaceae; genus Telmatobacter. Next base: position 15,642 of record JBEKDN010000047.1, on the reverse strand, counting down.
AACGCCTTGGTCGAGTCGATATCCTTGCCTCCGCCTGTGGGCGTCAGGAAAAGCTCATAGCTTCCGTTTGCCTTGGCGGTATTGATATCGCTGAGTTTGAAACTGATGGTTGCCGTGTTGCCCGAGGCATAAGCGGTTTCACTGCCGGGGATGGTTGTCGATCCCTGTGTCAGCTTGACGGATGAGACTTGATCCAGGTTGCTGCCGCTGACGGTGCAGGTGATTGGGTCAGTGGACGTGTCCACGCTCTTCGGGTCGGTTTTACTTGGCGGGCAATTGAGGCTGGTGACGGTTGGGCCGCTGGCCACCTCCTGAATGAGCACTCCGGCGATAACGACAAAGACGCGATGGCCAAAGATGTTCTGTGCCGCTCCGTCCCAGTTCTTGAATGTGAGTGGCTTCTGGAAGAATCCAGTCAGCGTATCGTCGACGTTGATGTCATCATGAACTGACGGGGTGCTTTTGTAGTCGTAGTCTGGGTGAAGCTGGCAGTTCATTTCGTTCGGGAGATCTAATTGTGCTGCCGTCTTAAGCGCATCGCCCCGATGGCTCCTCGAATGTTCGTGCCCGCAGCGAACGAAGGGTAGTTGCTCCAGCGGCTTCTCTGCGAGGAATGTCACGAGCGGTACGCTGCCTTGCACTGGAACGACGGTCTTGTTGGTGGAGGAGGGCGAGAAGCCAAGATCGTTGAGGTTGTTCAGGTATTCCAGTGAGTGATCGGGAAAGATATTGTTGGCGCCCACCAGAAAGGGGCCTTGGAAGATGGAGATGCCAGTGACCAGGCTGCCACTGGCGTTGGCCGCAAACGTACCGATCGGCGAGAGGATGGCCCCGGCTGCGGTCAGGGAATTGATGATCAGGTTGCGCCGGTCTTCACTCTGACCGCGCTGCACGACGCCGCGGACGATCTGCTTGTCGCGGGCGGCCTCGAAGCGGCCAAACTGATAAGGAGTCAACCCAGTGTCCACCGCGATCTGGATGTCATGCACCAGAAACTCGTGCTGCGTATTCAGATTGCGGAGGTTCACCTGAAGAGCCACATAGTCATTGGCCACGCGCCTACCGAAGACATCCTTGGTCTCCTTCCATTGCAGGACGGAGAAGGAGCAACTGACGTCGGGGGGGCGATTATAGGTAGACACGGGATTCACGGACTGCAGGTACGCGTTCAGTAGCTTCAGTTGATCAGGGGCTAGCCCAGCGGCCAGTTGTTGGATGACTGAAAGGAACTTATCGGGCGGGAGGTTTTGCAGCGTATCTTGGAGGGCTATCAGGTCTGTGGTAAGCTCCGTTACAGAATTCACGGTGGCTTCTCTTGCCGCCGTTTGAGCAGGGGTTGGTTTATCGCTCAGAGCGGCAGGAGTCAGAACCTTTCCGATGCCTTTAACGATTTCCCCGATCTGGTCTGGTGTCAGCGTCGAATTACTATCCCGGTAGGAGTGCTCGCGCAATTCGTAATTCTGCCCTTCGTCAAAGAGGCACGGAACGTAGTCGCCCAGCGGCGGCTGGGCGGCGTGCGCAGGTTTCGGCTGCGTATTGGATGCGGAACTCTGAGCCAGTGACCAGATTGCAGGGGCAAAGAGCACACTGGCTACGGCCAAGACATAAAGCTTGCATAGATGCATATCGAGATCTCCAAATGGGGGGTGGATGAATCATGCAACGCGGCACAGAGTGCGCCGCATCGCGCGACGGCTGCACAGCCGGACGGATCATCCCACACACTCGCCAATTGGAAACTAAAATGCCGGATACTGATTTTGGAATGAGTGGAAGCCCGTCTGTTCGCCACGGAATGCGACCAATCCGTGGCATCAATTGGCACGTTTGATTCAAATTCGCGGAGCAGGCGGGAAAGCTCTGCTCACGGAAATTCAATGTAACAGTAAAGGAATTCTGCCGCTTTTGATAATACCGTGTCAAGAGGTTTTTTGAAGAGAAGAGAGTTGATAGTTCTCAAGTCTTTGCTAACGGGCCGATCAGGCTGCCGCTCCCTGCCGGATTCTACTTCCGGGAGTGGTCCCACTCTGGCCAACCCCAACCATTTACACTGATAGACGGAGAATCCTGTGTTTTTCGATAAAGTCTTAACGAAGATATTCGGTACGGCCAATGAGCGCCTGATTAAGCGGCTGATGCCGATTGTGGCGCTGATCAATGCGCTGGAAGCAGACACGAAGAAGCTCACGGACGACCTATTGCGGGCGAAGACGGTGGAGTTCCGGGCGCGGATTGCTGCGTCTCTGGCGAATATTCCCGACGACGCCGAGCACAAGGACGAGCGCCTGGCGGCGGAAAAGGCCGCTCTCGACGATCTTCTGCCCGAGGCCTTCGCCGTGGTGCGCGAGGCCGGCTGGCGGAGTGTGCAGATGCGCCACTTCGATGTGCAGTTGATTGGCGGCATGGTGCTGCACCAGGGCAAGATCTCAGAGATGAAAACCGGCGAAGGCAAGACGCTGGTGGCGACGCTGGCCTGCTACCTGAATGCGCTGGCCGGCCACGGCGTGCATGTGGTTACAGTGAATGACTACCTGGCCAAGCGCGACGCCGAGTGGATGGGCAAGATCTATGAGTTTCTGGGGCTGACGGTTGGCGTTATCGTTCACGATCTGGACGACAACGAACGCAGAGCCGCTTATGCCGCCGACATTACTTACGGAACCAATAACGAATTTGGCTTCGACTACCTGCGCGACAACATGAAATTCGAGATAAAAGATTGCGTGCAGCGCGGGCACTATTACTCCATCGTCGATGAGGTTGACTCGATCCTGATCGATGAGGCGCGTACGCCGCTGATTATCTCCGGACCAACCGACCAGACTACCGACAAGTATGCGCGCGTGCGCAAGATCATTCCAGATCTGGAACTGGGCGAGGAGGTCGAGGCCAGCGATTCACAGCGCGTATCGGAGCTGGGCCTGGATCTGCGCGAGGGCGAGAAGTTTTTGACCGGCGATTACATTGTGGATGAAAAGCAGCGGACGATTGGAGTAACCGACCGAGGCTGGGAGACGATTGAAAAGCTGCTGGGGATTGGCAATATTGCCGATGCGGAGAACTGGGAACTGAAGCATTACGTGGAGACCGGAATCAAGGCGCACGCGCTCTACAAACGCGATGTCGAGTATGTGGTCAAGGACGGCGAAGTGATCATCGTGGACACCTTCACCGGACGCCTAATGCCGGGACGCCGCTGGAGCGATGGCCTGCATCAATCGATCGAGGCCAAGGAGGGCGTCAACATCCGCAAGGAAGACCAGACGCTGGCCACGATCACCTTCCAGAATTACTTTCGCCTCTACAGCAAACTGTCCGGCATGACCGGCACGGCGGAGACCGAGGCCGCCGAATTCGAGAAGATTTATAAACTCGAAATCGTCGTGATTCCCACCAACAAGCCAATGCTGCGGCTGGAAAATCCCGATGTGATTTATCTGCTGGAGAAGGCAAAGTTCAAGGCCGTGGCCGACGACATTGCGATTCTGCATGAGAAGAAACAGCCTGTACTGGTCGGCACAACGTCGATTGAAAAGAGCGAGCGGCTCTCTGGAATCTTGCAGCGCAAGGGCGTGCGCCACGTGGTGTTGAACGCCAAGTTCCACGAGCGCGAGGCGGAGATTGTGGCGCAGGCCGGAAGGCTGGGAGCGGTGACGATCTCAACCAATATGGCAGGCCGCGGCACGGATATTCTGCTGGGCGGCAATCCGGAGTTCATGGCGCGCCAGGAACTAGTGAAGAAGAACAAGGCGCGGGCCATCAGCGTAGCCGAGGGCGCGATCAATCCGATGGCCCCGGCCGGCTTTCAGCGTTTTTATTACAGCGGCCAGGAGTTTGAAATCTCTGAGCCGGAGTGGGCCGAGGTCTACAAGATTCACGCCGATGCCGCGCGCCTGGATCACGAGCAGGTAATTACTTCAGGCGGTCTATTTATTTTGGGCACCGAGCGGCATGAGTCGCGGCGCGTGGACAATCAGTTGCGCGGGCGCGCCGGCCGTCAGGGCGATCCCGGCGAGTCGCGTTTTTATCTTTCTCTTGAAGACGACCTGATCCGCATCTTCGCCAAGCAGTGGATGAGCTCGATGATGCAGCGCATGGGCATGAAAGAAGACGAGCCCATCGAGTCGAAGATGATTACCAAACGCATTGAGGGCGCGCAGAAGGCCGTGGAAGCGCAGAACTTTGAGAGCCGCAAGCATCTCCTGGAATACGACGATGTGATGAACAAGCAGCGCGAAGCGGTTTACGGATTGCGGCGGCAGCTGCTGGAAGGAGTGGACCAGAAGGAATTGATTCTGGAGGATTACGTTGGCGGAATTCTCAGCGGGATTCTGGACGAATTCGCAGGCGAAAAGCTGCATCCGGATCAGTGGAATGTGAAGGGGATCGACGAAAAGCTTATCGATCATTTCGGAATCACTTTTGAATCGGTGGGGATCAAGCCTCTGGAGTTGGGCCGGCACGAACTGGGCGACGCGATATTTGACAAACTGAAAGAGGGCTACGAAGCCAAGGAAAAAATTCTCAGCGCGGCGACGATGCGCTACCACGAACGGATGGTAATGCTGAGCGTAATCGATGGGCTGTGGAAGGACCATCTGCTCTCGATGGATCACCTGAAAGAAGGCATTGGTCTGCGCGGCTATGCGCAGAAGGATCCGCTGGTGGAGTACAAGAGCGAGTCCTACGACATGTTTGAAGCGATGATGCTGAAGTTCCAGGAGGACACGGTACGCTTCCTCTTCCGGATGCAGATTCTTGGTCCAGACGGGCAGCCGGTGGATGGAACTCCCCGGATCAATCGCACGGTTCCCAAAGCGCCGCCCGTGGCCAGTGCTGAAGAGCGTCTGACGATCGATGCCGCGCCGCGCGAGATTACGATTTCTACGCGGCAGCCCTCTTCGACCATCGATGCGCTGGAGAAGGAGTTCCTGCGCAAGAAGCAGCGCGAGCTTGAAGCAGCCAGCCGCTCAGGCGGAGACGCAAGCCAGCCCACTCAGCGGCGCACTGGCGAAAAGGTAGGACGCAACGACCCCTGCCCCTGCGGATCGGGCAAGAAGTACAAAAAATGCCACGGGGCGGAGAAGTGAGTGCACCTTTCACCTTCTAGCTACTCATACGCAACGATATGGATAATTCTCCCAGGTTTCAAAAATAGGAGACGGGAGTTTCTACTGCAACCGCGACGCATCCTTGTTTAAGCAACCGCCAAACTTCGCCGTCCAACAGAATCGGCGGCAGGAGTTATCTTGATTTCAATGTCATAGCCGAGGCGGTTCAGGCACTCCATCAGCTTGCGTTCCGATAGATTGGAAAAATCTCCGCGCATCATGCCGGAGACTTTGGCTTGTGAGATTCCCATGCGGCGGCCAGCTTCTCCTTGAGTCAAGCCAAGGCGGCGCACCGCGCGCGTGATTTCGATAACCAGGCCGGACTTGATCTTGAGTTGTGCGGCATCCGGCAGGCCAAGGTCCGCGAAGACGTTGCCAGAGCTGATTTCAACTTCGATCCCGTCAAGAATGCTTTTTGCCATCTCGTATCTCCTTTGCCAATGCCTCGGCAACTTTGAGCCGCGTTTGAATGATTTCCATATCTCTTTTGGGTGTCGCTATCCCAATCTTGCTTTTCTTCTGGAAGCAGTGCAGGACAAAGACTGCCTCCTTGAACTTGACGGTGTAGACGGCTCGATACGTCCCATCCACATCGTCTTCGACCACCTCCAGCACTCCCGCACTACCAAAGCCCTTCAGCACTTTTGCGGCGTCGTGCTGCTCCCCCTCCTGTGCAAAATTCAGCGCGTGACCGAAGAACCTCCGTACGCCGACAGGAAGGCTCATCAAGTCTCTTTTGCTGCTCCCGATCCAGATCAGCGCCTTCGCAAAGATATGCACGACCTTATTATACCAGAACAGGTATCATGCGCATAAGGCTAAATTAATAGCCCGAATTGGTATATACTATGATATAGTCCAAGACTGGGAGGCGCATGATGGCGACGGCTCATTCCACCGCAAATCCGCAGGCTCCCGCGAAATCCGCCAAGCTCTTCAAGAATGGCCGCAGTCAGGCCGTGCGCCTGCCCAAAGAGTTCCGCTTCGAGGGTACCGAGGTAGTCATTCGGCGCAACCCTGAGAACGGTGAGGTTGTACTTTTGCCAGCCAAGCGAGGTCGTTTTCATGCCGGACAGTCTAACTCCGGCGCCGCACCCAAGCTCACGCTGGAGCAGCTTTATAGGATCTTCGATCAAGCGGATTTCCCCGCCGATTTTTTCGAGCGCGCAACACAAATGCCGCGTGAATTGGACCTGTTTTAGATGGCCCTGCGCTATCTTCTCGATACGAATACGGTCAGTTATTTACTTAGCGGCAAGCCGCCCGCGGTGCGTGAGCATCTGAGCCGCGCGGGTCTGGCCGCAACGGCCATCTCGACGATTACAGAGGCGGAGATGCGTTATGGACTAGCCAATAAACCACCGTCGATGACGCGGCGCAACGCAGTGGAGACGTTTCTAGCAAACGCGACCATTCTGGCCTCGGACTCGGCCGCGGCTCGGGCCTACGGGCTGTTGAGGGCCGAACAGCAACGCAAAGGCCGCCCGCTCTCCGCCGAAGATTTAATGATTGCCGCGCAGGCCCTGGCACTGGGAATGATACTGGTAACCCATGACCAGGTTTTTTCCTTTGTGGATGGCCTCAAGATTGAGGATTGGACAATCGCGTGATGCCCGAATGTGCGCGAACAGCGTTCGGCTTCAATAATGCACACAGCTTTAAGACGCCGCCTCAAGCAGCGCGCTGAGGCCGGTTGCGTCTTTGACCACGATGCGGCGGGCATCGACATCGAGAAGGCCTTCGGCTTGCAGGCGCATCAGGTTGCGAGAGACAAGTTCACGCACGGTTCCCAGTTGATTGGCCAGTTCTTGATGCGTCGAAGGCAGTAGAAATTCGATGCCGGCCTCGGTCTTTACGCCTTCGTTTTGGGCCAGTTTGAGCAGCATTGCCACCAGGCGCTGACGGATGGTGGTAAAGGATAACTCTTCAATGATGCCAACCAGCCGCCTGAGCCGCGCGCCCACAACGGAGAGAACCTTGAGCGCCACCTCCGGATGCTCCAGGCAGTAGCTATGAAAGTCGCGCTGCGCAATAAATGCAATCTGCGTATCTTCGATGGCCACGGCCGAGGCGGGATACATGCCGCCATCGAAGACGGGCAGTTCGGCAACCGACTCGCCCGGTTGATTGACGGCCAGCACCTGTTCGCGGCCGCTGACAGAGGTTTTGAAGATGCGCACTTTGCCGCTGGCGACGATGTGCAATCCGCGGCAGGCCTCGCCCTCTGAGAAGAGCAGTTCACCGGACTTTAGATTTTTGCGCACGGTGCGGGCGGCCAGAGTGCGCAACTCTTCTGCGCTGAGGCTGGAGAATAAAGCAGTGCCTTCCAGCACGGCTGCAACGTCAAAACGCGGAGTGGTCATTGGGGGATTCTATCAGTCTATGATGCGTCCAATGTGGAACGCCCCAACGGCGATTCGATGCCGTCAGGGCGGAAAAGCAAGTTGCCGATCCGACTAAGCAAGCATGGCGGCAAGGTCATTCTCAGCCGTGGTAATTGCCATCAGGTTGAACTTCTCCTGCAGCAACGCAAGCACGGCGGGTGAAAGAAAAGCCGGCAGCGTTGGCCCGATGCGAATGTTGCGCACACCAAGGTGAAGCAGCGTGAGCAGAACCGCTACGGCCTTCTGTTCATACCAGGACAGAACCAGCGAGAGCGGCAGATCATTGACGCCGCACTCGAAGGCCTTGGCCAGAGCCATGGCAATTTGCAGCGCGGAGTAAGTGTCATTGCATTGGCCGATGTCGAGCAGTCGCGGCAGGCCGCCGATGGTGCCGAAATCGAGCTTGTTGAAGCGGAATTTGCCACAAGCCAGCGTCATGATGAGGCAGTCGGCTGGGATCGCCTCGGCGAGTTCGGTGTAGTAACTGCGGCCTGAGCGCGCTCCGTCGCAACCGCCAATGAGGAAGAAGCGGCGAATTGCTCCGGCCTTCACGGCGTCGATTACGGTGCCCGCAACGCTGAGTACGGCCTGGTGTCCGAAGCCTACGGTGATCTCTTCGTCGCCGCCATCTTCCGTGTAGCCGGGAGCAGCAAGAGCCGCTGCGATCACCGCGCTGTAATCCTGATTTGCGATATGCACTACGCCGGGCCAAGCCACCATTCCTGAGGTGAAAATGCGCTGCTTGTAAGCGAGCTTGGGCTCCTGAATGCAGTTGGAGGTCATCAGAATTGCGCCCGGGAATTCATTGAACTCCGCAGCCTGATCGGTCCATGCGCCACCGTAGTTACCGGCCAGGTGAGCGTGCGCTTTGATTTTTGGATAGCCGTGCGCGGGCAGCATCTCGCCATGCGTGTAGACCTGAATGCCCAGGCCTTTAGTCTGCTCCAGCAGCGCGTAAAGATCATGCAGGTCATGACCCGATACCAGAATAGCCTTGCCCTTGCGCGCGCCCAGGCGCACCTGCGAAGGCTGCGGCGCGCCAAAGGTTTCCGTGTGCGCGTGGTCCAGAATTTCCATCACGCGATAGTTCAACTCGCCAACGGCCAAAGCCTTGCCCAGCAGTTCTTCCGCGGTGGGCGCGGGGTGAGTGAGGAAGTCGAGAATCTCATGAATTTTGGCAAACGAGACGGGGTCGCCCGCGCCCAGAGCCAGCGCGTGCGCAGCGTATGCGGCCACGCCTTTGATGCCGTAGAGCACCAGCTCTTGCAGGTTGGCGATCTCTTTGCTCTCCGTGAGAAAGCGCACGGGCAGAAGCGCCTGCTGCGCTTGCGCCAGCAACCCATCGAGAGTTGCGGCGGGCTTCCATGCAGCCGCGCCGCCCAATTCCACGGGCACAACTCCGGCTGCAACGCTGGCGCTCTCATAGAGTTTGCGCGCCGCGTCGCGCATGGCAATGGCCTGATGAATCAAGTCGACGAGGCGCTCTGGATCGAAGTTGACATTGGTCAACGTGGCAAAGATGGCTTGAATGGTGAAAGCATCAATCTCAGGGTCCGATGCGCCGAATTGCCGCGCGCGGTGAGCATAGATCGAGATGCCTTTAACGGCAAGCAGTAACAGATCCTGCAACGCCGCTGTGGTTTCGTCTTTACCGCAGACTCCAAGAGTCTGGCAGCCTTCGCCCTTCGATGTCTGCTCGCATTGATAACAAAACATGTGAATCTCCTATCTGGTTTAACCCGCAAATCGAGCATAGGAGAGTTGGTCCGCGGCTACAGCGACTAAAGTCACACACGGCAATTATTTGTCGTTAGAGAACTCTTAACTTGATTTTCTGAAGAGGCTGAATCCCTTTTTCTTTTCCGGACTTGCGGGCAGGCCGCAGGCGGTGCGCGCCATCTGGTGGATCACCCGCGAGATCGGCGAGTCTTGCAGCGCCACCGGAACGGCCGTATTCAAAGTGCGGCGGGCGGTGGCAAAGTCGTCGGGAATCTTCCAAGTTGCGGGCTTGGTGAGTGCTTTGGCGATCTGCTTTTCATCCACCACCAGTGCCTGCGGCGTATAGCGGTTGAGAACGATCTGGAGCTTGCGATCGCGCGCGGAAAAGAATTGCGAGATCATGCGATTGGCGTTGCGCAATTCAGAGACGCCGACCTGCGTGATCAGGTAGACGATGGCGGTTTCATCAAAGAGCGCTGTGGCCCGCAGATCGACCCTGCAACCGGCATCGACGACCACGTAATCAAAGCTCTGCTTGGCAATCGTGAGAAGCTTATCGATGGCTTCAACCGAGGCCAGGGCCGGCGAGAATTCGCCCGGCGCGGGAAGCACAAACAACCCCGAGCTGTGCTTGGAGAGCAGTGAGCGGAGAAAGTTGACGTCCAGGCGGTTAGAGTCTTGCAGTGCATTGGCGGTGGAGTACTGCGTGGTCATCCCGAGGTTGATCGCGGCATCGCCAAGCGGCAGGCCGAAGTCGATCAGCAGCGTGCGCGCTCCAGAGTCGGCGGCCAGCGCAACAGCAAAATTTGAGGCAATGGTGGTGACGCCGCAGCCGCCCTTGGCGCCCAGAAAAACGAAGAGTTTGCGCGAGGAGCGCCGGCCGCCGTGCGAGCCCGCCGAGCGCTGGATGGAAACGCGTGCCAATGCGCCCACCACGTCGGCTCGCAACAGAGGCAATGTGAGGAATTCGCGTGCGCCCGCGCGCATGAACCGGATGGCGGTTTCAAGATTCGTCTGCGAGGAGTAGACCATCACAATGGTGGAGTTGTTTGCGCAAAGAGCTTCGACCAAATCGAAGGCGTACTCCGGATCGGCATCTAGCCCAATCAGGATCGCGTCGAATTGCTTATCCAGCATTTTGGGAAGGTCTTCCAGGTCGGCGGGAAAGGAATCGAACTCGCGCACCGCTGTCCCTTGAAAGCCCATCAAGGCTTCCGCCACCTCTTTGCGGCGCTCATCGTCGGGGTCGATGAGAGCGGCGGACAGAACAACCGAGCCGGAGTTATCGGCCGTTTGGTCAAGGTCGGGATTAGCATAGCTTGCTTCCATTTGCCTGCTTCGCCGTCGAGTTCAATCTGAGATCGTTGGAAGACAGACGGCTTCACTGAAATCAATTCGCCGCGCCACTCGAGTGAGCCCGGTACAGTGATCGGTCGAATTATGGTGAAGAGCAATTACTGCGCGCCGCACCCTCAATTCATCATGCGCGTCATTGCTCCGCGCGAACCTTGATGCGAACCTGGAATTCGAATTGACAGGCCCTGTTACTGCGCCAGAACGAACGTCAGCTCAATCTCCATGGTTGTGGTTCCTGTGCCGGATTCAAACCTCCACCGGCGCACGGCATCCTCGGCGGCCGCACCCAGCATACGGTTTCCGCTGATTGTTTTGGCATCCGTCACTTTGCCTTCCGCATCGATAGTGACTGACACGTGGACGGCCCCAGTGATTTTCATGCGCTTGGCAATTTCTGGATAGACGGGCGGAACCCGCGATCTGACGGCGCGCTCATCGGCTGCGCGGGCAGGCATGACCAGCGCCAGCATCAACGCCAGTGCGGCTGCCCGCGTCAGCCGCACTCCCAAATGCCGTAACTCTTTGGGAGGAGATTTGAAACAGTTTTTGTCCATTGGACACCTCTGAGCGTTCCAAACTGCTCATTGGAGTTATCGGCGCTCAAGTAACCTTCGTTAGCGCATTTTTAGAATCTAATTACTGCCGGTACCAGCGGATGCGGAAGAATAGCTTAAAGCTTTCATCCGTCTGCTTGCTGCCGGGTGTGAGGCAAAGCGGACGGCTATACCCTTCATGCAGATTAGTTTACGGTCGAATCACCAAGTTTCAAGCTAGCAACTGGAAGCTAAAGGCTGCTTTTCACCTCCGCAAAGGTCAGATTCTTGGCATCGGAGTCGTGCTCGGCGCGCCAATGGTCGAAGAGGCGACCGTAGCTGAGGGTGATGTACTGAGATGGGACAACACCGAGCCCAGCAGCGGCGCGGTCAATCCATTCGGCGGAGCCTTCAAGTTCGGCGTAGTTGCCAAGCGGAGTTTCATCGACCACGCAATGGCCCTCGCCGTCGGTCCACTCGGCGCGCCATTTTTCATAGCGGAAGGCGGCGACGAGGCCAAGCGAGAGAAATATCCGCTCCAGTACCGCGCCGTCGGCGACTTCGGTTTCAGTCTCCACGCGATGCTTGTGCGTGTCTTCGCCGGGGCCTACGTCAGGCAGTCGCTTATGGGTGACGATGGTGCGGCCGGCATAGCCGCGGATGCGGAGGATTTCGGTGCGGGACCTCAAGTCGCGGCTGGGCGTGTCATAGAGGACGTTGCTCTCAAACGCGCGCGGAGTTTGCAGCGTGAATCCAGTACCCTCAAGCCGCCGATTGAGGTCGGCCAAGTCGTCCACGCGGAATTTGATTTCGGTCTCGATGGGCATCGTAAAAGCAGCTTACAGCTTACAGCTTACAGCGCACAGCAAGGAACCTTCGCGCACAAGATAAAGTTTTGCAGAGGCGTGGCCGTGGTCGCGCCGCAAAATAAGCAAAATGGCCAGAGCTTTGTCCCTTGAGAGAATTCTGGATCAATAATGTTTCCTTGATGCAATTGCCGTGGGCGACAATAAACATGTGAAGACATTGCGATTAATGGTTGATCCAGCAAACCTGGAAAGTTCAGAGGCCCAGGAGGCCTTAGAGCAAGCGGCGGCGATTCTGCGCGCCGGCGGGTTGGTCGCGCTGCCTACCGAGACGGTCTATGGATTAGGGGCGAATGCTCTGGATGCGGCGGCGGTGGAACGGATCTTTGCGGCAAAGCAGCGGCCGGCCTGGGATCCGATTATCGTCCATGTGGCCGATCAGAAAATGCTGGACATGCTGGTCGTGCGAGTTCCCCAGGCGGCGCGCAAGCTGATGGCGGCCTTCTGGCCGGGGCCGCTGACGCTCTTGCTGCCGCGTACTTCAGCCGTGCCCGATGCGGTGACGGCGGGCCGGCCGCTGGTGGGTCTCCGCATGCCCGCGCATCCGGTGGCGCTGGAGCTGATTCGGCGGGCGCGTGTGCCGGTGGCCGCGCCGAGTGCCAATCTCTTTGGCCACACAAGTCCAACAACCGCCGCGCATGTGCTGGCCGATCTGGATGGACAAATCGATGCTGTTCTGGATGCGGGAGCGACCAAACTTGGGGTAGAGTCCACGGTGCTGGACCCATGCCAGACACCGATGGTGATTTATCGGCCAGGAGCGGTCACGCGAGATCAGATACTCGCAACGGCTGGGGCTGCCGAGTTTTATCGCGAGAGAGCCGCTCTGAAGGCTACGCCGCCCCAGTCGCTTCCCTCGCCGGGCGTCGGGTTGCGGCACTATGCGCCCAGAGCGCGGCTCGTGCTGGTGGATGCGCCGCTCGATAGGCTCGGTGAAGTACTGGCTGCGGAGGCGCTGAGTTTGGCCCATGAGCAAGTGGGCCTGATGCTGCCCGCTGAACTGGCCGCACCGGCTGGGGTTATGGCGGTCTTTCCCTGGGGCCGTTGGGCGGCTGCCGGAGAGTTGGCTCATGCACTGTACGCTGGGCTGCGAGCGCTGGACGATCAAGGCTGCACGGTGATCCTCTGTCCCCTTCCGCCGCAGGATGGGATTGGCGCGGCGATACGCGACAGGCTCGGCAAGGCGGGGACGAGAGATTAGTCCCTACTCGCGGCTTGCCCCGCATCGCTCTGTTTGTACATGTATTTGATGGCCGCTTTGTAGATCAGGGTCTTCTGCCGGCCGCGAAGCTTGAGAGCGCTGCGGTCGTACCATTCGATGCAGCCTTCAAGCTGCTCGCCATCTTCCAGCACCAGAACCATGGGGGTCTGCGACTGAATCTGCTTTTGCAGATAGAAGAGTTCAGCCTGGCGAAGCATCGACGATGACTCAAGACTTTGACCGTTGCCCTGAGCCGTCAAGTGGATGGGGCCAGTGGAACGCCGGTTGGGAGTGCGGACGGTCGCGGGTGCGATTATTTTTACAGCGGGTTGTGCGGGCGGGGTGCTCATGGGCGGTGTTCTCCTTGGCAAAGCGTTGGCTAATCGCGGGTCAGGCTGACGGCCATAGCGTCCAGCGAAAGTGAACGGAGCAGATTGCGGCGCATGCCTTGCTCGACCTCGGCCAGCGCGCGCGCGGCGGAATCAATCCAGTCTACGCTAACGCCTTGCGCAAGGCGAATCAGTTCGGCTTCAATGTCGAGATTGCGAATGAGGCCCGGCGTGCCGGCGACGATCAGCAGCAGGTCTTCCAGCAGGCTGCCGAGCGCGCGCAGCAGGTTGATGGTCTTCTCCTGCCCGTCCGCGCCCGCGCGATATTTGTCGGTTGCTTGAAAAAGCGAGGAGTAATCCGGCTCGTGCAGCGCGGTGCGCAGCAGGATAAGCGCGTCCTGGCGGCTAGTCAGATAGAGGACGAGGTCGATGGTCAGCGCGCGGCCGACCGCCCCCTCGGCAAGGCGCGCGGCCAAGGCGCGGTCCGCCTGCTTGAGAAGCGGGCGGCGCTTCAGCAGCAGAGCTTCCAGGTCAGCGGAGGGAATCGCGCCCAGCCGATGCACGACAGCGCGTGAGCGGATGGTGGGCAGCAGCTCCTGCGGATTTTCCGTAAGCAAAATCAATGACGTATGCGTGGGCGGCTCTTCCAGCAGCTTCAGCAGCGAGTTGGCCGCTTCTTTCATAAATGCCGAGGTGGTGAAAATGGTAAATGTGCGGCGCGCTTCGACTGGCGGCCGATAGTAGGCGACGTGTATTGCCTGCCGGACCTGGCCCAGTTTGATGAGCAACTGCGGCGGATCCGGCGGGACAATCAGCACATCGGGATGGGTCTGAATCAGGATGCGGGTCTCGCGCTTGTCCGTGTCGCGCATCTCATCGCGGGCCTCGACTGCCGCGGCGACCAGCGTGTCCAGATTGGCCGATTCCGCGATGCGGGTGCAGTTCGAGCAGCGTCCGCAGAAGTCCGGCAGGCCGTCCAACACAGTCGGTTCAAGGCAATTGACGGCTTGGGCCAGCATCAGCGAGAGCGTGTATTTGCCCGCGCCGCGCGGCCCGGCCAGAATCAGCGACTGAGGAAAGCGCTCCGCCCCGATGCTCTCGCGCAGCCGTGTCACCGTAGCCGAATTGCCTAAGAATTCCTGGAAGCCCATGGCTTGAGTTTAGTGCATTTGCGGTCTCGTGTGAGATGGCGGGCTGTGGAATGCGGTTGCCTGAAATTGACAATATTAAATGGACCGAATTAAACGGAAATAAAAATTCTGGACAGTTGCTTGCGGAATCGATATGATCCTACAAAAATTCTGAAGGAGTTCCCTCCCCCATGATTCTCTTTCTGCTAAAAAACCTTCTCCTCTTGATTGCCTGCCTTCTTGCCTGGGTTCCGTATCTGCTGGCGATTCTGAATCTGCGGCTCAGGACGACGGTCAAGCGGCAAGCCCTCATCTGCTCCCTCTCCGACCCCAATATCCTGCGTCAGTACAAAAGCAGATTCCCCGCGAAGAAAGGCCTCACTACAGCCGAAGATATCGCCACCGATTACTTCAAGACTTATTACAACCGGTATGAATATGCGAGCTCGCTGGCACTGATTTTTCTTACCCTCTCGGCGGCGCTGCTCTTCGTGCTGGTCCGCATCCATTTTGCGCCGGAGTTTTTAGACAGTCAGGTGACGGACTTTATTCACAACGCTCCCTGGGGCGGCACCGTGATGTGGGCAATTATCGGCAGTTATTTATGGAATTGCTATGACCTGATTCATCGCACGACCAACTTCAATCTGCCCCCTGACGCCTTTGCAAGAATGTGGTTGAAGTTGTGGGTTGCAGGCGCTGTTGCGGCTATTTTTTCGGGCGGGTTGGTTGCCGGCCTGCAACCGGCCGTTGGCTTTGCCATTGGATTGATTTCGATTCCGGTTCTCTTTGAAGCCGTGGCCGATCAAGCCAGCAAGTATTTAAACGTGAAAACAACCGAGGGAGATACCACAACCAAGATTGCCGTTTTGCAGGGCGCTACTCCCGACGTAATCGACGCGCTGAGCGATATCGACATTCAAAACACCGTGCAGCTTGCTTACTGCGACCCGATCAATGTGATCATGAGCACCAATCTGGCCTGGGTGGTGATTATCGATTTGATCGATCAG
>JBEKDN010000046.1:0-33497 GCA_050014335.1 Occallatibacter sp. | reverse complement strand
TTGTCCTTATAGATGAATTAGATTTACACCTTCATCCGATTTGGCAGCGCCGGATCATTCACGATCTCAAGCGGACTTTTCCATTGGTTCAGTTCATTACAACGACGCACTCGCCACAATTGATCGGTGAAACTCTTCCATCGGAGATTTGCATTCTGGCCGATGGAAAAGCTTACGCAACGGATCATTCGTTCGGCCTGGATTCCAGCCGGGTACTCGAAGAGATCCAGGGAGCCAGCCGCAGGAGTCCTATTGTGGAATCGGACATCCATGAAATTGCGCTGGCGATGGATGCTGACAAATTTGACGAGGCTCGTCGGCTCATTCTTGACCTCGAATCCAAGGTCGGTCCAGACGATTCCGAGGTGACACGACCACGTTCTTTGATGAAATTCATGGAAGCCCCGCTATGAGGCAAATCAGAAAATTGCCTGAACCAAAGAGCCTGGTTGAGCATCGAGCTATGCCCGGCTCGAACTTCGCAGGTTACAGAGACACACATACCCTGCGTGTACAACTCGTAAACGAGCAACGAGGTTTGTGCTGCTACTGTCTTTGCAGAATTCGCACCGGAGAATCCGGGATGCTTCCGCCGATGAAGATCGCCCACTGGCACAGTCGAGACCTGCACGCGGGAGAAGATCGCGATTACTCCAATCTTCTCGGTGCTTGCAAAGGCAACGAGGGAAAACCGCCCAAAGAGCAACATTGTGATACGCGCCAAGGAAATCGAGATATCAAGTTCAATCCGGCAAATCCAGATCACCGCATCGACCAGAGAGTCCGTTATCTTGAAGACGGAACCATTGAATCCGATGACGAAGAATTTAATGCTCAAATCGACACTGTTCTCAATCTGAACGCTAGGTTTCTTCAGCAGCGTCGTAGGGAAAAGTTGCAGCTCTTCCTGGAATCGCTTGGTACTGAAGGACCAAAACGCGGGGAGTCGGAGCGGATTCTAGCGGATTGGAATGGAGATTCCCACAATGGCGAATTGGAGCCGTTCTGCCAAATTGTGGTTTGTTGGCTTAGGAGGAGGCTCGCCAGAATTTGACTGGCGCGTTGCGGGATGAGGCCGTCTCTCTTGCAGCAACGCGGCGTATTCTTGAAAACAGCACTACCAAATTTATCCAAGACAAGGAAAGAGAATCATGGCGGAGATCGCTGTTGAGGCCCATGTTGTACCGGCGCAATTGCCCAAGGTTCGCATTGCCGTTCTAGGCGCGGGCAAGATGGGCGGCATCCTGTTGCAGGCCTTTCTGAAGCAGAACCTTTTCGCTCCTGAGCAGATTCACGCAACCGTCGGCCACGCCGAACGCGCATTGGCGCTAAGCACGCAATGGGGCGTTGACGTGACGACAAATAATTTGGAAGCGGTGCGGCAATCCGACTTGGTGTTGGTGGGCGTGAAGCCGTTTCAGGTGCCGGATTTGATAGAAGAGATTCGCCCGGCGCTGACGCCAGGGAAGACAATCATCTCCTTTGCGGCCTCTGTGAAGACGCGCATGATCGAAGAAGCTGCGGGGATGGAAATCGCCGTGATCCGCGCCATGCCGAACACGCCTTCCGCGTTGGGCGCTGGCGCCGCGGCTCTCTGCCGCGGGCGTTACGTGACGGCCGAGAAGATGGAACTGGCCGAGCGGATCTTTGAGACTGTGGGCCGCACGGTGACGGTGGACGAAAAGCACATGGACGCGGTGACGGGTCTGTCTGGGTCGGGTCCTGCGTACATCTACATCATCATTGAGGCGCTGGCTGAGGCGGGCGTGAAAGTGGGTCTGCCACGCGAGACAGCTACGCAACTGGCCGCGCAGACAACTCTGGGCGCGGCAAAGATGGTGCTAGAAACCGGCTATCATCCGGCGCTTCTGAAGGACGCCGTGACAACGCCCGCTGGCTGCACGGTGGATGGGATTCTGGAACTGGAAGAGGGCGGATTGCGCGTGACGCTGATCAAGGCTGTGATGCGCGCGACGCAGCGGGCAAAGGAACTAGCAGCGGGGTAAATTGATTTATTGTTTGCAGAGTGCAGGAGCGGTAACTGGGACGACTCTGTTAATTTACTGAATGACTCCCATGCCTGTTCAACGCCCAACCTGGCTGCCGAATTACCTACCGGAACTCGATGGGCTGCGCGGGCTGGCGATTTTGGGCGTGGTCATCTATCACTGCGACTATCGGCAACTAGAGCGGACCAGTCTACACGGCGCGGTGCAATGGGGATGGGTTGGAGTCATTCTCTTCTTTGTGCTTTCCGGCTTTCTGATTACTTCAAATCTGCTTGGGATGCGGGAGAAGCCGCGCTACTTTCATAACTTCCATGCGCGCCGCGCGCTGCGCATCTGGCCGGTTTATCTGCTGGTGCTGGCCTTTGTCTATCTGAATGCACCTTGGTATGTTGGCGGGAGCGTTGCGGACGCCGCGAAGGGCGCACCTTGGTGGGCTTACCTTCTTTTTTTGCAGAATCTCTTTCATCTGACGCTTCCGCCGGCGCTGGGACCAACGTGGGCGCTGGCTCTGGAAGAGCAGTACTACTTCTTCTGGGCGCCGACTGTCAGGTTCCTGCGCAGGCCGTGGATGCTGGCGTGCGTCTTGACAGCCGCGTTGATATGCTCACCGCTAGTGAGGCATATGAATCCAGTGTGGTTGTGGGGCTTGCCGACGCATACACTGATCAAACTGGATGGAATTGCGTTTGGTAGCTTGATGGCGCTTGGGCTTTACACGCTGAGACTGGCACAGCGCACGTGGCTCTGGATTGGCCTGGGAGCGTTTGCGGCGGGCATGGTGGCTGCGGCTACAGTGGCTGGCGGAACCTCGCTGCTGGATACGGCGCTTGCAGTGGGCTTTGGCGGGACTGTGCTGACTGCGTTGGCCTCGACCGGTGCGCGCAACCCAGTGAGCGCGATGCTGCGACGCGGGCCGTTGGCTTTTTATGGGCGCATTAGCTACGGACTATATATGACTCACATCCTGGTCTTCGTGTATTTTGGGTGGTTCGATCAAAGCATGAGCACCTATGGTACAAAGGGGATTTTCGCCGTGGTTGCTTTTCGGCTGGCGGCAACTACCGTAGTGGCAACAGTGCTGTGGTATGGCTTTGAATCGCAGATTCTCAAATTGAAGCGGTATTTTTAGAACCAGATAGATTCTTGCGCCACTTACTCTGCTCCATTGGCGAAACTAATAGTGGCGGGGAAATTAGCAGGACGAGTCGTTTTCCGATTGGGCGCGCATGCGCTGGTGCGGACGGAGCGGCTACCGATGCTGGAGCCGAAACGTTTTCAGCAAGATTATCCGGAACTACAGTTGCTTTGACGATCGCCGCTATTTGCAAGAGAAGAATTTTTCTTAGCCACTATGGCAGCTAATTGTGAGCCATGCGCTTTGGATGGTCATTTGGGGAAGTGCTCCCAACCTTGCGCTGCTAGCGGTTGCGGACCTTGCGGTGTGAGCAGGTTGATTGTGGACTGGCCGACACAGGGCCTCAGGATGCGGCCGATTCTGGTTACGGCAACGCCGGCGATGGAACGAGGCACGTGGACTGTGGGCGGCGCGGCGAAGAGGAGCTCGTAGTCTTCTCCGCCATGCAGGGCCTGGTGGAGACTAGCAGCGGAGTGGATTGGCAAAAGCGTGGCATCGACCTCGGCGGCGACGCGGGACTCCTCGCAGAGATGGGTGAGATCGGTGGAAAGGCCGTCACTGAGGTCGAGAGCGGCGGACGCCAGACGGCGACGTTGGAGGCAGAGGCCTTGAGCGAGGCGAGGCTGGGGATAGAGGTGCGGGGCGAGAAGGGCCTGGAGGCTTCTCGGG
Organism: Occallatibacter sp.; assembly: GCA_050014335.1. Lineage (GTDB taxonomy): Bacteria > Acidobacteriota > Terriglobia > Terriglobales > Acidobacteriaceae > Telmatobacter. The sequence continues at coordinate 29,684 of JBEKDN010000046.1, read as the reverse complement.
ATAATAGGTGGAGTGGATTGAGCGACGGCGAGTTTGGCGAGGCGATCAAGGGCTGCGGCAGCTCCGCCGAGGGAGCCTGTGACGTAGAGCAGGTCGCCTGGACGAGCGCCGGAGCGAAGCAGCGCGCGGCCACGAGGAAGAGCGCCAACCAGCACGATGTCGGCAACGGCGAGGGGAGATTCCGCCAGATCACCTCCGGCAAGCGGAACCGTATGAAGCTCGGCGAGGGCAAGCAGGCCGTCGAGGAAGCGCTGGACCCATGATTTGTTGTGGTCTGGAGCAGATCCGCAGCGATTGGGAACAGTAAGTTCGCGCGGCAGTCCAAGAGAAAGGAAAGCGGCCGCCGGGCGAGCGCCCATGGCGGCCAAGTCGCTTAATCCGCGAGCGAGAGCGCGATGGCCGATGGATTCGGGCTGGTGCCAATCGAGGCGGAAGTGGCGGCCGGCGATTGAGAGATCGGTGGTTACGGCCAACTCTTCGCCGCGTCGCGGAGCCAGCAGGGCGCAATCGTCTCCGATACCAAGGCGAAGGCCACTGCGAGTGGAGCGAGAGGCGCGACGGCGAATCTCGGCAAGGAGCGCGAGTTCGCCGTTGGAAGGTGCTTCGGCGGTCTGAGCTTGCGGCATCCGCATCTCTTGAGAATAGGATGAACGTCGGCCAGTTGGCGATATTTCGTTAATCTCTGTTAATGTTCCGAGGGTTTTTAGCCGATATTGCATCAAGAGTAGTAACTTTTCCGGTATGGAAACTCGTTGACGGAGCGGGATGCATTTGTTAACCTAAACAAACGTTCCAGGAAGCACCCCTTTCGGTCGAAATTGTTCTTGTTGGGAGTCTGTTGGCTCCGTTGCCTTGCGCTTTTGTCAAGTACTCGGCGAATTGCGACCCTGCATTCGGCAGGGATGAAAGGCGAAGATGCTGCGCAAGCGCTATTACATAATTTTTGTTGCCCGTGATGAAGACGGAGGGATTCGCAAGATTCCTCTGCCGCTTCGTTACGCGTATGGATTTGTGGTCGCTGCGCTGGTGGGAGCGTTCACCGTTGTGGGGCTTGCAGGTTCTTACACTCGCATGTTGCTGAAGACGGAGAGTTTCAACCAGGTTCGCCAGGACCGCGAAACGTTGCGCAAAGACTACAAGCAGATGGCGCAAATTGCGCATGATCGCAATGTGCAAGTGGCCTCATTGGGCGCGCTTGCCAATGAAGTAACCGCACTCTATGGATTGCGGCAGAGCAAGCTCTCCACAGCCAAGCCTGATGCCGCGGCGACTGCTGCGGCGGAACCTACGCCTTCCAGTCTGGCCGCTACAGACGATGTGGACCAGCAGCAGGTAAAGCTTTCCATCGATCAGTTCTACACACTGCGGAGTCAGGCTATGTCTGGCCGAGTAGCGCGCGCTTTGGAGAGCGGCCTTTCTCCGAGCTTTGCAGGCGACTGGACGGAACTTGCCGACGCGCCGTCTTTGTGGCCGCTCGAGGGTCCCGTAGCATCGAGTTTTGGCGAGCGGCAGGATCCGATCAACGGTGAAGGCGCTTTCCATTCCGGCATCGACATTGACGCACCTTACGGGTCGCCAGTGCGCGCCGCGGGTGACGGCGAGGTTACCGGAGCCGCGATGGGCGCCGGATATGGTCGTGAAGTTGTGCTGAGCCATGGCCACGATGTGCTCACCATCTACGGACATCTCTCGGCGATTGCGGTTGTGCCTGGCCAGCATGTGATGCGCGGCGAGGTAATTGGTTACGTAGGCCAGTCTGGCCGCGCAACCGGACCGCATTTGCACTATGAGGTGCGCGTACACAATGTTCCGGTGAATCCGCACAAGTATTTGAGGACAACATACTCCGAGATTGCCTTCAACGAGAGTGCCGCGGCGCAGACAAAGTAAAACTCTCGCGCACCCAAAACAGCTTCGGCTCCCAAAAACATGGGAGCCGAAGCTGTTTTGGGTGCTAAACGCTCCTTTCACTCATGCGCTCCGACTGTTTTATTTCGCACCTGAATAACTCACGTGCCAGATGGAGTTTGAGGCATCGTCCGAGACGAAGAGAGAGCCGTCTTTGGCTTCACTGACACCAACGGGACGGCCCCAGACAGAGCCGTCGGGAAGGACGAAGCCGGTAAGAAAGTCCTCATACTCGCCTGTGGCGCGACCGTTCCTCATGGGCAGGCGGACAACTTCATAACCAGCGCGCTGGGCGCGATTCCAGGAGCCGTGTTCGGCTGCGAACCCATCCCCTTTGAACTCGGCGGGAAATTGACGTCCTTGATAGAAGAGCATTTCGAGCGAGGCAAAATGCGGGTTCAAGAGAATATCCGGCGTGATGACCTTGGATTGCAACTCGGGATGCTTGCCAGGAAGTCGCGGATCCTGGAGGCCACCGCTGGGACCGTGGTAGTAGAACCATGGCCAGCCGTAAAAGCCGTCTTCCTGGACATGCGTGACGTAGTCGGGAACCAGATTGTTGCCGAGTCCGTCGCGTTCATTGGTGGAGCACCATAGCTGCCCAGTGATGGGGTTGATGGCCTCGCCAACGCAGTTGCGCAAGCCGTATGCGTAAACCTTGACGAAGCTGCCTTGCGGGGTGAATTCGAGAACGTTGGCGCGGTGGAATTCCTCAGGATGCGTGTCCGAATCATCCACGTTGGAGTGGGAGCCGACGGAAGCGAAAAGCTTTGTACCGTCCTGAGAGAAGACCAGATCGCGGGTCCAGTGGCCGCCGCCTCTGAGACGTCCTCCGCCAGGTAAGTCGGCGATGTGCTCGGCCGGTCCACGAGCGGTTAGATCACCGTTCTGGTAAGGAAAACGGACAATGCCGTCGGTGTTGCCGATGTAGAGCCATGCGGGATTTGGCCCCGCGGGATAGAAGGTGATGCCGAAGGGCTGGTGAAGACCGGAGGCGAAGACCGAAACCACAGTTGCCTTTCCATCCAAGCCAACGCCACGAAGAACCTTGATCTCGCCGGGCTCGCTTTCGGCGAGGAAGAGGTCGCCATTGGGCGCGGTGCGAAGGAGGCGGGGATTCTCAAGGCCAGTGGCGTATAGCTGCACATGGAAGCCTTTTGGAGCGATGGGGAGTACGTTTGCCGGCCTGGGCACGATTTTTGGGCCATTGTCGACGGATTCTTGCGGAGCCGGACTGGGAAGGTCGGCTACGGTGAGATGGCGGCGAATGCCGGGCGACTCATGAGCGGCGTCCGTGAAGGCTGCCTGACCAGTCAGGGCGGAGTCGGCGCGTTGGCGAGTGGCATGCGCTTGCCATTGAGCAACCTGAAAGATAAGAGAGGCCAGGAAACCGAGAGTGCAATAGAGAGCAACGGCCCTTGAGGACCGATTGGGGCGAGTCATAACAACCTCCGCGAGGGGAAAATGCGGTTCAACTTGAAGACGAAGGAGCGGAACGGATGGACGCGTCGATCAGATGCGCCTACCTTTTCTACTGGATCTATGGGTTAGATGCGGGCGAGCCGAAAGGGGTAGCTTGCTGGGCGGCTGCCGACGCAGTAAAAAGAGAGCGCGAGACAGTGGCCGTTAGCACGACGCGGTCGCGCTCCTGAGCGACGACGGCGGTTTTGAGCAGTTCGTTGAAGCCGTTGTTGGCGGGATTGTCAGCCAAAGGAATGGCGATGCCGCGCGCCATAATCAGCAGCAGATTGAGCGCGGCGGTTTGGTTGGCGGCTTTTGCTTCGCTGGGCGCGATTTCCACGATCTTGACGTTGAGCGCGCCGCCCAAGGACAGTGCCGGAGTAAGGCTGGCGACGATGGTGGAATCGGCTTGCAGCGGCAGAGACAAGCCGAAGATGTTGATGGCACCGCTCTCAGAGAAAGGCAGCCCAATCTCTCCGACTCCCCAGGCCAGCGAGGGCAGCGGGAGCATGGGCACCTCATGGTAATGCTGACGGAGCAATGCCGAGCCTGCAAAGGGCCACGCGGCCGTCGCATGCCGGTCGAGCATGGAGTGAATCTTCTCGGTGTCAGGCCAGTTGGAGATGGCCACCATGTCATAGCCGATTTGCGCGACGCGGTCGATGCGCCCATCGAAGGAAGGAATGCTGTAAACAGTGTGGCCAGCGTAGGACTCGCGGGATGCGGCGTGCGCTTCAAGCCAGGTGCTGAGGCGCTGGCCGGTAATCTTTTTGCCCACCAGAACCATGGAGTAGGCGACAGGTCCATTGGGACCGTTGGGATCGCTCATGCGGTGGAGCGCGACGGCCATCTCGTCCACGTCTCGCTCGGGATCAATTCCGGTAGCTTCAATAAACTGCTGGTATTCCGGCACGCGCTTAGGCGGAGTCAATTCCTTGCGAAAGAAGGCATGAACGGGTTTGAGATCCATGTAGATAATTCCGTCGGACTCAGGCAAAAGGCGCGCGGCCTCAGGCGGAGCTTTGGAGCGCAGGAAGATGGCAACGGCCAATGCGGCCAGGACCGCGGCGACAATCCAGAGCGTTCTACGCGTGCGTCTATTCATGGAACTCCATCAGAAATACCCTATCACCGCAGCCTTGACATCAGCCTTGCGACAGGCGGCCAAGTTGAATCGAGTGTCAAAAACTTGCGGGGGAATGCGACCTTGCCGCAGGTTGAAACCGGAAAAAGGGATTTGCGAAAAATGTGGGTGAAAGTTGCGTTTTTGGGGGTTAAAACGGCATTTTTGGGGCCAAAATGGGGGCAAAAACAGGGGTTAGCAGTTACTGATTGGTAACTGTGTAAAAATTACAAATCATTGATATAAAGCGTCTTACAGGAAATAATTGGATAAAAAATGGCCGTTACAGGGGAGGGGGGGTGGGGGGTAGCCGGATTTTTTGGCGAACAAATGGAGAAGATAGAGGCACGGAACTGGGAATACGGAACAGCCGAAGCGCGAGTTGGAGATTGGTGAACGGTCATTTGGGTCTCTGATCCAGTACTACTTCTATTGTGAGCCAGGAGGGGATAATTATGTGCAAACAGTTTGCTGTGGGGCGAGGATTTTTAGCGAGTTAGCAAGTCAGCGAGCAAGTCAGCAAGTTGGCTAAGTGGTCTTTGCAGGGCGGAGTTTGCAGGTTCGCTGATGCTGTTTCCGGAGGAATAGCAATCAGGGTTGAAGTCCGGCCTGGGCTAGCATCCGGAGGAACTGGTGCTGGCTGCGCTGGTTCATTGCCTGAGAGACCAGCTTGCCGTCGCGGTTGAAAACGAAGCTGCGGGGAAGTCCGTCGATGTGGAAACGATTCATGGTTTTGCCGCCGGGGTCGAGCAGAACGGAGATGCGGTAGGGGTGGCGCTCGAAGTAGGTTGATGCGGCGGCTTCGCTGTCATTGGTGATGGAGAGGACGATGAGGCCCTGGGAGCGAAAGCGGGTTTGGATGGCGTCGAGGTCGGGCATCTCGAGCAGGCAGGGCAGGCACCAGGTGGCCCAGAAGTTCACCAGGACGACCTTGCCGCGCAATTCCGAGAGCGAAACCATTTGGCCGTGAAGATCCTTGAGGGTGAAGCCGGCCGATTCAATATCGGCGTCATTGGCGGCCAGCATTTGAATTGCTTTGGCGAGGAGGGGATCGGGGAGGGGGGAAGTGACTTGCTCATAGCGGACGAGCTTGGCCAGTTCGATGTAGGGTCTGGGGAGGGGATCGTCCTTTGCGGGAGCGGGCGAGGCGGCGAGCGCCTGGGTGAGCGTGTCGGCTACGGCTTGCAAGACTGCGATGCCGGGGTCTCCTTCAGTGGTCCGGGAGGCCAGAACGGTGGCAAGCTGGACTTTATTGGGCCCGGCGGGAAGGGAGCGAATTTCGGCGGCGAGCTGGGCGCTGGCGGCGGGGCGCTGGTCAGCAGGGAGCAGGCGAAGGTTTTTTAGCTGATCGTTGATGGCGGAGTCTGAAGCCTGACCATGCAGCGGAGACAGGGGAGTTGCGCAGAGGAGAATGGCGGCAAGCAGGGTGCGGCGAATTGTGATCATGGGCTCCGGCCTCTGGAAGATGGGCAGCGATTACGGGTGACGGTCGGCGGCGAGGACGGCAAGGCGCTCGGCAACGGCTTCAACGATCTGCTCGTGGACTTCGTCGATGGAGAGGTCGCCTTCAATGAGGACGACGCGGGCGGGTTCGCGGAGGGCGATCTCGCGGTATTTTTGCCAGACGCGGGCGAAAAAGGCGTCCTGCTGCTGCTCAAAGCGGTCTTCATTGGGGCCGCCGCTTTGAGCGACGCGCTGGTTGCGGCGGCGGGCGCGGCTGAGAGAGGCTTCAAGCGAGGGCAGGAGGAGGAGCGTCAAGTCGGGTTGAAGGTTGTCGCATAGCAGCCGATGTAATTCATGAACCACCGCCGAACCTAGTTGCCGTCCGCCGCCTTGATAGGCCTCGGTGGAGTCTGTAAAGCGGTCGCAGAGGACGATCTGACCGGAGGCTAACGCGTAAGCGAAGATTTCCGCGATGGCTTGAGCGCGGTCGGCAAACATGAGAGCGAGCTCAGCCATGGGGGCAAGGCCGGTGGAGCGGGAGTCGAGGACCAGGGCTCGAATGCGTTCACCGATGGCGGTTCCGCCGGGCTGGCGGGTGATGAGAGGAGAGTGGCCGCGGCGCTTGAGCCATGCGGCCAAGCGATTGATTTGCGTAGTTTTCCCGGAGCCATCCAAACCTTCAAGCGTGATGAAAAGACCGCGCGGCATGGCCTGAGTCTACCACTCGAAAAAGGTTGAAGACGAGTCCTCTTAAGTTGTGTTAAAAGAAGATGATCTGGGAACGTTACCGGAGGCGGGCGACCTGCACTCCATTGGAGCTGAAAAGTGAAACTTTGCAACGCGCACAAACTTGCAGTTTGCGGCATTGTGGCAGTGGGAATGCTGGCTACCCGGCAACTCAGCGCGCAGTACCTGACGCTGGAGGGCCAGACTGGCGGTTTTTTGACGCCCACCGCCTACGTTGTCTATATGGAAAAGGGCGAGAAGTTTTCTCATCCCGCTGTGGGCATGCATTACATTGATGCCTCCAAGGTGATCGGCAATATTGAGACCTTGAGTATCACCGAGGCATTTTACGGGCGCGCGGAGGTTGGCTATACGCGCAGCGTGCACCAGTTTGGGGATAGCGGGACGGGATCAGCGTCGGCGACTGTGGTTCCAGGCGGATTGAGCCAGCTATGGAATGCCAACGGGATGAACGTATTTCACGGCAAGGTGGTGGGCATCAAGGACGGCGAGTTTGGCCCCTGGACGCCGGGGGTTGCGGTGGGCGGCGTGGTGCGCACGGGCGACAAGTTTGTCACAGGCGAGGCGCCGATCGTCGCAACGAATGCCAACAACGCATTCTGCTATTACACGGGAGCGCTGGCGGCCGGAGTGTGCAGCCTGGTGGCTGTGCCGGCTGCCAAATCCTACAGCAATGGCGATGTGTATATAGCCGTCACCAAGACATGGGCCAAGAAGCCGGTGCCGTTTCTGGCGAACATTGGCTGGAAGGCTACCAACGCGACGATCTTCGGTATAGGAGGCCAGAGCACACGGTTTGGCGGACGGCTCTTTGGCGGCCTGGGGATTCCGCTGCCGCTGGGCCATGGAATAGTGGCGGTGCCGTCGGCCGGCTTTACGCAGGAGCCGAGAACCAGCCAGGGGCTTGGTCCTGCTTCTTACACGAGCCTTCCGCTGTTGGCCGGAAAGGCGGACCTGCCGACAACGATGGACTACGCGGTGCGCGTAACACAGAGGGATAAGCCGCATTTTGCTTTCGATATAGGCATCGGGCAGGTGGCGGGAAATATTGGAGCGGCCCCGACCTATACATTTACGGGCAACTTTCCCGCAGACACGGCGCCCACAGGCACGGCTCCGATCAATCTAGAGGCGCGTCACGTGGTGGGGATGGGGTTGAGCTATCGGTATTGAGGCTGCGCTGCGGGGGCGAGAAGTTCTTTGCAAAGAATATCGACTGTGCTGTATTGAACAGAATGGGGAGTGGGCTGGGGGTAGGCTTCAAAGTACCTAAGCCCTTGCCCTGCGCCGGGAAAGAGGATTTTTCTGGGCAGAGCGGACGCTAAGAGTACCAGGAGGTTCTTTTCATGCGACTCTTCCGACATTCGCGCTGGCTCTTGCTAACGCTTTTCCTCTCTCTGATTCCCGCTCCTTCATTCTCACAGATTGTGATCAGCGTGGGCTTTGCACCGCCGGTGCTGCCGGTGTATGTGCAGCCGCCCTGCCCGGAGCCTAATCTGATGTGGACGCCGGGCTACTGGGCCTACTCCAATGACGATGGGGACTACTACTGGGTGCCGGGCGCCTGGGTTCCCGCGCCATACGGCGGCGCGCTTTGGACACCTCCGTACTGGGGCTGGGAGGGCGGCCGGTTTGGCTTCCATGACGGCTATTGGGGCGACCACGTGGGCTACTACGGCGGCGTGAATTATGGGTTTGGATTTGGCGGCATCGGGTTTGCCGGCGGCGAGTGGCGTGGCGGCAACTTTGCTTATAACACGGCGGTGGTGCATGTGAATGAAACGATCATCCACACCACGTATGTTGATCGGACGGTTGTGGAGCGGGGCATAGTGCCCAATCCCGGCCACGTGGCTTACAACGGCGGACCGCATGGAATTCAGCACCAGCCGACCCCGGCGGAGCGTGCCGTAGCGACCGAAAAGCATACGCCCCCGACGAGCGTTCAGACGCAACATGTTACCGCAGCCAAGGTGGACAAGGCGTCGTATGCGAAAGCGAATGGCGGGCACCCGAAGACGCTGGCGGTAGCAAAGCCACTGACACCGGCGGCGCATGCCGCGGCTCCGACGGCCAAAGCACCGGCAAAGGCGACGCCGAGGGCTGCGCCAACGGCAGCACCAAAGACGACGCCCCGGGCAATGACGGGGACGACGCCCAAGGCTGCCACTCCGAAGGCGGCACCCAAAGCCGGGCCAAAGACTGAACCCAATGCTATGACGCGGAGCGAGCCAAAGGCCGCGCCAAAGACGGCACCGAAGGCTGCTGCGCCCAAGCCTGAATCGCGCCCGGCACCGGCGGCTCACGCCGCACCGGCGGAGCGTCCTGCGCCCGCGGCTCATGCGGCTCCGAAGGCCCATTCCGCGCCGGCGGCTCATGCGGCACCGGCAGAGCGTCCTGCGCCTGCTGCGCACGCCGCGCCCGCGGAACGTCCGGCACCCGCGCCCCGTGCCGCTCCGGCAGAGCGTCCGGCGCCTCCGGCTCACGCGGCTCCCGCGCCGCATCCGGCCGCTCCCAGGGCAGAGCCAGCAAGGCCTGAAGAGAAGCAGAGGTAGGCCGACAGGGGCGGCACCAACGCTCTCTCGCTGGTCGCAAAGACCCACGGTTCGCTGTGGGTCTTTGCGCGTTTATGGGTGTCAATGTGGCCCGAAGAAGATTTGATTCCAGCCGCGCGCCATCGCCCAGGCAAGAACGCTCAGGCAAGAATCGGTGCGCTAGCCTGCAACTTTCAGTGGCGGAAGGTGTTCAAGGTGAAGTAGTCTTTTTGCATTGCCATTTTCAGGAAGCAACAGCGGTTTTTGCGATCGCGCGTTGCGGCAATGCTATCGGGCTTCAAAGCCGCACGGAATGAATCCGGGCAGGCAAGAAAAAACAGGAGGCTTTTCCCATGAGATTTTTGCGCACTGCGCGCTGGTTTCTGCTGGCGCTGGTTGTCATACTCGTTCCCCTCTCATCGCAAGCGGGCGTTTTTATCAGCGTTAATTTTGGCCCGCCGCCACTGCCGGTCTATGTTCAGCCTCCGTGCCCAGAGCCCGACCTTATGTGGGTTCCGGGCTACTGGCATTACGGTCCCTTTGGCTACTATTGGGTTCCAGGCACGTGGGTGCCCGCGCCGGCCCCCGGCCTGCTGTGGACGCCCGGCTACTGGGGTTTTGTGAACGGCGCCTATATCTTTCATGACGGGTACTGGGGCCGGCACATTGGCTACTACGGCGGCGTGAATTATGGCTTCGGCTACGGCGGGATCGGCTTTGCGGGCGGGGAGTGGCGCGGCGGTCATTTTGCTTATAACACTGCTGTGATCAATGTGAATACGACTGTGATTCACACTACTTATGTGGACCGGACGATTGTGGAAAGAAACACCATCGTGAATCCGGGCCATGTGGCTTACTCGGGCGGTCCGGGCGGAGTTCACCACGATCCCGCTCCCGAGGAGCGGATGGCCGAACACGAACAGCATCAGGCTCCGACGGCCTTCCAGCAGCAGCATATTGCTGCCGCCAAGGCCGACACGACCTCCTATGCCAAGAACAACGGCGGGCATCCGCAGAATCTGGCTGTCGCCAAGCCGCTGGCTGCCGGATCGCATCCAGCTCCAGTCAATCACCCGGAAACGGGGATGAAGGCCATGGCTCCGGGATCGCACCTGGGGGAAGCTGCAACCCCGCGGAGCAAATCCGGGCAGGACGCTTGGGGTTCGCAAACCAAAGCTGCCGCTCCGCCAGCCAAGCCAAATACTCCGCAGGGCGGGAATACGGCCGATTGGTCCCAAGTGAAGTCCCATTCAAATACCAACAACAACCGGATGGAACAACCGGCCTCAAACCCTGTACCCGCTGCGCATCCCGCGCCTCCACCCCACCCCGCGCCTGCCGCGCATCCCGCGCCACCACCCCGTCCCGCGCCACCGGCAGGAACAAAGCCTGAGCCCAAGCCGAAGAAGTAACGGCCTGGGTTGAGCTTTCAACCCGAACCAGCCAGGCCCACGCTAACCGTGGGCCTGGCTGCGTGAGGGAGCTAAGGCAAAACCCGGATGGATGTACCCCGAAGCTGCACTCTCAAGTCGATGCAGCCAGTACCAATGGAGCGCCGGCCTCCCGGCCGGCTGTCGCGTGGACCTCCTGGTCCACGCTTGTTTCTCTCTAGAACAAGGCCTTGATAAGAGAAATGCTGGGCTCGGCGAATGCGCCGTAAAAACGGAAAGAGCCGCCCGGCAACAGGGCAGCTCCTTCCTCAGGGAGAATAGTTCCAACGGAGGCAAAACCATCAGAACTTTCTGGCTGCATAGTAGGTTTGTTGGATGGGAGTGTCAAGGATAAATCGATGGAGAAATAAGTCTATTCATATCAAATAGATACTATATGTATGGTGGACGGCGAAGTAAGGGGAGTCTTCGCCTCCTATTTGCCTTTAATGTTCGGATATTCTCAGTATTTCCAAGGTTTTTCGCCGGTTTTATCAGAGATTTCAACAGGTTTTATTGCCGGGTTTACCCTTCGGATTCGTCCCTCGGCCTTCGCGGCGGAAATGCCTGGCTTACTCGCGCAGATTCAGGCTGGTGAACTCAGCGTCATAAACGGACGAGGCTGGTTTGCCGCGCGCAATGCGGTATAGGGCGCGGAAGCCACCGAGAAAAATTCCCAGTAGAATAGCCGCGCTGGCCCCAATTACGACGAGGAAAACAATCCCAAGAAGCAGCCTGCCGGTTTTTGCCACTTCGGATTCGGTGGGCTGGGGGATGGACATCAGGTCCAGATCGTAGTGGACGGTGGCGAGGAGGCGGTGTGCCTCGTCGGGGATGGCGTCGCCGCTGACGAGCGCGACGAGCGGCCCACTGCGGCCAACCTGGAGAGCGGCGAGGCCGGAGTCTTGCAGCGGCTTGGTCCAGACGGGCTGCACCTGTTTACCGGCGCTGGCTTTGCCGGCCTGGATGTAAGCCTGAATCTTTACTTCTGCGGCGGCAGCCATCTGCGGCGTGGGGTAGTCAATGATGGTCAGCGTGGCGACGCCGGAGCGCAGAGTGTAGTTCGCAGTCACAACTTCCGCGCCGCGATCGAAGCCTACCAACTCTGGCGGCAGCACGCCGCCCGAGCCTGTGTAGCCCGCCGCTCCCAGAGCGTAGTGCGTTGTTTGCGGGTCGAGTTGCTGGCGCGGCAGATCAGCCAAAATCGGCGGGGGTAGCGCATTGCCGCCTTCGGGCGCTGGCAACAGAGCAGCTAACTGGCGCAACTCGGCGCCAGACATTGGGGTGATATGCGAGAAGTTTGCGTCCACGACGGTATTGCCGACCCAGAAGAGCACGCGGTTGTGGTCTGAGGTTGCGCCGGCGCCGATCTCCTCCTTGGGCCAGCCGTTTTGTCGATAGAAGGAATAGGCACCGTAAGCGCCGCTGGCGTCATGGAAGGCGAGCGCGCGCAGGCTGAGCGTTTCGCCCTCGCGCTTGTATTGGCCCAGTTCGGCGTTGGTGAAGTCGTACTCTTTGAGAGCAGCGGCGTTGGCTGGGTCGGCCTGGGCTGCATCCGTGGTCTTGGAGGGCGCGCCGTCGGCCACCCATCCGGCAAAGACATCCGGGAGCAAAGCCTTGGGCACGGGCGGCAATGCAAGATGGGTCACGCCCTGTGGAGCTTTCACCGAGGCAACTTGCGCTTGTGCCGCGCACGCGCCTCCCGCCAACATCGCCGAACCAACTATGATCGCAATCCAACGCATTCCGACGCTCCAGTCTCAAGGGTACACGGTATCCCTCTCGCCAGCTTTCGGCAGCGGCCCCTGTTTACTTGGACACTGGCGGGGGCGGAAAGGTTCCTGGAGGTGGGGGCTCCGTTGCATTCCGCTCGCCATGAACAAGGTGGCTGGATGAGGGGGATTGTTAACAAAATCGGCAAGTTAGCCACTGCTGCGCGGTGATGGCGAGTTAGCAAGTTGGCGACAAGTTCATCCCCCTTCGTAACTCAACGAGGCGGGTCGGTCTACTCCTGATGAACGAATTCGGCTAGTCATAATGCTATCCCACCCATTCCGCTATGGAAAACGCAGATCCTTCGACAGCGTTCAGGAGCGAAATGGATGGTGCACCGAGTGACTGGGAGATACCCCAGAGCTAAAGCCCGACCTTTATATTTAGACAATAGCGGCGCGGCTGAAGCTGTGCCCTGATACAAGACCGTGGTTCGATCGAATTTTTCGCAGCTCGCGAAGCCGGGTTTTCACTTGCGGATTCATGCAGAGGTGTTGAAAAGCCCAAACCTTTCAAAACGCCTATTTGTTCAGTATCGCTTGGGTTCTTGTCATATCTCGACTACTGGCTGTGGCGGTGTTGGGTCGAGGATTTCTCCCAGGGCGGGGTAATGGCCGCCGTAGAAGATCAGGGCGTATTCGCGGACGGCGGTGCTTACCGGGCCTCCGAGGCAGATGCTGGCCAATACCGCGAAGCCAAAGGCGACAATTCCGAAGAAGGCCTGGATTGCAATTCCTGCGACCATGGTTGCGCCTGTGGCATCGGCAAAGGACGAGTGGACGGCGTAGATGGCCGCGGCGGCGGCGCCAGCAAGCATGAGCCCCGGAAGCAGCAGCACGATGAAGATAGCGATGGTGGCGATGATGGGCAGAATCAAGCGGAGAATCAAATAGACAAAAAACTGCCTCTTCTCATCCGTGATGCTTGCCCAGACCTCTTGCCAGGCTTCGCCGGCCGAGGCGTCGTCCAGCGCATAGTGCGGCAGCATCCAATCGCGCAGAGCAACGTCGATGGTAAAGCCGGCCAGCACGAGAAAAATGACGATGGGAATCAGCACCAACACCAGAGGAAGCACTTGCATGAAATCGGGATGGCCGCCGGGCGCTGTGTCATGAAAGACGCGCCAAAAGCCAGTGACGAAGGGAATGGCGATCAGCGCCACCGAGAGCAGGAAGCAGAATCCCACGCCGAGATTCATCCAGAAAAAGCGAGAGGCCTGGCGGCGGTAAAGCGCCCAGCCGGGCCGGATGTATTTGGTATTGGCGACGAGGCAATGAAAGAAGGCGAAGCGGAGGCGGGTGACGAGATAAAAGACCACAATGGCGACGACCATCCCGACCAGCACGGCCGCAATAATTGCCGCGATAATCTCAGGCGTGAAGTTGAAGGGGAGGCCGTTCATGGGGCCGTTTCCCGACGGCTTTGCATGGCTCGACGAGGAATGGAAGTTGCTTCCGATACCCTCCGTAATGATGGCAACGAGGCCGAGCTTGAGATAGGTTCCCCAGGTGAATGGCCTGAAGAGAAAATCCCTGGTGCGTTGAATGGCGGGCGAGACGGCGTCGGCGGCAGAGATGGTGCGCATAGGCGACCTTTCTAAACAGGCACAGCGTAGCACAAAAGTACGCAGGTCGATGGCGTAAAGTTCCCAAGGTGGCGTGGATTTGCATTTCAACCCTATCGATTTTCGATCACTCCGACGCGCTTGTGCTGGATTTCCTGGGCAGGAGCATCCATGCGCCGAGAGCGGAAAGCAGGATAAGCGCGGCGGCCAGTAGATAGCCGTGCAGGCCGAAGATTTGCACGGCGACGGCAGCGCCAAGAATGAAGCACCCGCCCCAGAGACAAAAGCAAGCCATGCCGCGAACCATCCTCGTAATCCATGGAAACTCCGCGGTAACGCGAGATGAGTTGCGGAAACTCTCGGCGGGATGAGCGTAGAAGTAGCGCGCGATGACGATCACCGAGCCGCCCAGGACGGCGCGGATGGCGAGGGCCACGACGGGATTCAGAAGCGGAAGCGCGGAAGGAGTCATGGGCTGCTCCTTATTCCATGGACTTAGGATGCAACGGATTTGTCACGGATGCCCGACGCCGCGAGGATGAAACATTTGAAGCGCGGCTACTCTTGCGCCAGCCTCTTCTTGTCCATTTCATTGATGCACTGGAGGGCTTGGGGCAATCCAATATTTTCTCTGGATCTCAGCAGCGCGACGGCGTCGATTTTGCGGCCCTGGGAAAGCAAGGAGCGAATGGATGTTTCCAAGTCGGGGTTATTGGGCAGCGAGGTATTGGGCGGGGAAGAGGGCGAGGCAAGGGAAGGGTCGTCCTGCTTGATGAAGGCGGCGATGGTCTGGCGTATCTTCTGAAGCCATTGACCGCCTCCTCCGTAGTTGTCGGAGAGGGGCGTGCTGCCCTGCGCGGTGATGAGCGTCAAGCGATACAGGGTTTGTCCATGGGGGCTGGGCATGGTTTCGGTTTCGATTTCCGTAATGTCGCTGAAAGGCATTGAACCTGAATAGAGCTTCAGAACGCGGATGCCTTGCCAGCGAACGATTCTCTGGCGCGCATCGAAGACAAAGGTCTTCTTGCGCAGGCAAAAGAGCGCAATCAGCAGAAAAACTCCGGCGGGGTATTGGATTCCTTTCGTCCCATGCACGACCGCCGCATAGAGCATTGGAGAAGATACGAGGGCGAAAAACACGGCGAGCCAAATCATGCTATCCACGACGACGAGTTCCTGGGGTGTATGGCGGATGATTTTCATGGATCAAACTATCGCATATATTCGCATGGAATGGCAGCAAAATTCGAGATGTTCATACGCCTGAATTCGCGCGCCAGGCATCGAAGGCGGCCAGCGCGCGCTCGCATTGCAGACGGTGGCGTTCTTTTTTGTCGCGAGTCTTCTTGCGCAGTTCTTCTTCCAGAGGCTCCAGGAGGTCAAAGGTCATATTGGCAGGCTGGAAGTTTTTGGCATCGGCGTGGGTGATGTAATGGACCAAGGAACCGAGAGCGCACGAGCGCGGCGCGGGTGTGGGATTTTCTCCGCGAGCGATAGCCGCGGCATAGATTCCCGCCAGCAATCCCGTTGCTATTGACTCGGTATACCCCTCTACGCCTGATAACTGTCCGGCAAATAATATCTGAGGCGCGGATTTGAGACGGAGAGTTTCATCGAGCAGAACCGGCGCGCAGAGATACGTGTTGCGATGAATCTGGCCGTAGCGGAGGAAGCGCGCGTTCTCAAGGCCGGGAATGAGGCGCAGCACGCGGGCCTGCTCACCAAACTTGAGATGGTTTTGAAATCCGACCAGGTTATAGCTATCGGCGCGCAGATTCTCTTTGCGCAACTGCACAACAGCCCAGGGGGTGCGGCCGGTACGCGGGTCGCGCAGGCCGACGGGCTTCATGGGACCAAAGCGCAGCGTGTCGCGGCCCCGCCGGGCGAGAATTTCAATGGGCAAACAGCCTTCGAAGTAGTCGAGCTTCTCCCACTCCTTGGCCTCGGCGGGCTCGGCCGCGAGCAGGGCGTCGAGGAAGCGATCGAACTCGGCGCGATCCATGGGGCAATTGATGTAGTCGGCGGTGCCTTTCTCCCATCGCGCGGCAAAGTAAACGCGGTCCATGTCGATGGAGTCAGCCTCGACGATGGGCGAGATGGAGTCATAGAAGGCCAGATGGCCGGAGCCGGTGATGCGCTCGATCTCCGCGCTGAGAGCTTCTGAGGTTAATGGGCCGGTGGCGACGATGGTGCAGGTCATGCCGTCCGGGCTTTGATCCAGAGTGGCGACCTCTTCGCGAATGACGTGAATCCGCGGCTCGGCGTAGATGGCGTCGGCAATGCGGCGCGAGAACTCAACGCGATCGACGGCGAGAGCATGGCCGGCGGGGACGGCGGTTTCATCGGCAAGACGCATCAGCGTGGAACCGGCGCGGCGCATCTCCTGCTTGAGGAGCCAGGGCGCGGTGTTGGGCGATTCGCTCTTAAGGGAATTGCTGCAAACGAGCTCGCCGAAATCGATGGTCTGGTGCGCGGGGGTGAGGCGCGGCTTGCCGTCGACGATGGCGCGCATCTCGTAGAGGTCGACCTGGCAGCCGAGGCGCGCCGCGGTCAAGGCTGCCTCCGGTCCCGCCAGTCCTCCGCCGATGACTTTGATTTTCACGGCTAGTCCTCCGATTCCTGGTAGGCGACGCTGCTGTCGGGTTCAGGCAAACCGGGGATGCCGGCCAGTTGGCGCAGCGCATCGCCAGAGATGCGGACATTGCGCCACTCGTCGAGAAACTCGCCGCCCACCGCTTTGTAGAAATCGATGGCTGGAGTGTTCCAATCCAGGACCGCCCATTGCAGGCGCCGGCAGCCTTTTTCCACCGCGATGGCCGCAACTTTGACGAGCAAGGCCTTGCCGATGCCTTGGCCGCGCAGCTCCGGCTCGACAAAAAGATCTTCAAGATAGATTCCCGGCCCAACCCAGGTGGAATAGCAGTAGAAAAACAAAGCGTAGCCGGCAGTGTGGCCATTGTGTTCGGCGATCAGGCAGGAATAAAAGGGATTGGGGCCGAATCCCTCGCGCTCCAGGCTGGCCTCGGTTGCGATGACGGCCTCCGGAGCGCGCTCATAGAGGGCCAGCGCGCGGATGAAGGCGAGAATCCGCGGGACATCGGCGCGGGTTGCAGGGCGGATGGTGATTGCCATGGCTCTATTCTAGTGTGTGATACAGGCCACACGCCGCACTTCGTTGAACGGGCTACCATAGGAAGCTGGGCGGGATGCCGTCAGGCGGCGAAGGCTGCGGCTGAGAGCAACCGGGCGGCTATGATTTGAGCGCAAGTGCCCGGAAAAGCGTCTGGGGACGCTTCACCCTTGTGCAGGGCAGCCGGGGCCATTTAACGTGGTTCTGCAGAGCAGAGCAGTTTTTTATGCGGCGTTCCGCGCAACGGCCGCCGATGGCAGTTGAGAGACTTTGGATGTCAGTGGTCAGTGGTACGACTTTTATGAGCCCGCAGGCCTGGTGGCCAGCGCGGTTCCCAAGGAGAAGCAGATGAAACGCAACCTATCGCTTTGGCTGGGCCTGATGGCATTCGCGCTCTTGCCCGCACTTGCGCAGAAGCCCATGGGCAAGATACACGGGCATGTCACCAATCCCGCTGGCAGTTCGGAAGTCAGCGGCACCGTTAGCCTGTCTACCGACGGCGGCAACAGCCTCAAATACACGTTCCCGGTCTCCGACAGCGGCAACTATGCGGGTGAAGCTCCGGCCGGCAGCTACATGGTAATCTTTCGCGAACTGGACACCGCGCCCGGCAAGGCTGTCGACTCATTCGACAACGTCAAGATCATCGCCGGCCAGGACACTCTGCAGGACATGGATATGTCGCGCAAGGAATATATCGATAAGAACCTGACCGCGGAACAGAAGAGAAAGCTGGAAGAACTCAAGAAGGAAAACTCCAAGGACAGCGAAATTATCAAGAATCTCAACGGCGATTTGAAGACCGCCAACCAAGACTTCAACGACGCTGACGCCGCACGCAAGACCGCCAAGGCGACATTGGGCGATGCCGCATCGCACGACGATGTGGAAGCCAAGGAAACCGAGATCAAGATTGCCAAATACTCCGAAGTGGAAACCTTGATGCTGCGGGACACTGGCGCCAAGCCGGACGCTTCCGTTCTTTGGGCCGAACTGGGGCTGGCTCAGTTGGGTCTTGCCAAAACCAAGAGCGATCAGAGCAAGTACGACGACGCGGAGACGAACTTCAAGAAGGCTCTGGCGGTGGAGACCGCAGCCAGCAAGCCTAGCCCGGTCAATCTCGGCACGGATAACAGCGCGTTGGGTGAAGTGTACGCGCGCACCGGCAAGGTTCCCGAAGCCAATGCGGCTTATGATGCAGCGGCCAAGATCAATCCCGCAGGGGCATCGGTGTATCTGACCAACGAATCGGCGATTTTTTTGAATGCGAGTAACGCGGCGGCAGCGGCCGACGAGGCCATTACCTCCGATCCAAAGCAACCTCTGCCTTACTACCTCACGGGACAGGGGCTCATCCAGAAGGATACACTGGACGCGACAGGATAGATGATTCTGCCTGCGGGGTGCGCCGAGGCCTATCAGAAGTACCTGGAGCTAGCGCCGACGGGCTCCCATGTAGATGAGGTGAAGGCGATACTGGCTGAGGCTTCGCAGGTGCATAGCTCGGCCTTTGGAAACGATACAACCAAGAAGAAGAAGGGCGGCAAATAAGCCGCTTTTCGCACCATTTCCAAGGGCGTTCCCGGTTGCCGGGAGCGCCCTTGGCTTTTGGGCTGCGTGTAATTATCGGCGCCATTCGTTGAGCGCCAGACTATCCGGGAGGCCAGGCAAGCGGGCGGCCGCCAAGCAGATGGAGGTGGAGATGATCCACCGTCTGTCCGCCGTCCTGGCCAGTGTTAATCACCACGCGGTAGCCTTTGGCAAGGCCTTTGGCGCGGGCGATCTCAGCAGCGGCCCAGACCAGGTGTCCGAGGAGCGCGCGGTCGGCGTCATTGCTTTCAGCCTCCGCCATTGAGGCAATATGCTCGCGTGGCGCTATCAGAACGTGCACGGGCGCCTGCGGGTGGATGTCCGCAAAGGCGTAGCAGTGCTCGTCCTGATAGATGGGGGTGGAGGGAATGCTTCCGTCAACGATCTTGCAAAAGAGGCAACTCATAGCGCGTTCAGTGTACAGGATTGGGACAGTTCTCTGTATCAAAACTGGACAGAGCGCATATAACTCCAATGTGTGGTCAATGGTTGATGGGCGTTTTGCCTAAAATCCGCAGAGATGGCCGCTTCGACTTTTGAGCATCAATTTGGAGTGCATCCCGCCTGATTTTGCTATAGTTTTCACTATGCCCCATGGATTCGATTGTTACCGCATATTCGTCTCGTCTCCAGGCGATCTGGAGGCGGACCGGCAGGCTTGCACTGGCGTCATTGCGAAGGTGAACGAGAGCACGGCGATGGCGGCCAAAGTGCTGCTGGTCACAGTCGGACTCCGAGACAGTGAGCAGATATCCAGCAATCGCGCCGTTGTCTCGGAAAACGTTCGCTGGAGCGCATTCTTTCTTCAGATTTTTCAGGACGATTGGGGACCGCGGGATCTGTTCCGCAAGCTTTTCTTGCTGGCCGTGGAGTGCCGCGACGACGCAACGCAGCCGATGCGCGAGGTGGTGGTCTGCCTGAAAGAAGCGCCAGGAGAGACGAATCCAGAGATTCTGGCTTTTCGCCGCGAGTTGGAAGAGCGGACGGATCTGCGCGTCTTGCGCTACAGCAGCGTGGAAGAGCTGAATGCGAAGTTCAGCGAGGTTTGCGAAGGGTGGGCGCGGGTCGCGATCGAGGCGAGCGCTGAAGCTGGCGAGACTGGAACTGGCGAGACCGGAGCTGGCGAGACTGGGGCTGGCGTGTAACAAGCCTTTGCGCAGGGATCAACAGTTGGTGCTATGTCAGACACCAGAAGCGGTATCTGGGGCACCCGACAGCGGCTTTGAAACGGGATTAGAGCAGCGCCACGGTGCGCCATTCCATGAAGTAGTACATCTGATCTTCGCGCACAATCTTGAAGCCGAGGCGCTGGTGGAAGCGCAGCGAGCCGGGATTGAATTTGAAGACGCAGCAACTGATGGGCAGGCGAGCCTTGGCGGCCTCCTGTTGCAGCCGCTGTATCAGCACGGTTCCGATTCCTTTGCTTTGCAGGCTGGGATGCACGGCGATATCGACGAGATGAAAGTCGCTCTGGCTTTGCGAGACCCATAGGCGGCCGACCGGCTTGCCGTCCAGCAGCACGAGGTGATAGCAGGAGTTGGGGAACATCTGCGAATAGGCCGACATCTGGCCGTGAAACTGCATCCGCATGAGGTGTTCCTTCTGCGTTGGAGTAACCGGCGCATGAGCGAACTCCGCGGCGCGAACAGCCGAGTAAAGCTCGTAGAGGAATATCTCATCCTGAGGAAGAGCGGGGCGTACGGCGATGGTGGACATGGTTGAAGGAGGTGCGGGACCGGGCTTGCAACCGGTCCCAGCACTGAAGAGAGTTTACTACGCGCGGGTTGGATAGATGCCGCTGAAGGCAATGATCCAGTACATTCCCAGATACGGCATCATGTTGTTGTGGGGCTGACTGCCGCCGTAGGTGGAAATAGCCGAGGGACTCATCTGCGCGAGGCCGGAGGTGCTGGTGGTGTAGATGTTGCCTGAGCTGGAATCGGAAAAGGCGTTGTTGGTGGCGGGATCGCCGACCTTTGCCGGAGAGCTCTTGCCGCTGGGCTGGTGGGTATGGTTGGGGGTTTCGGTGGCTAGCAGAGTTACGGTAGACGAACCGGTGGATTCGCCGATGTCGTAGAAGCTGCCACCGGTGAGTTGGCCGTAACCGACGGGGACGTTGCCCTGTAGATTGGGAAGTTGAAAGTTGGAAGTACCGTTCCCGCCGTAGTAGGTGCCAATGAGCGAAAAGAGCGCGGTGTACTGTGAGATGGGCAGAGTTTGGCCTTGAGCGAGCTGCCAGCCAACGGGGGCGAAATTGAAGCCGACCAGCGACAATTGACCGAGATAGGGACTTGACATATCTGGATTCTCCTGAACTCGAAGGTTCTAGTTGCGGGATGGAAAGATGCCATACAAAGCGATGCACCAGTTCATCACCAGGAAAGGCTGACGATTCTCATGGGGCTGGCTACCGCCGTAGGGTGCGAGGGAGGCATTATTCATAGCTGTCAGGCTGCCGGCCGTGACATAGAGGTTTGCGCCCGCGCCGCCCAGGGTGGCTCCGGTAGGGGGCTTGGACTGAGTAGCCGTGGGGCCCGCCATCAGCGGGTGGGTGTGCAGGGGCACCTCAGAGGAGATCAGCGTGTGCGATTCCGTGCCGGCGACCTCACCGTAACTGATGCTGTTTCCGACGCCGACCGAGGTGCGGCCTTGAAGGTTGGGAAGAGCGAAGGTCTGAATTCCGTTGCCGCCATAGGTGGTTCCGATCAGCGAAAACAGCGCCTGGTTCTGGTTGATCGCCATTGTTTGTCCGTTGCATAACGCGTAGTTCTTAGGCGCGAAATTGAAGGCCGCCAGCAGGAGCTGGCCAATGTAGGGTGTAGACATTTCGTGTCTCCTTCGATGTGAGCTTTGAATAGGTGGGGAATCAGTTCTGGCTGGGGTAGACGCCGTAGAGCGCGATGATCCAGTTCAACGTGAGCAAAGGCTGCAAATTGTTGTGGGGTTGGTTGCCGCCGCCATTGTAGCCGACCATCTGCGGAAGCATGGCGTTATCCGGCGCCAGATTCGTGTAGACGTTCAGGCCGCCGCCAGCCACTTTGCCGGTTGGAGCGGCGCTGTTGCCGCTGGCTGTGGATGCGAACAATGAATGATTGTGCGCTGGGTAGCTGCTTGCGTTGATGGTTACCGATTCCACGCCGCCTGTTTGTCCGATCACGTAGGTAGTGCCGGATGTGCCGGTGCCTTGATGAATGGGAATGCGGCCTTGCAAATTAGGGAGGCCGAATGTGCTTTGACCGTCACCACCGTAGTAGGTTCCGATCAGGTTAAACAGCGGCGCGTACTCCGAAATGGCGAGTAAGGCACCATTGCAAATCTGCCAATCGATGGGCGCGAAATTGAATCCGACCAGCCGGACTTCACCGACATATTGGTCACTCATTCTTAAAACCTCCTTGACTGTTTCAATGCTGGGGTTTGAGTGCTGCTGGAAGCAGAAACTGAGAGGGCAGCGTCTCACTAGTATCACGATTGCCGGAGGGGTTGCAAGAAATATCTTGCAAGGAATGTGAATCTTGGCGAAAGAGCGCGGTTGCCGACGAGTTTTTTGGCAGGGTTAAAAGCTTGCCGGCAGGCATTCAGTTCCAGTGAAAAAGCAGTGGAGCGCGAAGCGAGACAAGGTGATTGTTATCAAGTCTTCACGAAGAAGTTTATTGACAACTGGGCCAGCGGAAGGGTAGACATAGAATATTGCTCATCGGCGGCTTGCGGCACACCCCACCGCAGCTTTCCCAAGTTCTCAGCACTGCGGGATGAGCGTACCAAAGAGATTTAAAACTGCCTCAGTTATCTGCGGGAGTCAAAACGTTTGTCTCTGGCTCTGCAATCTATTCCACCCTGCCCAAGGGTGCTCCACCGTTTCCCACGCGCGAGGTTTTTATCATGTCTTCCGCTTCCGCTTCTGCGATGCCGCCACGTTTTGCCGTGGTCAAGTTCAGCCTCTTTGTTCTAGCACTGCTCGCCCTGCTGCCTGTAGCGGCGCAGGCCCAATCGACCTTCACGGGCGGGGCCGCATCCGTTACCACGAGCTCGGCTGCTACTTCGACCGTTACGGTCACTGGGGCTACCGGCTCGGTGAAAACCGTCTCAGTGGAACTGGACGGCGTCAAATCGACCGGCACATGCAACCCGCAAGGGACGGTTTGCTTTTTCAGCCTTCAGGAGGCGGAGTTTCTGCTTAAGGCTCCCAACGGAGACGAGTTCGTGTTACTGAGCAGCACGGGCGATGGCGAGGATGGTTGCGACGGAAGCCCCAATCAATCCGCCTCTTGTAACGGACTGCAAGGGACCAGCGGAGACATTATTACGATCACCGACAGCTCGTCCAACGATGCGCCGTACGATTTGCCCTGGCTGACCACCAGCATGCCCTACACGGTAAAACCAAGCTCGTACTACTACAACAACTTCGGTGATGCCCCCCCGCTGCCGGGGGGCGACATCGCAGGAGACTTGCCGCAAACCGACGGCTGCAGCAATCCTCTCGGCAATCCTGCTCTCAATTGCTCGGCGCAAACGATGGATGGGGCATTTCTGGACGCCGGGGCCAATGGGACATGGACACTGACTCTGATCGATAGCGACACTCCAGTCGATCCGTTTTCGATTACCGGCTGGAAGCTGACATTGACCTATAACGCTGGCGGCGGCCCGGCCTCCACGACGACCGCGCTTAGCTCCAACGCGAATCCGGGGACTTATGCCAATTCGGCATCGAGCGGTTCAGCTACCTTCACCGCCACGGTTTCGACAGTCAGTTCGGGCGCTCCCACCGGGACGGTTGCTTTCAGCGCCAACGGTACAACCATCTCCGGCTGCGGCACCCAAACGCTATCTGGATCGGGGAACTCCAGCACGGCTACCTGCAACGCAACCGGGCTGGCACAGGGCAACAACACGATTTCCGCAGTGTATACGCCGAACAGCGGAAGTTTTGGTCAGAGCAACACCACAATGACGGAGCTGATGGAAGTGACGCCCGCGAATCCCGCCGGGAATCAATGGTGCAACAACAGCGTGATAGCGGACCCGCTGGGCGGAGGCACGCCGCTGGCTTATCCCTCGGTGATCAAAATCAACAACGCCGCCTACAACAGCAAATCGGTGGCGAATGTCGTTGTTGACTTGAATGGAGTGGCTGGACCTGTGGATGGAATTGGAGGCGAGTTCCTGCTGGTTGCACCCGGCGGAGGCACGCACAATCTTGATTTTCTGGATCAGGGCTTTGGCGATCCAGGGGCGATCAACGCGGTGAATCTGATCTTCCAGGATGATTCCACCACCTATGTGCCAAACAGCACCCCGCAATTCCAACAGCCCGCCATCACCAACCCTTACCTGGCAACCGACGACAACAGTAACGCCAACCCGG
This sequence comes from Occallatibacter sp., assembly GCA_050014335.1. Taxonomy (GTDB): domain Bacteria; phylum Acidobacteriota; class Terriglobia; order Terriglobales; family Acidobacteriaceae; genus Telmatobacter. The sequence continues at coordinate 5,607 of JBEKDN010000046.1, read as the reverse complement.
ACACGTTCCCGACATCGACCTCACCGACGATCGATTCGAGCATCCCGCAAGTTCCGGGCACGATCAATTTTGCGCCACCGTATGGAACAGGCAACACGCACTACACACATACCGGGATATTGACATTTGGAGAGGCATTCAATGGGGTTCCGGCGAATGGTTCCTGGTCGCTGTACTCGATCTCCGGCGAAACTCTGAATGTGAACACCGGTTGGTGCATCACACTATCGCTCAACACCGGCAATTCAACTACTACGACCCTGGCTCCCAGCAGCAATCCGGCGACCAAGGGAACGGCGGTGACCTTCACGGCAACCGTGACCAGCGGCGGGAACCCGGTGACTTCCGGTGGCACCGTCACCTTCCTGGATAATGACGCGACGCCGGCGGGAACCACGGGCGGCAACAATGTAGTGTCTCTGAATGGCAGCGGAACGGCGACTTTTACGACCAGCGCGCTGTCAGAGGGAGACCACACGATCACTGCAACTTACAGCGGCACGTCGTCGGATAACGAGAGCTTCTCTCCGATACTGAATCAGCGCATAGACGACGCTACCGCGTCGTCGGCCGTGAACAGCAATACCTGGCAGTATTGCAATACCGGAGCGGTGCAGATCGCGCAGGGCACCAATTCCGGTCCGCTGACGCCGAATCCATCGAATATTTTTGTGACCCATCTTCCCGGCACGCTGAACACGGCCAGTGTCACGCTGAATAACTTCTCCGTGACCACCGCCGACGATCTGGATCAACTGGCGACTCTGGTAGAGGGTCCGACAGGAGCGGCGCTGGACTTTTTCTCCAACACTACGCAGGGCTCCAACGGCACGAGTCAGGCATCGCTGGGCAACTACACCTTTGCAGATAGCGCGGCCAGCCAGGTTTCATCAGGCAATGTGAACATCAGCCCCGGCACATACAAGCCGACAGCGTACGAGAGCTTCCTCAGCGCCCCCGATAGCTTCACATCGAGCGCGAGCGGCTTCTACCCGGCGCCTTCGAGTTTCAGTTACGCGCCGCCAAATCCTCTGGGCACTTCCGCCACGTTGGCAGAGGTCTTTACCGACGGCAGCAACGCCAACGGGACCTGGAGCCTCTTCTTCAGTTCCGGTTATCCGAATGCGACCTTTGGCGCGGCCAATGGCTGGTGCGTGAATCTCACTGAGAATCTGCCGAGCGTAACGGCGGACGCATCGCATAACGCAAACTTCACCCAGGGCCAGCAGGGCGCGCAGATCACAGCCGAAGTGACCAACAACGGTCCTGGCTCGACGGGCGATGCGACCGGCTCCAACCCGATGACAGTCGTCGATACGCTGAACGCAGCCTTCACATACGCGAGCGCATCGGGCACGGGCTGGTCCTGCTCGCCGGCCGGCCAGACCATCACCTGCAGCAACGACTCGGCAGTAGCCGACGGCGTCGGATACCCCACGCTGACCCTCAACGTGAATGTGGCCGACGGCGCAACCGGAGCCATTTCAAACAGCTTTACGGCCAGCGGCGCGGGAGTCGCTTCCACGAATTCGAACACCGATTCGATCACGATCGTGCCTGCTCCGGTGCTAGGCGTCAGTGAAGGAGACAGCGGCACCTTTACGCAAGGTCAGACCGGCGGAACACTCACGGTTACGGTAAGCAATACTGCCGGTGGAACAAGCATGACGCAGGGCACGACAACGGTGACCGAGACCCTTCCCAGTGGTTACAGCGCGGCATCCGCGTCTTTCACTACCAACGGCTGGAGTTGTTCTGGAACCAGCACGGTAATTTGCACCAGCACGCAGCAGGTAGCCGGAGGCTCATCCTATAACGTGATCGACATCCCCGTCAGCGTTCCCGCTGCGGCTCCCAACCCAACTACCACGAACGCAGCTACGGCATCCGGCGGTGGCGCGTTTGCTTCGGGAACCAGCGGCACTGTCAGCTTCCCGGTGGTACAGGTTGCAGCTTCGATCGTTGCCAGCGGCGGCGGTGGCCAATCGACAATTGCCAATACGGCTTTTGCCTCACCGCTCACGGTGACAGTGACGGATGCGGCCAGTGTACCGATCAATAACGCAAGCGTGACCTTTACGGCACCAGGTAGCGGCGCCGGTGGCACCTTCAGCAATAGCAGCAACACCATCACGGTGAACACCGGGTCGAATGGAATCGCCAGCTCCGGCACATTTACGGCAAACGCTACTGCGGGCGCTTATAGCGTATCGGCCCAAGCCACGGGTCTGGGATCGACAGCGGGCTTCACGCTGACCAACCTAGCCCTTCCCGCGCCAACGACGATGCAGATCTCCGGCGGATCGACCGCGTATCAGGGTGGAGCCTACAGTTTCACGGTGACCGTCCTCGATCAATACAGCAACACTGACACCGGCTATACCGGCACAGTGCAGTTCAGCAGTTCCGACGTTGCGGCCTCGCTACCGGCGAACTATACCTTCACAGGCGGCGACGCTGGGGTTCACACATTCACTGCCACGCTTAACACCGTGGGCAGCCAGAGCATCACAGCCACCGATGCCGCCAACAGCTTGACCGCTACGGTCAGCAACATCGCCGTCAGCGTTCCCAATCTGGTGGTGACAACGGCCAGCGACGACGCGGGCACGGCGGGCAACTGCACACCGCAGGCAACTCCGGGCCAGGGCACGGACGGCTCATGCAGCCTGCGCGATGCGCTGCTGCAGGCGGCCAGCATCGGATCGGGCAACATCAGCTTCAACGCTTCCACATTTACTGGACCGCAGAGCATCACGCTCAGCAACGGGACGCTGAATATTCCCTCCAACACCAGCATCAGCGGGCCGACGCAGGGCGCGGGGGCTGGGCTCACGAACATCGTGACGGTCAACGGCAATGCGGCGTCGACGGTCTTCACGGTCGGCTCCGGGGTGACCAACTCCAGCTTCAGCGGGCTGATTGTCAGCAGCGGAAGTTCGGCCAGCGGCGGCGGCATCAGCAACGCAGGCACATTGAGCATTACCGCCAGCACCATCAGCGGCAATGCGGCCAGTTCGGCCGGCCAGGCCACTGGCGGCGGCATATCGAATACCGGCACGCTGACCTTGAGCAGCAGCACGGTCAGCGGCAACTCGGTCATCTCCACCGGCGGCGTCCAGGCGGGTGGCGGCGGTATTTATAACAGCGGTTCGCTTTCGTTGACCCTCAGCACCGTCAGCGGCAATTCAGCCACGGCGGCGGGCAACGGCGGCGGCGCCGGCATCGTGAACAACGGCGGCACGCTTGCCCTCAACAGCAGCACCATCAGCGCCAACACGGCCGACGGCGCTGGCGGCGGCCTCTTTATCAACGCCGGCACGGTCACGCTGGCCAACACCATCATCACCGGCAACTCGGCCTCGACTAGTAACGATGTTTCTGGCTCTTACACCGACAACGGCGGCAATGTGATCGTTGGCGCGGCAGTCCTCGCGGCTTTGAACAGCTACGGCGGCCCCACGCAGACCATGGTTCCGCAGCCCGGCGGAGCGGCCATCTGCGCCGGCTCACTGGCCAACGCCAACGCCGAGGTCATCAGCTTCGATCAGCGCGGCTACGGCTTCGATCCAAATTGCCCGGCGGGCTCTGTGGATTCCGGCGCGGTGCAGACCAACTACGCGCTCACTTTCACCACGCCGCCGCCCTCAAGCGTCGTCGTCGGGGCAACCTTCAATCCCCCGCCGGTGGTGCAATTGACTGAGAATACCCAGCCCGCCACATGGGCCGGCAACACCGTAACCTTGACTGACAGCGCCTCAATGCTGGGCGGAACAACCTCCGTCTCTCTGGCATCAAGCTGGGCTACATTCAACAACATCAATCTCACCCGAGTGGCAACCAATGACACGCTGACGGCGACCTTGGCGCTGACCGGCTCCATCAATCTGACAGCCAGCAGCCAAAGCACGATCTCATCGGTCGGGCAGACGCAGACCATCACCTTCCCGCCGCTTCCCACTCCGCAGCCGGCCAACGCGACGGTGACTCTTGCGGCCTCGAGCAGCGCGGGCCTGCCGATTCTTTATTCCTCGGCAACGCCCTCGGTGTGCAGCCTCAGCGGCACCACGGTCACGCTGCTGACGGAAGGCACTTGCATCATTCAGGCGCGGCAAAACGGGAACGGCATTTACGGGGTTGCGACGATGGTTCAGCAGGAGATCCTGGTTCAGTTGTTGACCCAAACGATCAACTTCCCGGCCATCACGCTGCCGCAGTATGCGTTGACCAATGTGACGCTGACAGCGGCAGCGACGAGCGGCCTGAGCATCAGCTATACCTCAGTCACGCCGTCAATCTGCACGGTCAGCGGCGCAACAGCCAGCCTGCTCCTTCCCGGACAATGCATCGTTCACGCGGCGCAGTCCGGCAACCTGACCTACGCCTCGGCGCCGACGGTTTCCGTCAGCTTCCCGGTTCAACGGGCGCAGCAGACGATCAGCTTCCCTGCCCCCACCACGCCGCAACTGGCGCTCACACAGACAACGCTTGCAGCCACGGCCACGAGCGGTCTGGCGATCAGCTACTCATCCAGCACGCCGTCGGTCTGCACGGTTAGCGGCTCAACGGCCAGCCTGCTGACTCCGGGCGCCTGCGTGGTGCAGGCTACGCAAGCCGGCAACAGTCTCTACTCGGCAGCGCCGCCAAACACGCTCAGCTTCACGGTCAGCACGGCTGCGCAGTCGATTACCTTCACGCCGGTTGCCAATCAAATCGCGGGCTCGAGCGTGAATCTGGTGGCCACAGCCAGCTCGGGGCTGGCGGTGAGCTTTGCATCGCTCACGCCTACGATGTGCACGGTCGCGGGCAGTACGGCTTCGATGCTTACGGCCGGTGAATGCGTGATTCATGCCACCCAAGGCGGCAACAGCTTCTACAGCAATGCGCCGACTGTGTCGCAAGACATCTTCATTACGGCGCAGAGCCAGACGATCAGCTTCCCGGCGATCACCGCAACGCTCTCCGCGGCCAGCACGCTGCCGCTGAGCGCCACAGCCACCAGCGGCCTGACGGTCAGCTTCAGTTCCTCCACGCCCGCAGTCTGCACGGTGAGTGGAACGACAGCCAGCTTGCTGACTGCCGGAACCTGCATTGTGCAAGCCACGCAATCCGGCAGCGGAGCTTATGCCGCCGCGCCAACGGTACAGCAGAATCTTGCCGTGCACCTGGCGACGCAGACCATCAGCTTCCCGGCGGTCCGCAATCAGGTGATTGGCGCTAACGTGACACTCTTGGCGACAGCGACCAGCGGCCTGACCGTTGTGTTTACCTCTGCCACGCCGTCAATGTGCACGGTGAGCGGCACCACGGCAACCATGAACGCTGCCGGCTCCTGCGTTATCCACGCCACGCAAGCGGGCAATAGCACGTATGCTCCCGCGCCGCTGGTTTCACGGCAGATCATTGTGACCACAAACTAGACCATAAGCAAGAGGCTGGGAAGCGCAAATCGCGCTTCCCGGCCTTTTCTTTTTGGGGCGGAAAATACTGCGCGGGCAAGGCGGATCGCACCAGGGATATCCGAGGAACAAAAGCATTCAGCAAGGGCATAAAAGGGGCCGCTTTCGAGAGAAAATCCACGTTTTTAGGGTTAGAAAGAGGGCAAAA
>JBEKDN010000045.1:0-22392 GCA_050014335.1 Occallatibacter sp. | reverse complement strand
CCCGTTCAGGATGACAGATTTGAGGATGTTTTCCGCTTAACATTCTTATAAGCAGAAGGGCAAGAACAGACAGATGGACATGGTGCTGGGAAGCGGCGAGCGACTGGAGCGGGAACTGACGCCGGAGCCGATGGCTGGGCCGGCGATGGGGTCGCTGCTGCTGCATGGCGCGCTGGCGGTCTGCCTGCTGACCTACGGGATGCTGGCCGGATTCTTTCATCACAAGGACTGGGGCGACAATGGAACGGGCGGCGCGATTCAGGTGACGCTCGTGACAAGCGCGCTGCCGCTGCCGAGCGATCAGCCTCCGAACCAGAATGTTCTCTCAACCGAGACACCCAGCCAGGCGCCGGCCGAGGTGACGCCCAAGGCCAAGCAGGCGGTGGACGAGTCGGCGCTGGAGATTGCAGGCAAGCAGAAGAAGCCGGACCAGCAGACAGCGCGCCGCACTCCCCCGCGCCAGACCACTCCGCAGCCGGAGAATACGGCGCAGTACGGCGAGCAGGCGGGCTCGTCGATGGCGCGGTCGATGGCTCCGCAGGGCTTTACGAGCGGGCAGACGACGGTGAGCGACAGCAACTTCGGCAATCTCTTCAGCTACTACGTGCGCGGGATCAATACGCGGATGGGCTCCGGCTTCTACAAGCAGGAAGTGGATCAGCATACGCCGCGAGGAGCGCGTGCCTATATCGAATTCACCATTCACCGGGACGGCAGCCTGAGCAACATCAAGCTGGACCAAAGCAGCGGCAGTACAACGCTGGACCGCGCTTGCCAGCTTGCCGCGCAGCGCGTGGATTCTTTTGGGCCGCTGCCCAGCCAATACAACCAATCCACGGTGATGACGTCCTATTATTGTGAGTACTGAATTGCTCAGGGCATTGGGCCGCGTCGGAAGTAGAATGGAAGAGTTGGCGTTGCGATGCATCTGGTGTGGGGGATTGCGGGCTCGGCAACGGATTCGGCTGCAAACGGGAGTCTGCGAAGAGTAGGTCCGCTCTTTAGCGAGGAAGGATTGCACGTCTCATGAAGGCTCTTCTCCGGCGTTATTTCTCTGGGCTGGCTGTTCTGGCAATTTGCGCGGCGGTGCCGGCGGCGGCTCAGGACTGGATTCATACCGGCTCAAATCTGGGCAATGACCGCATTCGCATTGCAGCGGCGGATTTCAAGCCGATCAGCAACGATCCACAGACCCCGGCGCTCAAGGCGGCCTTCGACGCAACGCTTTACTCTGATTTGGCTTATGCGGGAATCTTCGATCTGGTTTCAAAGAGCCTGGCGCCGCAAGCCATGCCCGGCTCGCCGCAGGAAATTAATTTGGCGCAGTGGTCGGCCGCTCCCTCAGGCGCGGCGATGGTGGCGTTTGGCGCGGTGTCGGTGAGCAATGGGCGGCTGGCCGTTCAGGGCTGGCTGGACGATACGCACAATACGGCAAATCCGATGGTTCTGGGCAAAGTCTACAACGAAGAAGCCACGCAGGATTCAGCGCGGAAGATTGCCCACCGCTTTGCCGATGAGATTGTGCTGCGGCTGGGCGGCGGCATCAACGGCATTGCGGAGACAAAGATATATTTTGTCAGCTCGCGCAGCGGCAGCAAAGAGATCTGGGCGATGGACTACGATGGGCAGAATCAGCACGCGGTGACGCACCTGGGGCAGATCTCGATTTCGCCGCGCATTTCGCCGGATAATTCGCGTCTGGCATTTGCCGCGCTGGACAGCCGGGGCTGGTCGATCCGCATGTTCTCTCTGGATCTGAACCGGGTGGTGAGCTTTCCGGCAGGCACGGCGGGCGGAAGCAATCTCTCTCCGGCGTGGTCGGGCGACGGCAGCAAGATTGCCTTCTCTTCTTCGCGTTCGGGCAATTCGGCAATCTGGGTAGCCGACGCGAGCGGAGCGAACCTGCGCCGCGTCACTAATTTTGCGGGGCCCGATGTGGCGCCTACGTGGAATCCGAAGACGAATGCGCAGATTGCCTGGGCGGGCGGGCGCACAGGCGAGCCACAGATTTACACCATGGATCAGGACGGCGCGAACGTGCAGCGGCTGACGGATTCAGGCTACGCCGTCTCACCCTCGTGGTCGCCGAGCGGGCAGTTTTTGACCTTTAGCTGGAATCGCAAGTACGGACCGGGCGCGCCGGGCGGGCAAGACATTTATGTGATGGACATTGCCAGCAAGCGCTGGCTGCAGTTGACCCACGACGCTGGAAGCAACGATTATCCATCGTGGGCGCCCGACAGCAGGCACATTGTTTTTCAGCGCGAGATCGGCAAGCACATTGAGATTTGGTCCATGCTGGCCGATGGGACCGAACAGCATCAGTTGACGCAGACGGGGAACAATTCGATGCCCAATTGGAGTTGGCAGTAACACGCCGAATCCGAGTTCGAGAAATCGCTAGCCAACGCCGGCGGCCAGCCAGCATGGCCCCAGTCAAGTTCCAATCTAGTCCCAACCGGGAAAGGAGCACTTCATTGAAACAATTTGATCGCATTCTGATTCCAGTTGTTCTATTCGTAGTCCTCATCGCTGTTGCAGGCTGCGGCAACAAGAAGAATCAGCCGCTTTCCGCCGACGAGACGGCTCCGGCGGTGGTAGCGCCCCCCAACGCGCCCACGGCGCAGATCACGGCTACGCCGACGCTGGTCATGAAGGGGGATCAGGTGCAACTCAGCTGGCGCACAACGGATGCCAATACCGTCTCTATCGACGGCATTGGCGAGGTACCGACAACCGGGGTCAAGACGGTGATTCCGAGTGAATCCACGAGCTATCATCTGGTGGCGAAAGGAGATGGCGGCACGACGGATGCCACGACGCGCGTGACGGTGAATCTGCCTCCGGCTGTGATGGTGCCGACGACAACGATGAGCGCCGAGGAGGAAGCGAAGGCGGGCCTTCAGGATGCCTTCTTCGACTACGACACTTACGACATACGCGGCGATGCACAGGCCACACTTTCGCGCGACGCGTCGTTCCTGGCGAGCCATCCCGAGCTGAAGGTTGTGATCGGCGGATACTGCGATGAGCGGGGCTCAAGCGAGTACAACCTGGCGCTGGGCCAGAGCCGGGCCGACGCCGCCAAGAGCGCGCTGGTTGCGGCGGGCGTGGCGGCGGACCGCATTCGCGTGATCAGCTACGGCAAGGAAAAACCCTTCTGCTCCGAGTCAACCGAAGAGTGCTGGCAGTTGAATCGCCGCGCCGGATTTACGCTGGACAGGTAAAATTGGAGTTGTCGGTTATCAGTGGTCAGTTGTCAGTTTTTTTGTTGGCAATGATTAGACGGCAGCCCTTGATCCAGAGTTTGAAGACCAGGGAACAAAGCTCATCGCTGGGCTCTCATTGCTGATGACTGACAACTGACAACTGATGACTGCCCTAAAGGTGATTCATGAAGAGAAAAACTATGCTTGGCATTCGTATTGGGGCGGCTCTGGCCGTTCTGGCAGTGGCACTGACGCCGGCGCCGGCGCGCGCCGCGTCGAAGGAGATCATCGAGCTCCAGACGCAGGTCCAGCAATTGATGGACAATGTGCAGCGGATCCAATCGACGCTGGACTCGCGCTTTGGCGTGCTGCAGAGCCTTGCCCAGCAGACGGCGGACAATGCCAACCAGGTAAGCGCCACCGTGACCGCGCTGCAACAGAAGCTGGCCGCGCAGACCGAAGGGCTGAACGGCAAGCTGGATACGGCCTCCGGCCAGGCACAAGCGCTGAACGACTCAGTGGACGAATTGAAGTCGCGCATCACCAAGCTGGATAAAACGCTTCAAGATTTGCAGGCGCAGTTGCAGAATATGCAAGCACAGCAGCCGTCCGCCGCTCCAGCCGCACCGGCCCCAAGCGTTGCTCCGCCCAGCGCGCCCGCAGGCGAGACTTCTCCGGCTCCAAGCTCAGTCCCAAATGCGAATGAGGGAGCAAGTCTGGCTCCGAATCCGGGCGCGAGCCAGGCGCCGCCGCTGGCCGAAACCTTTCAGGCTGGGATGCGCGACTTGAATGCGGCGCGCTACGACATAGCCGCCAGCGAGTTTCAAGACGTAATTCACTATTATCCGCTGGACACTCTGGCCGGAACGTCGCAGTTCTACCTGGGCGAGATCGCCTTCCGGCGCATGAGACTGTCGGACGCCGTGAAGAATTACAACGCCGTTCTGGAGGGTTTCCCTGGCAACCCCAAAGCGCCGGCGGCTCAACTGCGCAAGGGAATGGCCCTGTTGCAGATGAATAGAAAAGACGCTGGAGTCCACGAGTTCCGCGTGCTGATCCAGCGCCATCCGCAAACCCCGGAGGCCGAGCAGGCCCGCACCAAGCTGAATGCATTGGGCGTCAAGATTGTGCCTACGGCGCATTGAGGTTGCCGGCGGCTGTTGCAGCTCGCGTCAATGCACCGCCGCGAGCTTGTTGACGGCATCGATCACGATCCCCGGGGTGAGCACCTCCGGCAGCAACCGCGGCTGGCTCTGGCGTGGCGCGTAGAGCGCGTAGGCCGGAACGCCGCTGCGGCCCAGACCGGTCAAGGCCTGCGTGATGGCTTCGTCGTGGCGGGTCCAATCGGCTTTCATCAAAACCACATTTTTGCCTTGAAAGGCTTTGATTACATCAGGCTGATTGAGGACGGCGCGCTCATTCACCTGGCAACTCAGGCACCAGCTTGCGGTAAAGTCCACAAAGACCGGCTGACCTGCGGCAAGTGAACGGCTCACCGCCGCCTGCGACCATGGCTGCCAGAGGCCGCGCATCTCCGGAGGCGACAGAGTCTCCGGCGCGGTGGTCAACTTTTGCGGTGCCAAGGCGTCGAGTGCGACCACACCGAGAAGGATCGCGGCTGCAACAATGGATGACCACCGTTTGGCGGGCCAGCGGCCCAGAAACCAGCCTGCAACCGCCAGCAAAAGAAAGCTCCCTAACAAGGAAGCTAGCAGACCGCTCCCGTAACCGCCAGCCAGCACCCAGGCCAGCCATATCACAGTGGCGAAGATCGGCACTGCAACGGCTTGGCGCAGCACTTCCATCCAGACGCCGGGCTTAGGCAAGAGGCGCGTCCAGGCAGGTTGTAAGGTGAGCGCGAGATAGGGCGCGGCGAGACCGAACGCGAGGGCCGTGAAAACGGCAAAGGTGACCGCGGCGGATTGGGCCAGCGCGTAGCCTACGGCCGCTCCCATGAAGGGCGCGGTGCAGGGCGTGGCGACGACTACCGCCAGAACGCCGGTAAAGAAACTGCCGGTGTAGCCTTGCTTCTGTGCGCCTTGCTTATCTACGAGCAGCGCCCCGCCGGCACTGGTGAGCGTAAGGCCGATCTCGAATTGCCCGGCCAGCGAGAGGCCGAGGAAGAAAAGCAGCCCGGCCATCAGCGCGAGAAAGATTGGTGATTGAAATTGGAAGCCCCAGCCGAGGGTGGCTCCGGCCGCGCGAAGGCCCAGCAGAACGCTCACCAGTGCCCAGAAGGAGACAAGAATGCCCGCGGCGTAGACCAGGCCATGTGTGCGCAGTTTGGCTCGTTCCTCATTGCCGGAGTTGACCAGTGCCAAACCTTTGAGGAAGAGGACTGGAAAGACGCACGGCATCAGGTTGAGGAGCAGGCCGCCGAGAAAGGCCAGAGCGAACGAGCGAAGCAGAAGCGCCCAGGAAAGCGGCGACGGAGTTATTGCCGGGAAAGCGGCTGTTGGGATGGAAGCGGGCTGGGAGGGTGAGGCTTCGGCTACGGCAATAGGAGAGCCGGAATCATTGGAGGGATTAGCGCCTGAGGCTTGCTGTTCTGAGGGTTTGGTCTCGCCGGACGAGACTGCTTTCACGCCCGGTGGCGAGGCTACTATGTCGTAGTTCCGTCCGCCGGAAAGCTCCAGAACTCCCTTCAACTGGGCTGGATTCGCGGTAAGACTTGCATCTTTTTTCAGGTCGAGAATCAGCCCATTTACAGTCGGCGTGAGCTTTTGCGGGGCGGGATTGTCGAGAATGTCTTGATCTTCAGGAAAGAATGTCGCGGTAGTTTCACGGCGTCCGGTTTCTACGGTGAGCCGGAGGCCGTCCTTCGTTGGCTGGAAGAACGTTTGATCGGCTGGGGGCAATGCGTCGGGAATCAGACGAGCCAGCCGCTTCCAAATCTCTGCGCCGGGCCCATCATCCGGTGCATGATCAAGGGCCGCTGCGAGAATCTTCTGGGTGATTTCCAGATCTGCCTTGCCCGGGATGCAACTCGCCTGACAGACCAGCCAATCGACTTTGGCGTGGAGAACAGCGACTCCCGGCTTGACCGATTTTGCAATCTCCAGTCTGAAGGGAAAGAGGACTTCGCCTTCATAGCCGTAGTCCATCAACGGCCCAAGCGGCAGACGTTTGGGTGCGGTAAATTGCAACGCTTCTGCCGTTATTCCTTCTGGGAGCGTCCAGCGAATATGGGGCGGCAGGCCCGCATCGCCTGGGTTCTTCCAGTAGACGTGCCAGCCCGGCTCCAACTTGAAGAAGAGGCCGCCGTGATCGCCAGCGCCGGGGTAAAGTTGTGCGTTGCGAAATACAAGCTGCACATGCACATGATCCGTGTCGGCGGAACTCGACTCCGCGCGCATGGGCATGGCGACGGCGAGGAGCAACGACAGCGCGAAGATCAATCTGGGAATGCGCATGGGGAGAATTCCGACTCCTCAACTGTTGGACTCAGTTTATTACAAAAGAGAGAACGCCCGGCTTTGCCGCAGTGGCAATAAAAGTTTGACATTTACGGGAATCGCTCTCAGTTTGTTTTTTTCGCTCTTCTGCTAAAAATTCGCAAGGTTTGCAGGATGATATCCGTCTACGGGACTCCGGGGAATCATGGGTTGCTCGATCCCCACCGTTGAAACGGTGGGCTAATGACCGCTGCGCCTACGGCGCGGTGAAACGGACCGGCTGCGCCTACGGCGCGGCGCACTGGCCTCTGCCGTCGATACGCTTAGGAACAGGCCCCTTTGAAGGGCCATCCACTCTAAAGCTGCCGACTTTGCCGGAGGATATTGACTGAATAAAAGCACGTGGATATGGACGAGCATTCTGTTCCCTAATCCCTGTTCCCTGCCTTTACACATCCAGATCGTCGCCGGCCTCGGGCGCTACGGCGGTGCCGCGGCGCTTGGCCAGCAGATAGCCGCGCAGGAAGGGCTCCAAATATCCGTCCAGCACTTTGTCCACATCGCCCACTTCGACCTTGGTGCGATGATCCTTGGCCATGCGGTAGGGCTGCAAAACATACGAGCGAATCTGCGAACCGAAGTTGATTTCGAGCTTCGAGTCTTCCACCTTCCGGCTCACTGCGCGCTTCTTTTCCAGCTCGTATTCATAGAGCCGCGAGCGCAGCATCGACATGGCTTTGTCGCGATTCTTGTGCTGGCTGCGCTCGTTCTGGCATTGCACGACGATTCCGGTGGGAAGATGCGTCATGCGCACGGCGGAATCCGTGGTGTTGACGTGCTGGCCGCCCTTGCCACCGCTGCGGTAGGTGTCAATGCGCAGATCTTCCACCTTGAGGTCCACGTGGATGGTCTCATCAATCTCAGGCGAAACGTAGACGCTGGCAAAGCTGGTGTGGCGGCGCTTGGCGGAGTCAAAGGGCGAGATGCGGACGAGGCGATGCACGCCACTCTCGCCGGCCAGCTGGCCAAAGGCGTACTCGCCGGTGATGGTGAAGGTGGCGGATTTGATGCCCGCCTCTTCGCCGTCCTGGTAGTCGTTCATCTCGGTTTTGAAGCCCTGCTGCTCGGCCCAGCGCAGGTACATGCGCAAGAGCATCTCGGCCCAATCCTGACTTTCAGTCCCGCCGGCGCCGGGGTGGACCGTGACGATGGCGTTCAGCGGATCGGCTTCGCCGTTGAGCATCGTCCGGGCTTCAAGGTCTTCAGCAAAGGTGGCCAGGGCCTTGATTGCGCCTTCAAGATCGACGAGGACATCTTCGCCCTCGCGGGCCAGCTCGATGTAAGTGTCGATATCTCCGGTGCGGCGGATGAGTTCCTCGTCGTCGGCGACCATGACTTCCAGGCGCTTTTTATCGCGCATGATGGGTTTGGTTGCGGCGGGATTCTTCCAGAGGGCTGGATCGGCAAGCCTGGTTTCTATTTCGGCGAGTTCCCTGCGGATGCGAGCAGGGTCAAAGATACTCCCGCAGGTCGCGAACTTGGTCGCGGACGGGAGCGTAAGCGAATTCGAGATCGTTCAGTGACATGCTTGGCTCTGTGACCTGACTTGGTATGAGGTGTGAGACTGCGTTCTATCGGCCCTTTTAGAATATCATTGCACTGATTGCGGCGGGTTCAGTTGCCTGCAAAGTGCCGGGGAGTGAAATTTATCGCTTTACATATAACGCACTTCGGCATACTCTGACTCTGGATGATTCAAAGCTTCAAGGACGCTTGGACAAGGGAACTCTACGAATTGGGTTCCGGCAGGCGCTGGGCAGGTATCCGGACTACAGCGCAGCGCAAACTTGATCAGATTGATGCGTCAAGCTCTCTCGACGAGCTGCGTACTCCTCCGGGTAACCGTCTGGAGGCTTTGAAGGGCAACAGGAGCGGCCAATACAGCGTACGGATCAACGATCAATACCGCATCTGCTTTGTCTGGAAGGGCGATGGAGCGCACGATGTTGAGATCGCCGATTACCACTGACTGGAGGATGGAAATGACGATTAAAAGACCCGCCGCGGGATGGAAGTTGCAGAGAGTTACGACGCATCCGGGCGAGATGCTGCGTGAGGAGTTTCTTCTTCCACTCGGCATTACGCAGAACGCGCTGGCGATGAAAATCCGCGTTCCCGCCACGCGCATTGGCGACATCGTTCACGGCCGGCGAGCGGTCACGCCAGACACGGCGCTGCGCCTGGCGCAATTCTTTGGCAACAGCCCGGAGTTCTGGCTCAACCTCCAGCAGATGCACGACCTGTCCAAGGCCCGGCTTGAACTGAGCAAAACAATTGAGCGGGAAGTTGAGGCCTACGCCGGGGCGTGAGTGGATTGGATTGAGAAAATAACTCCCAGGTCTCAAACGCGAAACCTGGGGCACTCGGCCCAGCCGCCGTTTCGCTTTATAATCCTGCATATGGAGATCGGGTCACCAAGCCTCGGACCGCTTACTACCAAAGTCACCAGCGAAGCTGGATGGGCACGCTCCAACCCTCATTGCCCGTCAACCCAAAGATGGGCGGATGAATTTGAACGGGTCTTCGGTTACGCGGACAGTAAAGGGCAATTTGCAAAATATTTTAATAAGCTAACTTCAACACGTTACAACCAGTTTGATTCTGCGCTCGCAGAGCTGCGGGTCGCATACTACATGGACAGTTCCGGGTTTCCCGCTACGAAATGGGAACCAATTAAGAAAGACAAAAATGAAGGCGAGTATATGGTTGTCTGTCCTTCCGGGCAGGAAGTATTCGTAGAAGTCAAGAGTATTGGCTGGGAGAGCCAACTCACAGATTCGGAGAAGAATGCAGGGCGCGCAAAACAAGACAAGCACAAGGATTTAGAAGCTCGCTCTGTCTCTACCCAAAAGGCTATTCAATTCGCGATTCAAAAAGCCTACAAGAAATTCGACCCATCTTTGCCGAACCTTCTTGTAATTGCAGACGACCTTTTTATACCGCTTGAACACTCGCCGGCGTTGTTCGCGCAAATGGCACTATACGACCCTGGCGGGTATTTCACCGGCAATGCATTTGAAAATCTCGGAGGCGTAGGCATTTTCTGGGTTGATCAAAGCTCCGAAGAGCTTGGTTATGGAATGAAACTTTTCACCAACCGGCACGTGCGACCGACTGCCGTAATTCCTGAAACAATGGTCAAGAGGTTTCAGTGAGTTGTAGCATCTCCCGACCAACCCTAAGGCCTTTGGTGGAGTACAAACGCCATGAAGAAGGTTCCTGAGTTCAAGAACGAAGACGAAGAGTTTGAGTTCTGGTCATCAACGGGCGAGGGGGCGGACTCGACCGAATACGTTGATTGGCCGCAGGCCAAGCGGGTGAAGTTTGTCAAACTCAAGCCGACGCTGCGCACCATCTCCGTGCGGCTGCCCGTGGCCATGGTGGAAGATTTGAAGATACTGGCCAACCAGCGCGACGTTCCCTACCAATCGCTGCTCAAGGTGTTCTTGGCCGAACGGCTTCAGCGGGAGAAGCTGCGGCGGATGGCGATATAGGCTGGACATCAACCACCTCGCGCAAATCAAGCGTGGAAGACAAGATCCGCCATCGGATAGTGCTTGCGGTTGCGGGTCCAGAGGGAAGTTTGATGTTGGATGGCGGTTGCGGCGATGAAAGCATCCCCGATTTCGAGGCCTCGGCTCTTTGCGAAACGTCTCAGCAGCTCCCCGGCCAGCCGCCCGATCTCGTAGTCTGTTGGAATGCAGATGAGCGGGCGGAAGAAGCGTGCGATGATTTGGTATTCGTTTGGCAATGCTCCCGCCCATACTTCCGCCGCCGTGACGGGGGAGTAAAGAACAGTCGCGCCTGTAGTGATAAATCCGGTCCATTTTGCCAGAATGGCTTGATCCCTGGCTCGAAGAATCTCAATGGCTATGTCCGTGTCAAGGAGGATGCTCATACAATGCCTAACCGCTTCAGACGCGTGTCTTTGCGAATGTTGCGTACATAGGACTCTGTATCAGGCAGGTCGTCGCGGTCTTTCCATATCCCAACCGCTGCCATCATATCGGCGCGGCGCTCTTCCTGGTTTCCCATGTAGCGCTCGCGCACGGCCACGCGCACCAACTCAGAGATGGTGACTTTCTCAAGCAATGCCTTGGCATGAAGCGCCGCCCAGAGATCGTCTTCGAGATAAAGTTGGGTTCTCCTCATGATGTATAGCATACATCATAGACCGTTTGTAAACTACTCCTATCGAAGCGAACCCAGGAAGTGCTTGAAACGCTGCCAGTTAGTGGGACGCGGTCCGGGATTGGCGCGCTTCTCGGCGACCAGGTGATAGGCTTGCAGCCGATTGGTTTTGAAGGCGTGGCAGCCTCCCCATAAGTAGATGCGGAAGGCGCGCCAGCGTGCCTCACCCCAGCGCGCGGCAATCTGATCGTGGTTGGCGTCGAAGCGCTCGGCCCAATGGCGGATGGTGAGTTCGTAATCGTGGGTTTCGCGCTTGACGTTGACAAGTTCAAAGCCGTGGAAAAGCAGCTCTTCAATCATGTCTTGAAGGGCGAGGAATGTGTGGGTGCCGTGCCAGATGTGCCGTCGGGTGAAGGCGCTCATCTCAAATTTCTCGACAGTTGCGGAGGCATCCAGATAAAGCCGGCCGCCGGGCTTCAGCGCATCCCACACGCGCTGGCAGAAGAGCCGATAGTTGGGTATATGCTCGATGACTCCGTAAATTACCGCGTTGTCGTATTGCTGGGCTGGATGATGGTCGAGAATATCCTGCACCAATACTTCACCGGGAAGGTTACGCTCGCGGATCAGATTGCGAATGTAATTCGCCGAATCCTGAACGAGGGTAAGAGATGTTACGTGGACCCTACGCTCACCGCAATACTGAGTCACCCCGCCCCATCCGCCGCCGATATCCAGAAGCCTCTGGCCGGGCTTCAGGTTCAGCGCGTCCCACATACTTTCAAGTTTGTGGACGGCGGCTTGCTCTACGGTTTCATCTTCGGAGCGGAAGAGACAGTGCGAATAAAATCGATAGGCCTGGTCAATGAAGCTTAGATAGAAATCGTCGCCGAGCGTGTAATGGTAGCCGATGGCGCGCCGGTTTACGCTAACTGGCCGAGTCAGGAGCAACTCGCGAAGAAAATGCAGGCGGGCGGCCAGTGGAACGTGATCTGAAAGGCGATCGCGAAGATCCAACAGAGCCATCATGTCGCCTTCGATGTCAAAGTCGCCTTCAACATAGGCATTGGCCATGCGCGACTCGTCAAGGCCAAGCCGCAAGGCGCGCTCGTTGTGGACAATCAGGCGAAAGGCGGGGGGATGGTTTCCCAGGCTGAGTATCTCGCCGTCAGGCAACTGCATTTCACAGGAAACTCCCGTAGCCGCCAGCATTTGGGTAATAGCGTCGGCGCGAGTAGGAATCCGGTTGATCGGGGGAGCGATAGCAGTCGTCATAAACCTATGTCTCCTTTCTCAAGACATAGCGTATAATAACCAACTATGATTCGGGATGGTAGTACTTTTTTTTCAATACGCGAGGGTGCCAAGGGAGAGTCTGGAGACCATAACTCCGACCCTTTCGCGGTGCCACCTTTCTCGAAGACGGATATTGCCGTGCATATTGCAGGCGGGCTGCTGAATCTTAGTTGCATTATTCTCGCCGTGCTCTGGTTAGCCGCCCATCCCGCATTACTCGTCCGAGGTTGGTACTGGACAATCGCAGGGCTGTTTCTAGGCACCTATGTAGCGGACTTTGTAAGTGGACTGCTGCACTGGACCTTCGATACGTGGTTCAGTGAGGATTGGACCGGCGTGCGGCGGATGGTGTTATTGGTCAGGGAGCATCACATCCACCCGAACCGGATATTCCAATACCGGTTATGGCATGACGCAGGGGTATTATCGTGGTTTTCGTTCCTGATTTCCGCTCCTGTCGTGGCTGTGGTTCTGACTGGGCCCACGCCGATGCCATTCGAGGCGGGCTTGGTGCTGGCGGCGGTTGTGGCCTCGCTGGAGATTGTTTTGATGCTGGAGTTCCATAAGTGCGGGCACCGGCTGAAGCGCTCGCCCTTAGTGCGGGCACTGCAATGGGCGCATGTGCTGCTTTCTCCGGGGCAGCATTTGCGGCATCACTCAGGTCATCACGACCGTAATTACTGCATCATTACAGGAATCTTTGACCAAACAGCCGGCCGGCTGGGAGCCTGGCGCTTGCTGGAACGGATTGTGTCGTACTTTACCGGATGGGTGCCGCGCGAGAACGACCGAGTTTGGCTGCATCGCTACGGACGCCTGCCGGGCGCTCAGAAGGCGTCGGGGGCTCTCAAATCGCAGGGGCAATAAGAGGCCGACAAAGGTTGAAGCCGTCTTGGTTAAAAGACTAATGAGATATTGCCGGCCGGTAAATCAGCCCAATGACAACTCCCACAATAAACCATTCCAAAAAATACGCAAGCGACTGCTGCAATGTCAGTTTGAAACCGATGTTCAAATTCACATAGTCGTGCAGAGTGAACGCGCCTATGGCGAAAACTCCGATGATAGCTCCGAAGCGAGCCCCCTCCATCAACCCGGAGCCACCCTGGTAAATGAGTCCATACAGCACTGCGAGCGAAAGAATTGAAACAAGTATCCCGGCCATGCCGATTGGCATGTGGCTCATCTGACCGCTCTGATCCCGGTAAACGGCGGGGTACTTCAAAAACTCCGTCCGGAGCGCAGGAATGAGCCCGAATGCAAGAGCCCCAACTCCCATATATGCGACGAAGGCAGCCAGGGCGGCGAGAATGATTCTCGGAATGCTCATGGACATTCCTTTCCGCATTCAGGAATTAACGAACAACGATGGCTAGTCTAGCTGTACTCCGCATATCCGGTCAAGGAAATTGCCGCAGAGCCAGTGCTATTCCAGTTCAATTTTGAGGAAGCTTCAACTTGAGGAAGCGGCAGTCCGTTCGCGCAGCAATTTCTTTTCTGCCCAGGCAATGGCAATGATGGAGATCATGACACACAGCCACGCAAAGAGATCGCCGTGAGCGCTGTAGAAGGTCACGTCGCTGCGGAAGCCGTAGCCGGCGGGCAGCGCGTCCACCTGGTGGCGGGGAATGCTCTGGCGGACGCGCCCATACGGATCGATGGCCGCTGTGACGCCGTTGTTGGTGTCTCGCAAGATCCAGCGGCGGTTTTCGATGGCCCTCATGCGCAGGATGTTGAGGTGCTGCCAGGGAGCGCTGGTGTCGCCGTACCAGGCGTCGTCGCTGATATTGACCAGCACCTCCGCGCCGAGTTCCGAAAACTCACGCACCTCGTCGGCAAAGGCCGATTCATAACAGATAAAAACGCCGTAGCGATGCGCCTGGCCGTTTTGAGTAGGGAGGCGGAAGACCTTGTGGCTGTCGCCACGCGAGAAGCCTGAGACCTTGCCGGTGAGCTTGTGGGCAAAGAAAAGCAGCTTCTGAAAAGGAATGTACTCGCCAAAAGGGACAAGGTGGATCTTGTCATAGCGGCCGACGCGCGTGCCGTCCACGCCAATGACAAGCGCGGAGTTGTAGTCGTGCCAGGCCTGCTCCTCGATGGAGTAGTCCTCGCTGAGACTGCCCACGACGAGCGGGGCTTGCTGCTGCTGTGCAATGGCGGCAAGCGCCTGCTGAAAGCGCGGCTCCTGCTCGACAAAGGGCGCGGGCGACTCGGGCCAAACGACCAGGTCGGGATGCGTCGGGTAAGGGGGGCAGACGATCTCGCCCGCGGCCGCGCCGGTCTGTGGGATGCCCGCGATGTAGGTCTTACACTGCTCGCCGGCCAGGCGCTTGAACTCGGCGATGTGCTGATCCCACTCGCCGGGGGCGAGCCAGCGATTGTCGCTGGCTACGTCCAGGTTGGGCTGAACCAGGACGGCGGTTGCTGTGGGGGCGGGTTGAGGCGGAAGAACATAGTAGCCGTGCGTAGCTTCCCCAAGCAGCGAGGAGCCAATCACGATCCATGCCATACGCCATGAGCGGATGTGAATGGGTTGTCTTGCAGCGATCAGGAATTCCGTGAGAAATGCATTCGCGGCAACCAGCAGCAAGCTGATCCCGTAGACACCTGTCCAGGGCGCAAGGTGATTGACTAGCCCATTATCCACCTGCGAGTAACCGAGCTGATCCCAGGGGACGGATGTGATGCGGGCGGCGGCTAGCTCCAACGCGGCCCAAAGCACCGGCGCAAAGACCAGTGCCCAGCGCGTGCTGCCGGTGGCGCGGCGAACCAGCGCCACGCCCAAGCCGAAAAAGCCGAAGTATAGGCCGAGCACCAGACTGTAGCCAATGAGCAGCAGCGTCGGCGCGCCCAGCGGCATGTCGCCGTACTGGAGCATCACGTCACGGACCCAGTAGCAGTTGCCCATGTACCAGAGGAAGCCGCAGAGATAGCCCAGCAAAAAGCCGCGGCGCAGCGGACGGCGCGCATCCGTTGTAGCCGGCGAAAGAAGAGCCCAAAGCAGCGGAACCAGGCCAAACCAGGCAAAGATGCTGCGCCAGGGCGGCATGGGCCCTGCCAGCGGGAATGGCAACTCGAGCAGTCCGGCGGAGAAACCTGCGGCGGCCCAGGATTTCCAACCTGACTTCCAGCAAGATTTCCAGAATGATATCGGCATACTAAGCCGAGTTTATCGCATAGCTTGGCTAAAAGTATGAAGCCGGTGGGGGATCCTGGTTTCTCGGGTCCAGAAGCGGGCACCTTCGACAAGCTCAGGACGGGCTCTAGGGGAGCCAGGATTTGTGGCTCCCCGACTCTGGATCACAGAAAAACCGGCGGGCGGGGCTAAAAACAAGCTACAATCTCTCTATGTTTATAGCGATCTATGCAATGCGCATTCTGGAAGTGATGTTCTTTACCGGCCTGGTGGGTTCCACCGTCGTCGTCCTCATCAGCTTCATTGAGGACGGCAAGGAGCTTTTCGGCAAGGACGAACCGCCGGAATCACGCGGCTAGCAGCCCGGTATTCCCCTTCTCTTTATTTCTTATTGACTCTATCTTCATAGCGAAATAGACTAGTCGCAGGGCGTATCGCAGTTTTTGCCCGCCAGATTAAAGAAAGCCGGCCGTCGCGCCGGCACACCCGCGATGGCATCCACTCGAACGACCGCTGCTCCTGTCTCCGACCGCGTCCGCCTGATTGTTGCATCTTCCGTGATGCTGACATTCATCTCCTTCTGGCGCGCGGCGGCCATCGTGCTCTGCGATCTCGGTTCCTCGGCATTCTATGCGGGCGGCATTGCCGAAGAGGCTGTGGGAGCGGCTGCGCCGTGGTTCATCCTGGCAATCATGCTTTTCAGCTTTGCGGTGCGCGCGGTTTACGTCGAGAGCTGTAGCATGTTCACCCGCGGCGGCGTCTACCGCGTGGTGAAGGAGGCTCTGGGCGGCACCTTTGCCAAGCTGAGCGTATCGGCGCTGATGTTCGACTACATCCTTACCGGGCCCATCTCCGGCGTGTCAGCCGGGCAATACATTACAGGCTTGATGAATGAGCTGTTGACCGTGGCGGCGCAAAGCCGCTGGCTGCCACCGGCTCTGCTGGATATACACCATAACGCCTTCCAGTTCGATATGAATCACACTGCGGCGGTGTTTGCCGCGGCGGTGACGATTTATTACTGGTGGGAGAATATCAAGGGCATTGAGGAATCCAGCGGCAAGGCGCTGCGCGTCATGCAGATCACCACGGTGATGGTGGTGATTCTGCTTTTCTGGGGCGTCTTCTCGATAATGGTTCGCGGGGTTCACCTGCCACCGCCGCCCACGGCCTCTCATCTGACATTCAGCCCGGATGCACTGGGGTTTCTGAAGGGAACGCCGCTGGTGCCGCTGCTGGGCGTCTTCGGAATTCTGATGGCCTTTGGCCACTCGCTTTTGGCGATGAGCGGCGAAGAGAGCCTGGCGCAGGTTAACCGCGAAATCCAGCATCCCAAGCTGAAAAACCTGAAGCGCGCGGCAATTGTAATCGCCCTGTATAGCCTGGTGTTCACCGGCGGCGCAACGCTGCTGGCTTCCATGCTGATTCCCAACTGGGAGCGGACGCACATTTATCAGGACAACCTGATTGCCGGAATCGCCATGTATTTGGTGGGACCGCTCTTCTGGCGAATCGCCTTCCGCATCTTCGTGGTGCTGGTCGGCTTCCTGATTTTGTCGGGCGCGATCAATACGTCAATGATCGGATCCACGGGTGTCTTGATGCGCGTGGCCGAGGACGGCGTTTTGACGGATTGGTTCCGCAAGCCGCACCCGAAGTTTGGCACCAGCCATCGCATTGTCAACATGATCTTCGTCCTGCAAATGCTGACGATCATTGCCAGCCGGGGCGATGTCTTCATGCTGGGCGAGGCTTACGCCTTTGGCGTGATCTGGTCCTTCACATTCAATAGTCTTGCCATGCTGGTGCTGCGCTGGAAATATCACGGCGAGCGCGGCTGGAAGGTTCCACCGAATATTCGCATCGGCAAGACGGAGATTCCCCTTGGCCTGATTTCCGTCTTCCTGGTATTGCTGACGACGGCCATTGTGAACCTGTTTACCAAGTCTGTGGCCACAGTGAGCGGCGTGATCTTTGCCGCAACGTTCTTTGTGATCTTCACCATCTCTGAGCGCGTCAACATGCGCAAACATGCGCTGACGGCGCGGCAGATGAAAGATCAGTTCCAACTGGAGCACCAGGACACAATCAGCAGCGAGTCGGCCGCGATACGGCCAGGCGGCGTGATGGTGACGATGCACGATGCCGCCAATCCGCTGGCGCTGAAGTGGACCTTGGCGCACACCAGCACCGGCGAACAGGATGTGGTGGTCATCAGCGTGCGCATGATGGGCGCGGGCGGGCCGGAGTATCTGAGCGCCGAGGAACAAAGCTTCAGCGAGCATGAGCAGATGCTCTTTACCAAGGCGGTCTCAGTGGCTGAGAGCTTTGGCAAAAAGGTTTCTTTGCTGGTGGTTCCAGCGGGAGACGTCTTTGCCGCGCTGGCGCAGGGAGCCAGTTCCCTGGAGGTGGATTCGGTAGTCGCCGGCGCCTCCAGCACGATGACAGCCGAGGATCAGGCCTTCCATCTTGGACAAGCCTGGGAGGCGCTGGAAGGCACCAAGCGGCAGTTCAATTTTTATGTAATTGGCCAGAGCGGAGAAACAAAGGTTTTCTTCATCGGACCGCACGCGCCGTCCCTGAGCCCAGAAGACGTGCAGTTGGTGCATCGCCTGTGGCTGAATATGCGCCGCGACGCCTCCATGCAGGAACTGCATCACAGCGACATTATCAACTATGCGCTGACCAATCTGGCCAGTCAGTATGCGCGCGAAAAGCAGGATATTCTGCGCGATCTGCGCAATTATCGCTCCGCGCAAAGCTCACCGGGCGCGCGCGTGAGCGGGCAGGGCCCTAATGGTCTTTCCTCGGGCCGAGCCGCATCCAGCCGCGAACTGCCTCCGCCGCCCAAGCCAACTCATTATCAATAGACCGTAGCTTCCTACACTGAATCTCCCGGTTTCCAGTCGACTACCTGTACATCGGGATCGACTAGCGCGGCCAATTGGGTTGGCCTGCCCGTCAGCGGCGGGAAGGTTCCAAAGTGAATGGGAAGCACCATCTGGGGCTGGATCAGCCGCACCGCCAATGCCGCCTCGGTTGGACTCATGGTGTAATGGCCACCGATGGGAAGCATGGCGACCTGAGGATGGTAGAGGTCGCGGATCAAGCTCATATCGCCAAAGACGGCGGTGTCGCCGGCATGGTAGAGGACTGGCCCGCCGGCGATGGTGAGCACGTATCCCGCGGCGACTCCGGCGTAGTGCATTCCGGTTTCATCCTGCACTGCGGAGGAGTGCTTGGCCTCGACCATGGTGGCTGCTACGTCATCCAACTGCACGGTGCCGCCAAGGTTAAAGCCGATGGTGTCTTTAGCGCCCTTGCCTGCGACCCAGTTTGCCAGTTCATAGATGGCAACAACGGTTGAATGGTGCTTGGCCGCGATCGGGACGGTATCAGAGACATGGTCGCCGTGGCCGTGGGTGAGCAGCGTGTAGTGAATCTTCTCCGGCAGCGCGAAAGCCTTTGGGTAGCTGGGATTGCCGGCAATGAAGGGGTCGATCAGAAGGTTGGTTCCCTTGGCGGTCTGGACCAGCACTGTGGCATGGCCCAGCCAGGTGATGCGCGTTCCTTGCAGATTCATCGTTGATCCTCCGTTTGGGGAAATCGGTGGGCATGGGACGTCTCTAGCGCGTGATGATAAGTTCTGAAACGCTATCCTTGGCCAGGAACTGCCGGTAATCGGACCACGCGGCAAAGAGTTCCTTGATGCTGCGATTGGTAAAGGCGCGCTGTATGGGAAAGGGCTGCGCCAACTGCACTTCGACGTCGTCGCCGTCCGTGACATGGTAGCGGCAATGCGCCGTCTCCTCGCCGTGAGTGCGGGTGTGACAAAAAGCCAGCACCTGGCCGCCGGGGTTGGTGGCCTCAAAAAGGCGCGTCACTACAGGCTGGACCAGCGCTTCCGGCAGATAATCCAGAGCCGTCCAGAGCAGAACCACATCGAACTTGCGATCGGAAATGCGAAGCGCCTGATCGAGAAAGCCTTCGACATTCCACGCCATGCCGCCATCTTCCGATTTGCTCTGCCACTCGCCAGTCAGGGCATCGACGACCAGATCGGCAAGAAAAACGCTGTGGCCAAGGCCAGTCAGATAGTGAATATTCGCCGGAGATGTATAGCCCACATCGACGGCATAGAGTCCGGACTCAGCCTCAAGACGCTTGCGCAAGGCGGACCACCCCCCTGAGTGGCGCGGCACCCTGGCCCCGGTCAGACCTTGAGCGGAAGCAGGCGCGGGCGGGGCGGCAGCCAGGTCTGGCTCACTCTCGTGTCTCCGGTCAAACCAACGGCTAAGCACGTTGCAATCCCCTTGCGGCTCGGCATTTGCAAACCGATGCGCAGACTGTTATCAAGCAGCGCCGCCGTTTTGCGGAGGCTTGCCGCCATTGCCCGGCTTGGTGGCGCCTTGCGTCAGATCCACATTGCCGCGGAAGACGGCATTGTCTTCGATGGCCAGGCGCAGGGCATGGATATCGCCTTCAACCACGCTGCCGGCGCGCAGTTCCACGCGGCCCGTGGCAACCAGATTGCCGTGAACCTGGCCCAGAACCAGAATATCTTTGGCGGAGAGGTCGGCGGCAATATTAGCCGTGGCGCCGATGCTCAGACGGCTTTCCGAGAGGATGACTGTTCCCTCCACGCGCCCGTCCACAATCAAGTCTTCACTGCCCTTGATCTCGCCGCGAATCACAACCGTTTTGCCGATGCGCGCTGGAACATTTTCGACTGCCATAATGTGTATCCTTCCGGGGCCCGCATGAATCCT
Source organism: Occallatibacter sp. (assembly GCA_050014335.1). Taxonomy (GTDB): domain Bacteria; phylum Acidobacteriota; class Terriglobia; order Terriglobales; family Acidobacteriaceae; genus Telmatobacter. Next base: position 2,396 of record JBEKDN010000045.1, on the reverse strand, counting down.
TGCTCGGCCGGATGCTTTTCAGCTCCGGCGCATTTCCCCGATGCAAGGCCGCTTGCTATAGTCTACGAGACTCCGCGCCTTGCAATGGCCCTGCACGAACTATAACCAACTCAGAGGCAATCCATCAATCAAACCGCCATGGGAGGAACCTTTGCATCCAACATGCAAGAGGCCCGCTGCTGCCCGTTCAACCAAGCGCGGATGCCATTTAAACTAAGAATGATGCGCGGGATTTCCACGCTGCTTCTGCTGCTTTCGATTTACGGCGTCGCCCATGGGCAAGCGGCGCTGACGCCGGCGCAGGCCCAGGCGCTGGTTGCGCGGGCGCTGGCCACTGAGTCGCGCGCCGCGCAGCAGTTGAGCCGCAGCAGCTATCCCATGCGCTACCGGCTGCGCAAAGTGAGCCCGCGACTCACCTCGACCAAAGAGATTGTCGAGACCGCCGATGGCGACGTGGCGCGGCTCATCGAGATCGGCGACCTGCCTCTAAGCCCCGCGGACGAGCAGCGGGAGCAGGCGCGGCTGGATGCTCTGCTCACCGATCCCAGCCTGCAGCAGCACCGCAAGCAGAGCGAAGACAGCGATACGGAGCGGGCGCTGAAAGTGCTGCGCGTGCTGCCCGTGGCCTTTCTCTACCAATATTCCGGAACCGGCACGGCTGCCACTGGCGCGGTAGTAAAGTTCACCTTCAAGCCCAATCCGCAATTCGATCCGCCCGATCTGGAGACGCAGGTGCTGACCGCGATGGCCGGCGAACTCTGGATCGACCCCGTGCAAGAGCGCGTGGTGCGCTTGGCCGGCAGCCTGCAACAAGATAAGGATTTTGGCTTTGGGATTCTCGGGCAGTTGGACAAAGGCGGCTGGGTAGAGATTGAGCAAGCCGACGTGGGCGGGCATCAATGGCGGATCGTGCACTTGAAGCTGGTGATGAATGGCCGCGTGCTCTTCAAAACCAGGAACTCGGACTCGGTGCAGGACTACTCGCAGTTTGTCCCGCTGCCCGTGGGAATGAGCTACCAGCAAGCGATTAAAATGCTGCGCGGCGGGCGATAAAGGAGCTCAAAGCAGCACGGCCTCACCTTTGCGGGTGAGGCCGTTGTGCTTGGTGCTTTGAGGCGAGTCTCGCTTACATCTTGGCGAAGACAATAACCAGCGTGAACAGCGTGAGGGACTCGATCAGCGCCAGACCGAGAACCAGGAAGGTGAAGATTCCAGCGCGAGCGCCGGGGTTGCGCGCCAGGGCTTCAACGGCTGAACCAACCGCTTTGCCCTGACCCAGACCGCAGAGACCTGCGGCCAATCCCATACCCAAACCGGCGCCGATCGGCACCAGACTGACGACGGCGGAACCGCCATCCGCAAAGGCCGGAACGGCAAAGCAAAGCGCCGCCAGGGCCAGGAACAAATACTGTAGCTTCTGCATAGTTCTCCTGCTTCTCTTTGAATTGGCCGCCAGTGGGTGGTTGAGGCTCACCGAGCTGGCCCCCTCACGCTTGCGGCCTACCGTTGACCCGGAGCGGAAGCGCTCTCCGGCGGAATCTTTTCAAAACAGCTATTAGCTTTTAGCCGTTAGCTTTCAGCCGCGCAGTACGCAACTCGATGCCCAAGCTGAAAGCTAATAGCTAAAAGCTGCCTTTTAGTGCTCGTGCGCCACTGCCAGAGAGAGATAAATCATGGTCAGGAGCATGAAAACGAATGCCTGGATGAACGAGATAAAAACGTGCAATCCAAGGAAGATCACCGGAACGCCTATCGGGATCAACGAGAAGAAAACCAGCGTCAGCAGATCTCCGGCGAACATGTTGGCGTAAAGACGTACTGAGAGTGACAGTATGCGCGCAAGGTGCGAGATGGTTTCGATCACGAACAGCAGCGGCGCCATCCACCAGATGGGTCCGGCTAATTGCTTCATGTAACCGATGAAGCCGTTTTCCCGAAGTCCGTGAAAGTTGTAGTAGAGGAAGGTGGGAAATGCAAGGCCCAGCGGCACCACGACCACACTTGTGGGAGCTTTGATGCCCGGAATCACTCCCAGCAGATTGTTGACCAGGACAAAAAGGAAAATGCAGGTGACCCAAGCCTGAAAGCGCTGATAGCCGTGGCCGATGACCTGCTCGGCCTGGCCGCCGATGGCCTCGTGAATGATTTCTGCAATCTGCTGCGCCGGATTGGCCCTCTCCACCGACAGGCTCAGCCGCACGAAGAGGAAAAAAGCGATGAGGCCGGTGACCACCATCAGTTCCAATGCGAAGGCATCGTTGATGGGGGCAGCGGGATGGGCAGGCTGAACGCCCACGGCCTGTAAAACCGCAGCCACAGCCCCGCCGAAGAGGTGGTTCAACAAACGAGTAATTGCAAGGGTTTCCGGCATGAAAACTTGAGTCTTTCCGCCACAG
>JBEKDN010000044.1:0-23771 GCA_050014335.1 Occallatibacter sp. | reverse complement strand
GACGGTCGTGCCCTGGCCGGTCCGTCACATAAGTGATAAGCCGCCGTCGCGGACCAATCGCTGCATCGGGGCGAAACTCATCCAGCACATCGCAGATCGTCGTCACCACATCGATGTTCGTCCGTTCGTTTCGCCCGCCGATGTTATATGTCTCGCCTGGCTCTCCCTTCTCAAGCGCGCACCGGATTCCCGCGCAATGATCCGCAACGTAGAGCCAGTCCCGTACATTCATCCCATCGCCATAAACCGGCAACGGTTTGCCTTCCAGAGCATTGAGCAACACCAGCGGAATGAGTTTTTCAGGAAATTGAAATGGCCCGTAATTGTTCGAGCAGTTGGTCGTCACGACGGGCAATCCGTAGGTATGAAAGTAAGCGCGCACCAAATGATCCGAAGCAGCCTTGGAAGCCGCATAAGGACTGTTTGGCGCATACGGAGTGCGCTCGGTGAATGCTGCGTCGCTGGCTCCCAGCGATCCGTAAACTTCATCGGTGGATACATGCAAAAAACGGAAGCGCGCCCGTTCGTCTTTATTGAGTTCCGCCCAGAACTCGCGCGACTTCTGCAGGAGATTCAGCGTGCCCTGAACATTGGTGCGGACAAACTCCCCTGGTTCCTTGATGGATCGGTCCACATGGCTCTCCGCGGCAAAGTGAATCACAGCCCGCGGTCGATGTCTGGCAAGCAGAGCGCCAACCATATCTGGATCGCAAATGTCGCCTTGCACGAAAAGATGCCGCGAGTCTCCTTGGAGACTTTTCAGATTATTTAAATTGCCCGCGTAGGAAAGCTTATCGAGAGTTACAATCGCTCCCGATGTGAGCTGAAACCAGTCCAGCACGAAGTTCGACCCTATAAATCCAGCTCCGCCGGTTACGAGTATTGTGTTTGTCAGTTCCAATTTTTCCTCTGGAAACGTGCCGCGCCCACATGCCATTTACTCAAGCTGGAAGCAGCTACTGAGCGGATTAATCGCAATTGTACCATTCTGAAGTTACAGGCGCGGCTATTGACTTGGTGATGGTAATTCATTCTCAGTCAATGAAGTGTGCCGTAAGCTAGCGTAGCAAAACACCTGCGGAGCGATAACTCAAGCCGCCAACGGAAGTCAGCACCGAAGGCAGTTCCGCAGTCTCGGTGAGAATCTCAATCGCGCCGTCGCGTAGCAGAACCGTATCTTCCACCTTGCCACCCTCGCACGATGGATTCCACGCAAAGGCCTGCCGATCCAAAACACTCTGTACTCCATGCGGGGATGCTAGCCACTCTCTTTCGCCATAGCCAGTGGCTCCACCCTGATGATGCAGATTCTCCGCACCGGGGAATCCGGCAGCGATGTAGGCGTCCTTTGCAACTGCGTACAAGTGTTGCGCGGTGGCTCCGGCACGCGTGGCGTGAAGCAACGCAGCATTGACCTTCGCCGCGGCTTCAAATCCATCGGCAAGTTTTTGCGGCATCGGGCCGAAATGAACAAAGCGCGTCATGGAAATTACCAAACCCCATTTACGCGCACACAGATTCACCATTCCAAAATGTTCAAGCCGCCCGTTCCTCGGCACGGCATGCTTGTATTTGAGAATCCGATCGTCCACCGCCATCAGCAGCACGGAAGGAAGAATGGCCTTTTGTATCAGAAGTGACGACGTGATAGCGCTGATTTCGCATTCGGTGACGCCTGGTTCAAGATGCTGTACTACCTCTTCAACAATGCGCGCCGTCATGGCTCCCAGCAGGCGATACCGGTCAATCTCAGCCTGTTGCAATTGGCCTCGCACTCCCGCAAGGCTAACTAATTCGCAGTTGGCCTCATGAGTGTCCGCGCCAATTACGCCCCCGGCGATCAGCCCGCGCGCGGCCTTCACAAAATTACCTTCCTGCCAAGGCAGCACGATCGGCTCGAAAGGCAATCCGCCGAACTCCTCATCTTGCATTCTTGCCGCTTCATTATTTGTGGTTAGATAAAAACCGCTGCCATCCTTGCGAACAAACACGGCGGCGCTGCCCGCAGCCGCTGGAATCGCGACGCGCATATCGACATGGCCGACCGTGATCCATGAGACATTCTCATGCCTGCTCAACAAAATACCTCTGAGATTGCGCGTGGCCATCAATTCGATGAGTTGCTGTTTCTTGATTCCGATTTCATCCTGAGTGGGCCGAGACGCTCTCAGGTCCGCATACTGATCTGTCATACTCATCGATCTTCTCCACTCTCTTTTTGCACCGCGTAGAACCTGCGAGACTCCTACCGAATCTGTTTGATCGCAGGATAAATCGCGCGATAAATCTCGTATTGACGCTGGAGTTTTTCTGAAGCGATCGGCTCAGGCTCGACGACCAACGCAATCCGCACAAACTGTTCGCAGGCGGCATCCACCGATGGCCACAGCCCCGCGCCCACACCGGCAAGAATCGCCGCGCCATGCGCCGCGCCCTGTTCAGCCATCAGTTGCGAGACGGGCATTCCGTAAACGTCCGCCTGTATCTGACGCCAAAGCGAGCTCAGTGCGCCACCGCCGCCGAGGCGAATGTCATTCACCGGTACTCCAATGTCGGCAAAGATTGTCAATGAATCTTTCAAGCTGAAGGTCACGCCTTCAAGAATCGCACGGATGATATGTCCGCGCCCATGGCTGGCCGCAAGGCCAATCAGCGCGCCGCGCACTTCTGAATCCAGATGCGGAGTGCGCTCGCCCATCAGGTAAGGAGCCCAAAGCACGCCGTCGGCACCAGCGGGAATCGTTGCGGCCTCCCGCGAAAGGCTCTCATATGGACTGCCAGTCGCGCCAGCAACGGTTCCGAAGGTGTCGCGGAACCAGCGCAGAGAAAGGCCCGCCGCCTGCGTCACGCCCATTACGTGCCAGCGCTGGGGAATGGCATGGCAGAAGGTGTGCAAACGCCCCTGCGGATCTAGAAAAGGCTGGTCGGTTGCGGCAAAGACAACGCCGGAGGTTCCAATCGTCGCGCTCACGCAGCCGGCTTTCACAATCCCCATGCCGATTGCGCCCGCTGCCTGATCTCCGGCACCGGCCATGACTGGCGTGCCTTCAGCCAAGCCTGTCTCAAGCGCCGCGCGCGCCGTGATGCGGCCCGCTACTTGCTGCGATTCAAATAACTGCGGCAGACAACTTTCATCGAGATGTGTCGCTGCCAGCATTTCCGGCGACCATCGGCGATGCGCCACATCGAGCAGGAGCGTGCCCGAGGCATCCGACACATCGGTCGCGCGCACGCCCGTCAATTGCAGCCGGACGTAATCTTTGGGAAGCAAAAAGGAGCGGAAGCGCTTCCAAATCTCCGGCTCGTGAGCACGAACCCACATCAGTTTGGTCAGCGTAAAGTTGGTAAGAGCGGGATTGGAGGTCCACTCCACCAACTGCTTTCTCCCGACCATCTCGGCGAGTATGTCGCACTCATCTTGCGTTCGCTGATCGCACCAGATCAGCGCGGGCCGCAGCACCTCGTCGAACTCGTCGAGAAGAACGGCGCCATGCATCTGACCAGTCAGGCCGATCGCAGCAATCTCTTCTTTTGCGACCTTGTTCTCCGCGATCAGCTTGGCCAGCGCTTGTTTGCAGGCCTTCCACCAATCGTGTGGATCCTGCTCTGCCCAACCATTGCGCGGCGAAGCAAACGGCGCATGTTCTTCGACTGCCGATGCCAGCACTTCACCTTTTTCACCAACCAGAAGTGCGCGCGTACCACCTGTTCCCACATCGATGCCGATAAGATAGCGGCTCATGTCCCTTCACTCTTTCCGGTGTTGAGGCTTTGATCGCTGGGTTTCTTTTTACTCATCCGCCCCGTGCAGATAAGACTCCCATCCCAGGTAGCGAGTGGCAGCCTCATGGACGGCCTTGGAGACGTCGCTGAAGTTAGCCGCCACATGATGCTCGAAGCCTTCGCGGCAGATGTACTTCAGCAGCTTTTGCAACTGCGGAATCTCCGCCACGCCCGCGCCGCCGAAGGTTTCCAGCGGATCGTCGGTGAATTTTCCCGCTCCGGCGTAGCCGCGAATCACGCCGCGCCGGTCGTCGGTGGAGTAGCGGGCGAAGCTCATTGCTCCGGCCTTAACGCGGCCCACGCAAGTGCCGAAGGTATTCTCCTTGCCTACAGTGCCGGCAATGATCTCCTGATAATCCATGCGTACTTCTTTGAAGAAATGTTTAGGCAGATTGGAACAGTGGAAGCAGACGCACTTATCAGGATGGCTGCCGTAGTTGTTGTTCCAGTCAAGCAGCGCGGACGGCGTTCCGCTGGCCAGCGCCATCATGTACATGCTGAGAGTTCCCGGAACATCCACCTCGCAGGCCGAGGGAATCAGGTCGTTGCTCATCATGCTCATGATGGTGCAAGGCACGACGCCAAAGAATTCCTCAAACGAAGTCCAGCATTGCACCGCGCTGATGGTGACATGGGTCTGCTTCATCCAGCCATCGATCACCGCTCCGAGCTTGGCCATCTTGAGCAGCGCTTCCTCGGAGATTCCGGAAGTCGTAACGTAGCTTTTAATCGCGGACAGCTTGGCTTGCGCGGCATCGTCGGCATCCTTCATGCGGTTGATGCGACCAAAGATTTCTGACAGATCGATGGTTTCGATTGAGATGCCGCTGGTCTCGAAAATGCGCTCCGAGTAGCGCACCGTATTGAAGGCAGTGGGACGCGCGCCGATGGCGCCGATGCGCAAGTTTTTCAGCCCCTTCACAATACGGCAGACTGCGGAGAACCACTCCAGATCGGCTTTGAACTCCGGCGAATCCAACGCCTCGGTGTGCAACGTCGTCAACGAATAAGGAAGGCCATACTGCATCAGATTGTTGCAAGCGCTCATCTTGCCGCAGAAGCTATCGCGACGCGTCGCGATGGTCATCGCGTCCGAGCGGTCTGGCGTGGCCTGCACAAGCACAGGCACCCTCAAGCCCGAGAGGCGAATGGCATCCACAATGCCGCGCTCTTCGCCAAAGTTCGGCAACGTGATGATAATGCCATCGATCTCTTCCGCGTGCTTTTTGAACAGCGCGGCGCAGCGCTCGGATTCAGCATAAGTTTCAACCGCGCCGTGCCGCGACTCCTCGGGACTCAACACCACGGCATGCGCTCCAGCGGCTTTCAACACGGAGATGATTTCATCGCGGCCCGACTTGGCGAGATGGCCCGGGAAAAACCCGCGGTTGCCTACGATTACTCCAAACGTCATTGCTCTTTGCACAGTCATTTTCTAATTGCTCCTTGTCGTATCAAACCCGCCGTTGCAAACCCGCAAATGCAAACCCATCACTGATTGCGACCGGGGCGAAAACGCACATCATAAAACAAGCCGAGCGCGAGCAGCAGACCACCCCACCAAACGGATGCGTGGTAATTGGCCACGGCCATCGTCCCGGAACTCAACTCATAGATGCCGTAGCCCAGAATGAGCACACCGTAGACGGTGAGCAGAATACCGATGAAAAACCAAATGGAAATACCGGTCGAATGCATAAGAACTCCTTACCAAAAATAGATGTTGAGGGCCAGGAAAGCGATAATCGCAACAACTGTCCAGAACCATTCGTTCTTGTAGAAGGGAACGGGTTCTTCGATGGGCAAAGGAGTGGCACCGTAGACCACGCCGGCAAGCTCAGAGAGGGGCCGCGGCTTGGTGCAGAGGCTGACAATCACATTGACGCCGACCGATGTGCTGACGGACCAGAGGGCGCGATACATGTTCTCGGCCATATCTTTGGCATCCGGCGAGAGGGCAACGTAGCGCAGCGCCGACGGATCGAATTTGACCCATGCCCAGAGAGCAATGGAGGTTAGCGTGCCCAGCAGCAGGCCCCAGAATCCGCCTTGCCTGGTTGCGCGCTTCCAGAACATGCCCAGCAGCACCACGCCTAGCAGGGGCGAGATAAAGAAGCTAAAGAGCGCTTGAACGTAATCCATAATGCCAGCGGCATTCATCACGAGGTATGCCGCGCCAAGGGAGATGACCACGCCAACAATGGTCACGATGCGGCCGACAAGAACATAGTGCTCGTCCTTGGCATGCTTGACGATGTGCGGCTGGTAGATATCGTAGGTGAAAATTGCGGTGAAGGCGCTTACATTGCCGGCCATGCCGCTCATGAATCCAGCGATCAAAGCTGTGATGCCGAGTCCTAGCAAACCAGGGCCAAGGTAGCGCACCATCATTAACGGAAGCACTTCGTTATAGCTGTGCAAGCCCGCGCCAGGATGCGCGGCAACTACGTTTTCGCCGACCAGATGCATCAGGCTGCCGTCAGAGTTGGTGAGCACCACCAAGCCAAGCAGGCCAGGAAGAATTACGATGAATGGAACGGCCATCTTGAAGAATGAGCCAATCACCGGAGCCAAGCGAGCTGAACGCAGGGAGTTAGCGGCGAGCACGCGCTGCACCACAAGAAAATCCGTTGTCCAGTAGCCGAAGCTGATGGCGAATCCGAGGCCGAAGAGGATGCCGGTCCAGTGAATGCCCATCGGGTTATCGGCAAAGTGGCCCATGCTGCGCCACATGTGCGTGTAGTCGCCAGGAGCGGTTGCGCCAGTAGCGATGTTGTGCGCGAGACGGGCTTTGAAGCCGTTCCATCCTCCGGTTTCGACAAGGCCGAGAATGGGCACGAGCAGCGCGCCGCCCCAGATCAGAACGAACTGAAGAACTTCATTGAAGATTGCCGAGCGCAGACCGCCCAGCGCGACATACGCGGCCACGGCGAGTGAGCTGACGATGATGGAAAAGCTCAGATCCCAGCCGAGAACGATTTTCATCACTTCAGCCATCGCGAACATATTCACGCCGCTCATCAGCACGGTCATGAACGCGAAGGAGACTGCCGCGACGGTGCTGGAACCCTGCCCGTAGCGCAGCTTCAGATATCCCGGCACGGAATGCGTTTTGCACACGTAATAGAACGGCATCATCACCATGCCCAGGAAGAGCATGGCGGGAATGGCGCCGACCCAATACCAATGCGCCGCAAGAATGCCGTATTGATAAGCCGAGCCTGCCCAGCCCATCAATTCAAGCGAGCCGAGATTAGCTGAAACAAAGCTCAACCCGGCAATCCACGCCGTCATCTCGCGGCCGGCCATGAAGAACTCTTCACTGGTGTTGGCCTTGCTTTTCAGGTAGAAGCCGATCCAGATCACCATGGCGAAGTAGACGGCGATCACGGCGATATCCAGCGGACTCAAGTGCGCCAGCGAAGGGGCAGCGAACGCAAGTATCTCAGGCGAGACCCGCGCTGTAAGCAAGTTCATTGAACTCACAATCACGATTTTGAACCTCGAACGCCGCGCTTTGGCGACTCTTCCCAGGCAAGTGGCTGCGGCGGCCACTCACCAACCTGCCTGCCTGTCCGGCGGAAATACTCAAATCGCTCACAGATTTCAACCGCGCAGTCTGGCGCAGGTGAAAATACACAAACGATCTTGAGATTTCCCTTGAGAACCCGGCTAGCTGGCGCGCTGATTCCAACGGATTCTTTCGATCGCGCCCGCAAAATCCTGGTCCGGTTTAGCAGTCAGCCTCTACACTTAATATCATCCAGCGGTAGCGCCGTGCAAACCTGCCTACCGGAAGCTGAGGACCGCCTGCAATCTAACCCCTGAGTTCGCCCGCTTCCTCGAAGCCGCCGCCGAGAATCATCTTCTCGTCCAATTTATGATGAAAGGAATCGATGCGCATTCCTCAGCTTACTCTCGACGACTACGAAGTAGCGTTTGCCGACCGGCATCTTCTTCACGAAGTGGTTGCCAAGTGGGCGAAGGCTCGTCCGGAAGCGCCCGCCATCGTCAGTGCGGAGAGCAGCCGCGCTGTTACATGGTCTGATTTTGAGCACCTCACGAGCGCGCTGGCCGCGGAGTTTTTGCGCATTGGTTTTGCCAAAGGCGATTTCCTGGTCACGATCTTGCCGATGTCGGTAGATCATGTCTTGCTTGAATACGCTTGCTTCAAGACTGGCGTGATTGTCGCGCCGCTGGATCTGCGCCTGTCGTCCGCCGAGGTGATTCGAGTTCTCGAAATCCTGCGCCCGCGCGCGATTGCCGCCTTGGGCCGCAAGCAGCCCTTCGATTTGCGGCAACTCTGGAGCGCGGTTCAGTCGCAGTGTTCCTTCATCGAGCACTTCATCGTCGCGGATTCCGACGAGGCGATTCCAGGGGCGCAATCCTTGACTTCGATCTTCGAGAAGGCATTGAGCGCAGCGGCGCAAACTGGCTGCTTTGACCTCGGCCCAGCCATCCATGAGAACGATGGCGCGCTTGTCATTTTCACTACCGGCTCGACAGGTTCGCCCAAACCGGCGCTGCTTTCACACCGGAATATTACGGTGCAGAATATGTGTCTCTGCGGCGCATTCTTTGGCGGCGACAACGGCACGCGCGCGCTGGTGAATCTGCCCGCGTCGCACGTCGGCGGACAGACCGAGATTTTGATGAGCACGTTTTTTGGCGGCGGAACAGCCATCCTGTTGGAGTACTTTGACGCTAGCCGATCTCTGCGCGCCATTGCCCAGCATAAGGTCGAATTGCTGGGCCAGATTCCCGCGATGTTCAATCTTGAATGGATGCTGAAAGACTACAGCAGCTACGATCTCTCCAGCTTGAAGTTCACCGCTTATGGCGGCAATTCGGTTGCGCGGCCCTTTATTGACAGGCTTGCCACGATGGCGCCTGCGATCGGGACTGGACTTGGACTTACTGAAACCGCAGGTTTCTGCACTTACGCACAAGCTGACGCCGCGGATGAAGAAATGATTCTGGCTGGCCTTGGTCAAGATATGCCGATCTATCCCTGCACGATTCGCGAGCCGATGCGCGAGGACGGAAACGCGGGCGATGAGTTGGCCGAAGGTTCGGTTGGCCACGTTTGCTTCCGCGGGCCGCAGAGTTTTCTCGGCTATGTCAACGATGCCGCAGCGACAGCGAGAACCATCTCGCGCGATGGCTATCTTTATACAGGCGATCTGGGCCGCAAGGATGCTACAGGCTTGCATTTGGCAGGCCGCGAAAAATGGGTTATCAAATCCGCCGGCTATCAGATCTTTCCCGGCGATGTGGAAGCGCATATACGCAATCTCACAGAGAAGGTTGCGAACTGCATCGCGATTGGCGCGCCGCATGAAGTGCTTTCAGAAGCGCCTGTTGCAATTGTCGAAAAGCGCGCGGGCGTTGAACTGAGCGCGAAGGAACTGGATCGTCATGCTCGTTCTCTGGCCTCTTATATGCGTCCGCGTCATTGGATCATTCTCGATGCAGGCCAATTGCCGTTGAATCGCGTGGTCAAGCCAGATTATCTGCGCGCTCACGCGATGGCTCTGGAAGAGATCGAGCGACTGCGCGCTCTTGGGCAATGGGACAAAGCGCATAGGAAGTCATAAGTTTTTCAGGAAGCAGAATCCTGAGGTCGAAGATTTGTGCGCGCATCTTGACAGCGAGAAAATATTTTTCTGGACTTTGTACTTGACCGCCGAAATTGGGACGGACTTATCGATGAAACGGTTGAGATGGCCGGAAAAAAACTGAACGTTTCTGTATGAAAACGGCCTTTTTTGAGAAAAAGAGGGAGAATTTCGGGGTAAAAATGGGGTAAAAACAGGGGTTTGCAGTTACTGATTAGTAACCTATGTTAAATTGTAAGATATTGATATGTAGTTAGTTACAAGAAAAATATGGTCGAAAAATGGCCTCCACAGGGGTGGGGGGGTGGGGGGTAGCCGGTTTTGATGGGCCGCGGGAGGCTGATTTGAGTCGGCCGGGGCAGAGTTTCTTCGATGCTATTTCCATTATCGTCGCGGGACGGGAAATTATATGCAAGGCGTGGGGGATTATTTTTAGGGGCGGAGCGGGGCCGAGTTCTCAGTTGTCAGTTGTCAGTTGTCAGAAGGCGAGGTTAACTGTTCGATCACTCCTCCACGAGGGTGCGCAGCACAGCAAATCAGGGACCGCGAGGGATTCCGCGCCAAGATTCTTGGTTGAATAGTGAAAAGAAGCGTAGTAACTATATTATTTACATATATTTACACAAGATAACCTTTGTCGATTGAGGGTTTGTACAAACAGCAAACAGTGCCGCTCGTCTAATAGTCCATCGGAGTCCGGTCGGAGCGGTGAGATGTGCCCCAGAGACCGGAACGCGGATAAAAGGAGAATATTTCGATGATTAGACGGTTTTTCGCAATCGCAGTGGGCGTAACGGCTCTCTGCGCAGTGACTTCCGTGCGGGCATACGCCTACTCGTGGAGTTCATGCAGTCAATATGCAACCTACACGGAAAATGGTTACAACCTGTATACAGACGAATGGGGCGCGACCTCCGGCCAATGCGTGTATGCCAACAGCTCGACCAATTGGTGGTCGGTGGCGGATTACCCCAACGGGACAAGTGTGCAGGCGTACCCGGACACGGAAATCGGCTTGGGCAACGTAAATCTCAGCACCCTCAGTTCCGTAAACTCGTCGTTCAACTTCTCGGCGCCAAGCGGCGCGTCATTTGACGCAGCCTACGATCTGTGGACGAATGGCAACGTGGACGAAGTGATGGTCTGGGAGGATTGGAGCGGCACAGGGCCTATTGCCAGCACCTATAATTGCAACCAACTTGGCGTCTCGGGTTGCCCTTTCGCCACGAACGTCTCCATTGATGGAGTAACTTACGACGTTTTTCAGGGCAACACCGGCCACAACGTGATTTCCTTCCTGCGCACGTCGGAGACTACGAGCGGGAGCGTGAATCTTCTGGATTTGATGAATTGGCTGGTGGGCCAGGGCAAACTGGAGAGCGATACGTTCTCGACGGCCGATTTTGGCTTTGAAATCACGAAAACCAGCGGTTCACAGACTTTCACGCTGAATTCCTACAGCCTGAGCACAGGTAGCGGCGGTGGTTCCTGCACGCCCACGACAATCACTCCGTACATCTCGGTGAATAACGGGTCATCCTGGGCGGAGGAAAACAGCGCCACGGTGAGTTCGACAAGCACACAGGTGGATCTTGGCCCGCAACCCGTATCGGGCGGATCATGGAGCTGGTCCGGCCCCAGTGGATATACATCCACTTCTCGCCAGATCAACGACATTCCGCTGAAGACGGGATCGAATGCGTATACGGCGACCTACACCAACTCTTCCGGCTGCAAGAGCACGGAGGCCTTTACCATCACGGTGAACTAACCCGGCAAGGGGGAGCTTCAGGCGTCCCACCCGGCATTGGCGCCGTTGATCGCATAGAGCGGTCGCGGCGCCGGGGCCGGCTTGAAGATCGGCGGGGCAAGGTTATCCGGGAGAGCTTGATGCGAAAGACGAGGAGGCATACTTACCGGTGGCGGGCGGCGATGAGCCGGAGCGCGGGGATTCTTGTGGTGAGCTGCCTGCTCGGTGGGGGAAACTGCCGGTTTCTTGGAGCGCAGACGGTGAGCGTATCCGTGTGGTCGTCGGAAATGGACCACAGCCAGGAGTCGGTTATTGTGTTTCAATCGCAAAGCAGCGAGGGAACCGATGCTTATATTCATGTATCAGACGATATTCTGGCCCAGCAGATTGCCGAGCCTCATGCGGCCTTGACTGGAAATGCGGGTGAGCGGCCCGGGGATTCAGCCGGAAATGGCGGCGTAGAGGTACCGCCGTCGATGGATCAAGAGGCGGATACGGTAATTATTAACCCGCTGAAGAGCGGCGCGGAGACCATTGGCTCCACTCGTGGATCCAACACGGATTTCCTGCTTGAGTCTCAATTTTTCAGGGTGGTGAAAGTGAAGGCGTACCGGATCGTTTCCGGAGTGACAGGGTCGGACGCTCTAGAATCCCTTGCCTTCCGCAATCCCGACGGCACGCATGCGCTCTTTGTAGTGAACCACTCCAAGTCGGCTGTAAGCCTTGAAGCGATTTGGAAAGACAGGCTGTTTACCTTTACCCAGGCCGGCAAATCCCTGGCGATCTATGCATGGGATCCAAAGAGTCAGTTGGTCTCTCTGGTTCCGAAGGAGGCCCAAATACCGGCAAAGGGTTCGGTTTTCGTGGAGGCCAAATGTTCGAACGTATCTCCGGTGGGTATCGATCTTGGCTGTGAAAGCCCGTCCTATTACTGCTCCGTCTCCCCTGTCCGCTTTACCTGCAGTTCGCAGCAAGACAGCGTCATGCTGAGCGTTACGGTCGATTCCACAGACGAGAACGCTGCCGGTCATGGGAAGCCGGGTTTTGTGACGATTACGGCGGCCCCCGATGTGGGAGAGCCGACGAGTCTGCGGATACCATGCCTCGGCGCGGGGCGATAAAGCAGGGGCGATGCCGGCGCCCTGTTACAAAGCAGCGATTTTCAGCGGCTCACAAACCAAAGGCATGATACCGATGAAAGCTCTGAACTGCCGGACTAACCTTTGTTGGTTTCGGTTTCTGGGTTATTGATTGAGATGTTGGCGTTGGGAACGATCTCCTTGTTCAGGGTGGGGATGGCTACGTCGCGGAAGACGATGGGGAGTTTGCCGATGGGCTTTTCACCGGCGGGGAGTGTGATGACTTGATAGGTCGCAGCTCCGACGGTGGGGGAGAAGGCGGTTGGACTGGTGTAGACGGGGTCGCCGGAGGCATTGCAAACCTGGACGAAGAGCGGAGTTGTGGGAGCTGTCTGACCGGCGGGCGGGCCGGCATAGACGAGTTGGAAGCTGCCGTCGGCGGCGGTGTAGGCGATGCCGAAGGTGTTCTGGTAGGTGTTGGTGGCATCGACGAAGTAGAGGCTGTATGCGGAGACGGGAGCATTGCTGGAGTTGTAGACGGCGCCGTAGAGAGCCCATCCGGCGGCGGCGACGGCGGGAGCGGAGGCGGAGACCTGGCGCTTGATCATGGCAATGCGGGCGACAGTGGTCTGTGAAGCGGCGACGACGGCATTGGCGGCGACGGCCTGCGGAGAGGTGGAGCCGGACTGCGCGGTGACCACGGATGCAATGCGGGTGTACTGAGCGATGCGCGCCTGATGGGTGAGGGAAAGTTGCTGGACGCGGCTGGTGCTGACGGTGTCGAAGTTGCCGACGCCCGCGTTGAGTTTTTCAACTGGGTCAGAAGTGGTGGCTGTATCCCTATATGAGAATGGGTAATTCACTTCTCCCTCCGCGGGTGTGGCGGCTTTGTAGCCGGGAGACAGGCCGAAACCGCCAAGCAGGGTGCTGGACAGAACGTCGCAGGCATTGCCGATGTCGCGATAGGTGGTTAGCGCCGCCTCGAATGAGACGTTATTTGCGTTGGCTCCCCAGGGGGCGGCATTGGGCTGGCTGAAGAGGCAGAAGGTGGAGATGTTGCCGGTGGTGATGTTGGCGAGCGCGGCGGTCATGCCGGAGAAGAGGACCGAGTTGGGCCCTTCCTGGAAGCGGTTGTTCGAGACATTGATGGAAGCGCCGAGGAGAAAGACATCCATGAGCGCCGTGATGCTGAAGGGGGTGCCGGGTATGGGAACGGTTCCGACGCCGTCCATCCATGTGAGGTTGTTGGCATAGATGAGATTGTCTTTGGTGACGATGGCGAGAGAGGCAAAGCCGGTTGCGCCGCTGGCGCGAGTCTCCAACTGGCATTGGTTGTTGGCGAAGAGGATCATTCCGCTGGTGGAGTTGGACAGGGAGTTGTCAACCACCTGCATAGAGGGCGGCGTGGGGTTGCTGGCGGTGCCCCAGAGACCGGTAAATGTGGTGGGAGTGTCCAGTTCGATTTCCGCGCCGAGGTTGACGATGGTGACGGTGAGCGCGGTCGTTGTGGTGCTGGCGGGGGCGGGGACAGTACCGCCGGTTGCGAAGTGGTTGCCGGTGATGGAGAAGGGGCCGTAGCCGAGGACGTCGAGGGCGCCGCCGAGCGGGAGGCGGACGACATTCTGATCGATACGGAGCGCGGGCAGGCCGGGCTGGTAGAGGGGCGGAGAGCCGGCTGTGGCGACGCCCTGAGAGCTGCTGCCGGTCCATGCGGCAGCGGTGGCGCTCTGGCTGAGCGCGGGCGAGGAGACCATGGGAATGCCGATGCCGGCCTGAAGGCCTGAGATGGCTGAAGGCGCGGTTCCTATGGTGGCCCAGTCGCGGGTTTCAAGGATTTGATTGCGGGAGATTTCCACCTGCTCGCCATTGAGGATGAAGATGCCGCAAACCTGCGCGCCGGGCAGGGAACCGAAGTCGGTGATGACGTTGTCAAGGATCAGAACGAATTGCAGATCGGGGAGGCAGATGGCTCCGTAGCCGAGGCCGGTCATCGATTGCGGGAAGGGCTGAAGGGTGGCTTGCAGGGAGCCGGAGATGGTGTTGCCGAGGATGACGAGGTTGGCGACGCTGATGATTTCCGGCATGGCGGAGTTGAAGTAGCCAACGGGGCCAATGGCGCAGAGGCCAAAGTTGCCGATGCGGTTGCGCTCGATGCGGATGCTCTGCAGGGGGCCGTCGGCGGCGAGGGTGTTGCCGTTTGGGTCGGCGGCGGGCAGAACCAGCGTGCTGCCGGCTGTGGCGGCTGGCGGGGCAAGGAAGAGGCCATTGAGTCCTGCGATTTGGTTCGTGCCGCTGAGACGCAGAATTGCGCCGAGGGTGATGGCGTTGAATGCGCCTGATTCCAGGTCATTGTCGATGATGAAGACACCGGTGGAGTAGCCGCCAATTTGGATGCCGCCGTTGGCTACGGGCGCGGCGGTGGCGACGTTGAAGTTGGTGGTGAGGTCGGAGATGAGCTGGGCGGTGGCGAAGTTGGCCGCGTCGCTGTTGTCTTGCAGGCCGATGCGATTCCGCTGGATGGTAATTTCAGCGCCGCTGACATAGATGGCCGGCCAGAGGCTGGCTACGTCTTTCATCAAGATGCGGTTTTCCGTGATGTTGAGCAGAGAAGCTTGCAAAGCCGCGATGGCGGGAGCCGTGGAGGCGGCGAGGACGAGATTGGTCAATGTGACATCGGTGCCGGATGGAAGGAAGATGGGGTTGTCAAAGCCACTGCCATTGCCGATGCCTACGTTGTATCTGGGAATGTATTTGTAAGCGCCGATATTTTTGTATTCCGCAGCGGGGTTTACCTGCTCGACTTGAGGTGCAGGCGCGGCAGCATTCTTGGCGGCTTTCTTTTGCACCTGATTCTTGGCTTTGGCTTGTTCAACGTTGACTTCCGCGGCGGCGGAGATTTCATCCAGGAGGATGCAGGTCATGCCGTCGGGAGCCTCGACGGTGAAGCCGGTCAACTTGATGTGCTGGGAGTTGGTAATGGTGATGATGGCGTTGAGGCCGCTGTTGGTGGCGATGGTGGCGGAGGAACCGCTTTCATCGGAGGTTCCGCCGGGGTTTGCGGAGAAGGCATAGAGCGTTGTCAGGGGGCCGGAACCTTGCAGAGTGACCTGGGTGAGGCCGTCGATAATGATGGACTCGTAGTATTGGCCGGGAAGAATGCAGACGGTGCCGCCGGTGGGAGGGAGATTGTCGATGGCCTGCTGAATGGAGGTATAGGCGCCGAAGGTGGTTTGATTGTCGCCGACGGTGGCGGTGCAGCAGCCGCAATCGCCTTCCATGGAAGTGGGCCAGGGGAGACGGCAATCGGGGGTATTTGTGGCTTTGCCGGCGCCGTCAAAGGTGACGACGGAGAGCTTGGTGTAATGGTGATGGGCGCCGAGCGGAAAAGCGGTGGTGATCTGGTCGTAGCTGCCATCGGTGCGAGCGGAGAAGCACCAGAAGTCGCCGGAAAGGAAGTTGCCGCCGGCAGCGGTGCTGAAGGAAACGGTGAGACCATTCTCTAGCTCAAGGACGGTGCCGGCGGCGGGAACCTCGATGTCGCCGGTACTCAAGGAGAGGCCGGGCTGCGGGGTAAGATTGCCTTTACTGTCTGTGGAGTTGATGACGCCGGACTGATCCCAGCGCTGAATGCGGGTGTGCAGGCTGGCTGAGGCAACCGGCGGGCTGCTGAGCTGGGTGGTGAGGAAGATGGAGTTGGTGGTGGGATCGACGGAGCCGATCTGGCAGAGGATGCCGGGGTTTCCGTAAATGTAAGCAGATCCGCTGGGGTAGGCGGGATCGGGCTGGCCGTTCCATTCGATGTCGTCGTCGAGCAATTCAATCCAGTCGCCATTATTGAAGTTGAGGACCTGATCGCGGCCCAGGGAAGCGACAGCGAGCACGGTAACTTGCGTGCCGCCGGGGTTGGCCTTGGTGGCGATATTGTTGACGCTGGTGGCGACGGAGGCGTTTTCCCTGGACCACTTGAAGGTGGCTTTTCCGACCGGGCCGCCTTGATGAATCTGGACGCGGTAGAACTGATTTTCAAGGCCGGTATAGCCGGTGCCTGGGGTGAGGCAGCAGTTGCCGGTGGTGGTGTTGGGCACGACGCCATTGGTGAGCAAGCCCGCGGAAGCGGTGGGCCAGTTGATGCCAGTGTCGGGCGTGCCGCAGGTGACGTCGGTACCAGGCGAGGCAAGGTTGGCGCTGCCGGCGGGCATCCAGCGGACTTGCCAAATGGTCTGCAAGCGGCCTGAGGTATCGATGCCGACGGCGGTGTCAATGATGGATGGGTCTTCAAGCCAGGTAACTTCGCGGGTCCAGACGTCGAGGTAGAAGAGATACGTGCCGGCACCGGGCGCGGTTGCGCCGGGGAAATACGGCTGGCTGGTGAAGGGGATGTTCGGCGTGCCAGTGATGCTGGTGGGCGCGGGCTGGGGCGCGCCGGAGAGTTCGGCGAGAGCCGGATCCCAGGTACCAGGCGCAGGGCCGTGATTTTCCGCGAGCAGGCCGTCAATGTAGAAGCGGCCCTGGCCGATGTTGACAACATACGGGGTACTGGAGCCGGAGATATAGAAGGCGTTGGGAGTGCTGACGGGATAGACAGCGCGGCCCATCGTATCCAGCGTTCCGGCCTGAATGCGTCGAGCGATCTCGGCGAGGAACTCATTCCAATCGGCGTCAAGCTGGACGCGTCCCTGGGGCAGGACGACCGAGGAGTAACTCTTGAAGGGATTGAAGGTGTAACGGCTGTTATCGAAGCTCACTTTTTTGCTCCTGTTCGAATTCTGGATCGATTGCCGGCTGGCGGCGGTCTTGCGCAAGGCCTATGGATCGCTGCGCATCAGTTTTGATAGATCAGGCCAAACTCCAACCCGACCGGTAGGAATTCTTGCATACGAATCTCAAGATCGCTCTCGCGCTGCGGCGCGAAGAGTGAATGGTAGACGCCCATCTCGCCGCCGTCATCCGCGCCCCGCCGAATGGAAACATCTGTGGATGCCATCAGCTTGAGATATCCGGGCTGGCCAAAGCGGGTGGTGACGAAGAGTGGCTGCGGCGCGGTATCGGCTTGCTGCCGGCATTGGAATGGCGGCGGAGTGACGGCATCGATGGGAAGAAAACTGAAGCGCACGCAGCCTTGCTGCTTGCGGTCGGCAATGAGCCCGGAGAGGACGGTTTTGGATTTTGTGGACCATAGGATGCTATCCGTGACCAGGGTCAAGAGGGCGGAATGAACCCGGCCGACGACTGTGCAGGCGTTAAGGGTGAGCGCCGCTCCGCCGTCGGATTGGTTGGGGGCGGCGTAGGCGATATTGCCGGGATCGGTGGCGTCGACGATGCAGCCGGTGAGTGTGACTGTGGCCAGAGGATTGGCGAGGATGCCGCCCAGAATGGAGGTGGCAGCAGAGACGGCGACCGCGGCGGAATCGACTTGCAGCACCGGGGCAGTGGGGTGCGTGGGCGCCTGCGCTGTGATTTGGCCCGAGACGAGCTTTGCCGGATCGCAGGCCCAGCCGGGAACCAGTGTGCAGTCATTGATCTGCAACTGAGCGAGTAAATTGTCAGTTGCGTTGGGGCGGGCGACGGGAAGGACGAGCAGCGCGGGTTCAGCGGCGGTGGGGCTGAAGCCGCTCTGCGCGGCCAGGACAATGCCATTGAGGATGAAGTTGCTGTCGGCGTCGCCGGAGACGACGAGCGGCCCTTCGAGGAGCAGAGTCTGCGCGGTGAGATTGGCCGAGCGCAGCTCGAAGGTAGCGCCGGCGGGAAGATCGACTGCGAAGGGATCGCCGGCGGTTACGGAGACGGTCTGCGAGGCGCTGACCCAGGGCTCCATGTTCTTGCTTTCATCCGAAACCAATTGAGCAGCGGATTGGGCGGAGATTTCCACGGCGACCGAACCGTTGACTGTGAGCAGAGAGAGGGCATATTTGATTGCATCCTGCAGCGAGACGAAGCGCGCATCGGGAAAGGGAACGACAAAAGCCTCATCGGTGACAGCGAGAGTGCGTTCATACTCGCCGCCGCCGAGATTGGCGTTGACGCCATAGAACCACGATGCGCTGAGGGAGTGGCCGGTGAGCGCGGGCGAAAGCGCAAGACGGCCCAGCTCCGGGTCGACAACAACGTCGAATTTGCTTTTGGCATTGGGCTGGTTCGCCCAGCTTCCGTCGGCTCCGGAGAGATCGGCGGTTGCAATTTGATACGGGCTGAGCAGGGTTTGGTCGAGATAAATGGCGAGGCTCGCGCCCTGGCCGTAGTAGGAAGCGCCGACGCCGGCGTTGAGATCCGAGCAGAGAACCCGGCGCAGGAGGCGATCGGGAACATTGGCCGGGCCTGCCGGAGCGGTGATCTGCTCGCCCTGCGAGAGGGCGCGATGAAAGAGCGGCACGTCGAGGCCCAGCGCATTGAATCGATAGCAGAGCTGGTTTTTGGTTTTGTTGGTGGAAGCGGCCGTGAGCGGAGAAGAAGTGATGCTGGCCGCACTCAACGACCAGAGAAAGATGGCGACGTTCTGAATGTTGTACTGGCCGAGGCCGGTTGCGATTTTGTGCACATCGACTTTGTGCGCGGTGGAGTCAAAGCCGGTATCGATATAAGTGCAGGAGCGCCAGTTGCGGAGGTTTGGCGAGTAATGATTCTGGGGGCGGATGTGCTTCATGTACTGGGTGTCGGCCAGGACTTGGAACTGCTCGACGGCGTGCGCGCCCCATCCGGTGACATCGCGGGCCAACTGCTCGACGACGAGGATGGTGCCTTTGCGGCGGCGGAGGGAGATGGTCTCAGCGACCTCGGCGCGTGGATTATCGACGGCGGGCGCGATGCCGGTGACTTGCTGATAGCCAATCAGATCGCCGATGTAGGGAATTACCCAGGGAGCGCAGGTTTCAATGAACTGGTCGTCGTAGAGTTGGTCGAGGTCGTAGGCGACGGCGGCGAGCTGTTCGCTAACGACCATGAGCAGAGACTGGAGCGGCCCCCGCGAGGCGAGAGCTTGCAACTGATCGAGCTGGTCTTGCTGATCGGCGGGAAGAGGCTGGGGAAGCGCCTGCAACTGGGCGAGCAAGGACTGCTGCGCGGGGTTTAGCAGCGGCAGCGAGCGGGCAATCTGCGCGTCGCGCATGCGATAGACGGCGGGAAGGAGCTGAAAGAGATCGAAGCTCATTGCATGGTCCCCAGGGTGACGTTAGAGGGATCGGGATCGAGGACAAGAATCTCAGCCGCGATGGGAAGCTGAGTAAGCGAGGGTACCGGGATGTAAGGACAGATGCCGTTGCCGGCCAGGGTGCAGGGACGCGAGAGCGCCGGAGCGATGAGGGTGGCCTGCCATGCGTAGTAAGCGGCTATGGAGAAGGCACTGCCGCCGATGTCTCCTGCGTTGCTGCTGCCGATGACGTTGAGGCAGAGAACATTGACGGCGATTACGCCGGGTACGGATTGGATCAGCGCGGCGATTTCATCGTTGGTGACGCCCTGGCCAAAGGTGCGGTTGGCAAAGCTGTAGGTGGATTGCAGCAAGGACTGGATGGCGGCTTGCACGGCGGGTTGGCTAAAGGCGGGATCGTAGAGGACGTTGGCCTTGAGGCCGAAAGTGGTCTCAGTGTAAGAGGCCACGGACAGGGCGACGTTGGGATTGCCATAGCTTGTGAGGGCGGCGATGAGATTGGCGTAGGTCTGGCTGGTGGAGAGCAACTGAGCGCCATTGGACGAAGCCACGGTAAGAAAGACGCCGCAATAGGCGCCGTTGGGAATCCAGAGAGCGGAGGCCTGAGCGATGCCGGCAAAGCTGGAGGCGAAGTTCTGATAGTCGGCAAGCGAGACGGCGCGGCCCAAGGTGAGCACGCTCAAGGGAGCGTTGGCGCGAATCTGGCTGATCGACTGGGGATCCTGGCCGCCTGTGGCCGACTGAGGATTGGTAACGCCGCTGACGCCGACCGGGCGATCGACCAGGGTGGTAATTGCGCCGGCGGGGACGTTGCCCGCCGAGCCGGTTCCGACGCTGTAACTGGCCTGAATGTTGTTGGAGCCGGTGGGCAGGGTTGCCCCCTCGACGCCATCGCCAAAGACGACCTGCGCGGTGCCGCCGGGGAGGTTCACGGTGGCGTAGACCTGGGCGGTTGGAGGCTGATTGTAAAGCGTGGGAACGCCGGTCCAGGCAGCTCCGTTGGCTCGAACGGCGAGGGAGCTGGTGCTGCCTCCGGGAGTGGCTGAGGAAGTGTAGGTGAGCGGCGACTGCTTGAGCGTAAAGGTCTGGTTGGGAGTGGCCGCTGAGCCGCTGCCGAGCAGCTCGGTCACGGCGGAACCAGCGTTGGCGGGGCCGACGTTGCAGTTAACCGTAGTTACGGTGCGATCATAAACGTTGGTTAATGGAGTGGTGAGTTGGATCTGGGTATGAGGGAAGTTGCTATCGGTGGAGAGCGCGAGAGCGGAGACCAACGCGACCTCTTGCACTACTGGATCGGTGGGGAGCGCGGGGGCGAGCGTGAAGTAGGAGAGCGGAGTGGTATTGGGTGGAAGAGTGCCGGGAACGGTGCTGTTGATGACGCCAATTCGCCCGGTTGCGTCGGCGACGGAAAGGGACGGCGTGGCGTTGTTGCCGGTCCAGGACGGGATCGCTCCTGGGTTAGAACCGGTGCTGCTGTTGAGAACCGAGTCAGGCGGCTGGAGCAGCGTGAGAACTTGTCCCTGAAGGAGCGCGATGAAATTGTTGGGGTCGTCGATGGGGCTGAAGTAGACGATGGGGCGGCCGCTGGGGGAGTCGGGCGTATTGACGATCAACTTGGGATTCTTGCCGGTTACTGCGACGGCGGTAATGCCCACTAAATCGGGACGTAAAACTTCCAGATCTAGAAGAGTGCCATAGAGGGGGTGGTCAAAGGGCTGTTCGCAGACGGGCAGCAGCTCACTCTGGGTGAAGGCGGCCGCTGAGCGAGTTGCCTGGGTATAGAAGGTGCTTAGCTCACTATTTGTGTCGGCTGTGATGCGGGTGATCTTGGCGCTGAGTCCGTAGTCGGAGCGGGTGATTGTAGAGACTGAAGACAGATAGTAGAGATTCACCTGGAGGTAGTTGTAGATTTCAACAACGCCTGTGTTGCCGACCCCGTAGTACGAGGACTGGAACGAACCGGAGGTCTCGCTCGCGAAGGACGATCCAGAGGCTTTCCTCTCTTCGAGGAAATCCTTCTTGGCCTCGACCTCGACAACCGTTCCTTCGACCTGATAGGGGTCATATTGCAGCGTAGCCTCGATAATTATCCAGCCGCCGGTGGTCAGCTTGGAGTAGACCTGATCGAGGTCGATGAGGTCGTTGCCGGCGAGGTCGGAGGGAATTGAGTTTGAGGCGGTGCCGAAGCTCCAGTCGCCATCGGTTAGAAGATCGGTAAAGGCAGAGGAGGTGCTGACGGTGGTTCCGGTGAGCATGACGGGATTCATCGCGTTATAGCCGAAGAGCGCGGCGCGCTGACGGAGCGCAAAGACCTGGGGATTGCTGGTTGAGGGGCCGGTTGAGCCGTTGGCGGTACCGAGCGGTTCGGCCCAGGTGATGAGGGTGCGCTGGTTTACGGTATCGGGCTGGACGGAGACGATGTGGCAGAGGTCCCAGACGGTGCTGTTGGGGTCGTTGAGACGCTCGTCACCGACTATCAGCAGGGCATCGCCGGGATTGAGCTGGGTTGCGGTGCCCGCCAGATACATCTGGGTTTGATTGAGGAGGGGGGTCCATGGAATGCCGGTCTGGACGGGCAGCGCATTCCAATCGGCTTTGGCGAGGATGGGGGCCGAGGTCTGGAAGTACTGCGGTGTTTGGCCCTGGGCGGGCACGCTTTGCGCCTGGGAACCTGCGGGAATGGTGATGGCGGTGGTGTTGGGATTGGAAGGCAGGCCGGGGGCGGCACGAAGAGTGAAGGCGAGATAGGTGGAGGCGGCAACTCCGGGCGAGGGCTGATAGCCGATCAAGCGGCTGAGCTGGATGAGCGATGTGAGCTGCGTGGCCGTGCGCAGATAGCTCTCGTTGGCCAGGCGCTCCTGATAGAAGGTGAGAATGTCGAGAACGACCGCGCTGGCGTCGAGAAAGGCGATAGAGATGTCGTCATTGTCGCGGGTCTTGAGCTGGGCGAGCGCCGGATAATCGGAGCTGGAAAGACGCGCCAGCATGGACTCATTGAAGCTTGCCCAACTGCCGGTGCGATAGGCAATCGCAGAGAGGCCGGGGAGATTCGACTCGCCCTGCGGCGTTTGCACGGAGGTGCCGGAGCAGCATCCGCAATCGCAATTCTGACTACCAGTGCAACTCATGGTCTCCTCACTTTCCACCCTGCATATACAGGGTCAATTGGCCGTTGGCGGGCAAGCTACGGTCATTGGCGAGCCGCGCCACCTGAAAGGGACCGATGGGAATCTCGCCGGAGTTAATGTAGACATTGGTTGAAGGCAGGCTCTGGGGCTGAAAGACAGTGGCGACTACCGATTGCACGCCGGCAACCATGCGCGCAGCCGCATAAATGGGGCTGAGATAAACATTCTGGCCAAGCTGAAAGAGGTCCGGCGCAAAGTATCCGGGCTGGCCGCTGGGCTGCGTGCCGGAGCCGAGAACCTGCAAGAGAGCCTTCTGGACATCGGCCTGGAAGTAAGCGGGATCGACGCAGACGGTGAGCGCGATGAGCAAGGAGACGTAGTCTGGTCCCTCCAGCTTTATATCCTGCCCGGCCAGTCGATAGGCATTGACGTATTTGGTGAGCGTTTTACGCAGCGCGCTGCCGAGCAGGCCTCCTGAGGCGGGTTCGGCAGCGACAAAGACGGTGTACCAACTGCCGGTCCAGCGCAGCGTGGAGGCGGCGCTGGAAATGAGCGGATTGGCTTCGGCGGCGGTTGAGTAATCGCTCATGGTGATGGCGCGTTGCTGGGTTACAAAAGCCTGCGGCGCGCGGCGCTGAATCTGCGCGTTGGTCTCTGGATCGACGCCGCCGGAGGCAGGCAGCGGATTGGTGCAGGAGAGAATGCGCGGATCGGCGACAAGATAAGTGAGGCTCTCAGCGCCCACATTTCCGGCTGTGCCATTGCCGATGCGGCAGGCGGCGGTGAAGGCGGTATTCGAGACGGGCATGAGGCCGTTGGTATTGTCACCGAAGCGCAGCGTGGCGACGCCTGTGCTCTCGACCTCGACGACGAAATCCGTATCGGTTGCGCCGGCGGCAAGCAGGTCGGGCGCGGCGGTCCAGGTGGTGGAGTAGCCATCGAGCAGTCCGGTGAGGGTGATGGATGGAACCGCCGAGGAGGGATCGACATGCATCAGATCGAATGCCGAGAGCGAGGGATTGGGCTGCTGCTCAAAGGTGAGCACTGAGAGAAGGGCCGAGCCAGCGCTAAACTCCGCTTGGACGCTGGCCAGCGATACATTGTTGAACTGTTGGAGAATGACGGGGAGCTGGACACCACCGACCGCGCCAAAGGGCGGGTTATAGAGCAGCAGCAGATTGAACTCGGCTGGAGTTACCAGATTGCCCTGCGCCATGACGGCAAACAGAGGGGGCCAGGTATTGGTGGGCGTGGGCGAAACAGTCAAAT
>JBEKDN010000043.1:0-23882 GCA_050014335.1 Occallatibacter sp. | reverse complement strand
TGTCACCGGATAACCGCACGCTGACATTCAACAGCGGGGTTCTTTACCAGAACGCCACGTACACCATCGAACTGCCCGCGGGTGGAATCTCAGACCCGTCGGGGAATACGATCACGGTGTCTGGCAGTACCTCAACGCCGTTTGTCTCTACCTTCACAACAGGGGGCAACCCGGCCACGGGCAATGGCAGCGTGCAATCGGAAGCTCCGGGGAACAATGCGCGGAGCGTGCCGACCGACTCGCTGCTGACTCTGTATATGAATCGCCAGGTCAATGCCTCTACGGTTGCGGGCCAGTTGACTGTAACCGTCAACGGTCAAGTTTATGCAGGCAATGTGCAGGCGACGGCCAGCGGCTATGAGATCCAGTTCACGCCGACCGTTGCGTTCCCGACGGGCGCGACGGTTCAGTGGTTCCTCTCAGGCAGCGTGATGGATGTATATGGCGATACGTTCAATGGCAATAGCGGCGTCTTCTACACGGTGGCTGCAGCGGCAAATCCTGCCACAGCGGTTCCGACGGTGATCGCTGTCAGTCCAACGTATTCATCGGCCAGCGTGCCGGTGAACGCGGTGATGGACGTTGAGTACAGCCAACCGGTCGCCGCGGCATCTCTGGCCAACAATGTTGCCCTCTACGATTGGAGCACTAGCAGCTATCAGTCGGTGACAATCAGCCAACCCTCACCTAACATCGTCCGGTTGACGCCGGCTTCACCGCTCACCCCATCCACGCAGTACGGAATCTGCACCAACGGTTCCGTGCAGGGCACCAACGGAGTGAACGCACAGGGCGATTGCTGGGCTGCTGTTTTCAACACGGTCTCTTCCGCGACGGCGGACGCGACTTCCGGCACGGTGGCGATTGGGCCGCCCGACGGTTCGGCGACTGTAGGAACCAATGCCTATGTCCGCTTCTGGTTCTCCAAGGCGGTGGACACGGCCACGATCAACTCGTCGAATCTAACCATTACTACGGGCGGCAATGCGGTTCCCGGAACCTGGTCGTGGAACTACACCAATAGCGACGTGCGCGAAATCAACTTCTCACCGGTGAATCCGTTGCCGCCATCGAGCACTATTACGGTAAGCGTCAACCCGGCGAGCGCAACGTCCAATCTGCTGGACTACGCGGGCAATGCGTTTACGGCGACGACTTCAAACTTTACTACCGCGGCAGCGCCCGACTATACGGCTCCGACTGTGACGTTGGACTTCACTTACTGGCAGCCAGGGGTCGCCACGAATGCTTCGTTCACTTGCCACTATTCCGAGCCGATGGATCCAAGCAGTGTCACGGCCTCTAACACGTACATCTATAGCTACGTGAATAACGGCAACATTCCTGTGAACTTCACGTGGTCTTCGGATCTGATGTCGGTGACCTTGACGCCAACCTCGCCGCTCTTCATCAATTCGCAGTACATTTACTACTGCAATAGCGCCATTGATTTGACCGGCAACGGGCAGAGCAACGGCTCGGCCGGCTTCTATACTGGCAACGGCCCGAGCAGCGTTGGACCGGTTCTGATCAGCGCCAACCCGCCCAACGGCATGACGGGCGTGGCGTTGAACTCAATCGGCGGACCCTGGAACAATACCAGCTTGATGTTGCTGTTCAATGAACCAGTTGCTACCGAATCGATGGCTAACATCACCTTTACGCCGGCAGGCGGCAGTGCGGAGCCAATTGCGGTATATCCGGAGGATGGAAACTACATTGCGGATGTGCAACTGCCATGGGAGCTGTTGCCGAATACAATGTACACCTTCAACGTGGCTGGGGTGACGGACATCGGCGGCAATCCCGTCTCTGGCACCACAACCAGTTCCTTCACCACGGGAGCAGGATACGACTGGACCCAGCCGACAGTTGCATCGACCGTCCCGGCCAACGGCGCGACTACCACCGGGGTTCCGGCTTCCGTGTCGTTAACCTTCAGCGAGGCGATGAATCCGACGTTAATCACATCCAGTCAGATTTATCTCCAGACTCACAACACGAATACCATCGTGCCAGTTACAGTCAGCATCTCGCCGGATTCCATGACGGTGACTCTGACCCCAACGACGCCGCTGGCCGAATCGACAATCTACGATTTGACCATTTACGGCAACAACTGGTGGCCGTATGACGTGGCCGGCAACAGCCTCAACTTGGCCGGATATGCCTTCTACGACAATGGCTATGTCTTCAGCGATTTCACTACAGGAACAACCGCTGCGGTGAATGGGGCTTGCGGCACAGCTAGCGGCAGTTCGTTCTCCGCCGCGCCGACAGCCAATCTCTGCTCAGCGGGAACGGCTTCGGCGATTACCAACCCCGGCTCCTGGACCTGGAGTTGCAACGGCAGCTATGGAGGCACGAACGCTTCCTGTTCAGCTACGGTTACAGGCACACCTGCATGCTCAACTCAGCTTGCCAGCCTGCAAGGCTTGTGGCCCGGCAACGACAATGCCACCGACTACAGTCCAAATGGGTACAATGGAACGCTGGAGAACGGCCTCGGCTTCGCTCTTGGCGAAGTGGGAGACGCCTTCAGCTTCAATGGCAGCAGCAACCAGTATGTGCTGATCGGTCAGCCTGTACCAACCAATCTGCAAATCACGAATGCCATCACGTTGTCGGCCTGGATTTATCCAACGGCTTATCCGACAGGAGTCAACAATTTGGGGCTGATTGTCGGCAGCCAGCATGATGGCACAACTTCCGGCGCTACGATATTCTTCGACGGTCGCACCAACAACTACTTCACTGGCACGCCTCCGGGACACATCCACTTCCAGATAGGCGATGGATCGTGGCACGAGTCGGATAGCCTCTCCCAGATTCCTCTCAACCAGTGGACTCTGATTACCGCTGTCCGGTCCGCGAACAATACTGCTCAGATCTATTACAACGGCGTATTGCAGCCGACGGACAGCGTGGCATGGACAGGCAACATCACCTACACAGGGGCATGGTTCGCCATTGGACAGCAAAGCGACTACAACCGTCCCTTCGCCGGCCAGATCAACGATGTTCAAATCTACAACGCGGCTCTGACGCAGGCTCAGGTCACTGCCATTTACAACGCGGGCAGCGGCGGTGTTTGCCAATAGCCTGGAAGCAGACAGTAAAAACACTACGGGGATCGCTTCAGCGATCCCCGTAGTGTTTTGCGTTGGCTTGCGATTTCTGCGACGATTAATACTTGACGATGGCCGTGAAGGAATCGGGCTTGAGACTGGCACCGCCGACCAAGGCGCCGTCAATCTCTTCCTCACCGATCAGCGAGGTTGCGTTGTCTGGCTTGACGCTGCCGCCGTATAGGATGCGGATGGCCGCGGCTGCTTCAGCTCCGAGAAGCTTGGCCACTTCAGCGCGGATGATTTTGTGCGCGTCGACGGCGATTTCAGGCGTAGCAGTTTTGCCGGTGCCGATGGCCCAAACCGGCTCATAGGCGATGACAATAGGCTTGGCAGCTTCAGCTGTGATGCCAACTAAAGCTCCGGCGATCTGTGTCTTGAGCACTTCAGCAGTCTTGCCGGCTTCACGCTCCGCCAACACCTCGCCGACACAGACGATGGGAACTACGCCGTGCTTCAATGCGGCGTGCAATTTCTTGTTGACGATCTCATCGGTCTCAGCGAAATACTGGCGTCGCTCAGAGTGGCCGATCAGGGTATGGGTTCCACCGATGGCCTGGAGCTGGTTCAGCGAGGTCTCGCCGGTGTAGGCGCCCTCCTCAGCAAAATGAATATTCTGCGCGCCGACGGCTACATTCGATCCCTTGGCGGCTTCAATTACGGTTTGCAGCAACACCGGCGAGGGAAACAGCGCAATCTCGTCGCGGGTGTGACCGGCAACGAGGGGCAAAAAGGCATCGACGAAGGCCTTGGCTTCAGCGGGCGTTTTGTACATCTTCCAATTGGCGGCGATCAGTGCTTTGCGAGACATTTTTCTTAGACTCCTCTACTTGATTCTATTCGATAGGATTCTAAGGTTTGGGTGACGAAGCGCACAGTGAAGCGTATGGGTGATTTCAGCTAGATTCCGAGGAGCGATTTCAGAGAGCGGACACGGTCACGGGCAACTGGAATCTGAGTGCGCTGGGCGTCTTTAAGCGAGAGGATTACCTTGCCGGCAAACCATGAGTTAACCTCGTGGACCCAGTTGACGTTCACAAGTGCCGAGCGGTGGACGCGCAGAAACTGTGCCGGATCAAGCCGCCGCTCAAGTTCGGAAATGGTCTGATCGACGCAGTGCTTGCGGCCGTCAACCACTGCGTAGGTCAGCTTGTCTTGCGCGATAAAATGGGTAACCGCGTCGAGGTCGAGAAATGAGATGCGCTCACCGACGCGCGATGCGATGCGGCTCGGATGGCTAGCTTGCACGCGGTGCAGGGTCGCGGCTAATTCCTTTAGAAGTGCTGGCAATTCATGGCTCTGCTGCCAATCCTGTTGTGCGGATGGGCGCAGCCGATCGAGCTTTTTGAGAGAGCGCGACAGTTGTTCGGGCTCGATGGGCTTTACGAGGTAGTCGATGGAGTTGACATCGAAGGCCTTGAGTGCGTATTCATCGTAAGCGGTAGTGAAGATGACGAATGGTTGGCGGTCGAGCCTCGAGAGCAACTCAAAGCCGCTCATACCTGGCATTTGAATGTCGAGAAAGAGAACATCGACGCTTTTACCGGAATCGGCTTGAAGGAACGCGAGGGCATCCGCTGGATCGGTGGCGCTTGCGATGATCGAGATACCGTCGGCGCTGGCCAATAGGCGCCTGAGGCGTTCGATGGCTAGCGGTTCGTCGTCAACAAGATAAGCGTTCAATTGAGCGAAATTCATAGCAAGTTCCATTATGCGGGAAATATGAGGCGGACGACCGTCATGTCGTCTTGGCGAGTTACATCTAGCTGGCCATTTGCGCCGAAGAGCAGTTCCAGGCGTCCGATGAGATTGCCGAGGCCGTGATCCGGAGTGATGGCGTTGAGAGAAAAGCCGGGGCCGTTGTCGCGGACTTCAAGGCGAAGGCGGTTGTGGTCTTTTGAAGCGGCAATTTGAATTGTGGCCCCCTGCCGCCTTTGAGAGGCTACATGCTTCACCGAATTTTCAACGAGCGATTGCAGTGAGAGCGGAGGGATTTTAATGTTGTCGAGCGCGGATGGAACAGAGATTTCATACTGCAAGCGCTGGCCAAAGCGGGTTTTCTCGATTTCGAGATAGTCGCGGACGATCTTAATCTCCTGGCCTAGCGGAACCAAACCGCTGCGATTGGCATTGAGCGAGAAGCGCAGCAAAGAGGCGAGTTTGCCGACAGTATCTTCGGCTAACTGCGGATCTCTGGGAATAAGCGCAGCGATTGAATTCAGCGTATTAAAAAGAAAATGCGGATGAATGCGGGACTCGAGGGCCGAGAGTTGGGCCTCGGCCAATAGCTTGTATGCGCGCTCCTGCTCGACTTGCTTTGTTCGCAATTCGAGCTTGGCCGCCTGAAGCCTGAATCGAAGTGTCTCATAGGTGGCAATGCTGAGACCGATTATTACCGACATGACAATTGCGAAGGAAAGGTTTGATTGCAATTCAATCCAATATCTTGCTGCTGGAATGATTCCGACAATTATGAAGATAAAGACGGCGGCAAGACTGCCTGCGATTGCTGTGCAGACTTGAGCAATGGCATACATGAGCACAACCAAACGTGGAAATCTCTCGCTATATCGAGCCCCAATCCAGTTCAAGACAAATACAGAAGGGGTGGCTATCATTGCGGAGTATATAAAAGCGGCTACGAAGTGCGCGCTACCTTGAGATAGCCTCATGACTTTTAAAGAGAGTAGCAGCACGACAATTAGCAGAGTGCTGACGCAGATGACGCCAACGATTCTGATGGTGGTTGAGGCGAAGGTTCGCTTCCATCCAGGGCTTGCGGCAGGTTCGGCTGTAATTGGAATGTTTTTGCAAATCATAACTGAAACCTGACTCCTACTGAGGTGGCCGCAGAGTAGGGTGTAGCACCGAAGTCCGAAGCCTTGCTTCCCCGCGGTACTTCCAAATGCAGATAGGAGGAAAAGTGATTGCCGAATCTGCGGTTGGCATCGAAGATGGCAGTGTAACTGCGATCGTCAAGGTTAGCGACGATTGAAGCGGAGAGATCCCATTGCTTCCAGCCGGGCAACTCACGCAGGCGCGACTTTCCCACGTAAATTAAGCCATAGTGCTGGCGACCTGCCAAAGGCGAGATGGACATATCTCGATAGTAGGGGATATTGGGTGGCGTGTAGAACTCACCGATGAAGGAAACGCCGGAAGTGGCAATGAATTTTGCGCCCAATAGGATCGCTTCGCGCTTGCGCCAAGCGGCCTCGCCGTGCAGTTCCCAAGCCTGACCGCAGACGCGGGTGAAGGTGAGACCGCCAGAGGCGTCTCCTCCACGGTCGTCGGCGGCGATAAGCGAAGTGTCGAAACCATGCACGAGAATGTTATACCGGAAGGCGGTGGTGTCGCGCATGTTCGATCCGGCGGGCGCTAGCGCGGCGGTGGACCAGACAAGAGACATCGCTTGCGGGCCGCGGACGTAATCAGCTTTGATCATGTCGCGGCCTTGATTGAGATTCAGACGATCTGTTGGATTGGCGGGATCGCGGGGTGGATCAAGGACACCCGCGGGACTGAATGCATAACCGGTGCCCCAGCGCACGATTCTTCGTCCTAGCATGAAGTCGAAGTCACCGGCGGAGAGACCCGCATAGCTCTCCTTAACACGGAATTGTGTGTGCGTGCCGGTGTATGGTTCAAGCGCGGAGTCGAGGGCTGTAAGTACTGCTGGGTCGTTCGCGGGAGGGTCAAAGTTCGCGATAGAGAGGCCTTGAAGAGTTTTGGCAATGACGACGACGCTAGATGCGAGGCTCCAGCGAGAATGGCAGCGCAGAGTGAAGGATGGCTCAAGAAGCAACTGGTTCTGTAGCAGAGTGACTGAAGGATCTTTGAGCATTGTTGCCGAGGCTGGCAGTGGTGGGCGAAGATCGCTATCGAAAGTTGCATCGTCGATGGCGGAAAAAGCATATCGGAAATCATGCTGCGGCTCGGACGGCGGGGCATCTTGCGCCGCAGCCGATTGCTTTGCATAGAGTGCAAGGATCATCGAAATCATTAAGAGCAGTTTCATGTTGCTCAAAAGCGGTCCGTTCGTCCCTGGTAGAAGAGCTTGTCGGGTAACTCGCGCGGAGCGATGCCTGAGTATTCGAGGACGCTGCGGGAGTTATGCCGGATTTCGTCGTAAAGGGTCCAACGGCGAAGTTGGGGAGTCCCACCGACTGTTTCGTACTCATCAAATGTGGCGGATTTAATGTGCTTGCCAGAGGCGAGATAAAACTCGGCGCGAACGGGGCGCGCGTCTTCAACGCGCAGCCAGTAAAGAATGCGCTGGTAGGTTGAGCCTTTGCGCTTTGCGGTGAGATCGAGGACATAACAGTTATCATTTCCGAGGTTTTCGGTACGGAGATAGACGGCTGAGTAATCGACTGCGTAGTTGGTGCGAGCGACGTCGCCATTGGAGGCGTCGCCGTTGAGGCGCTCGAGCGGCGTGATTCGGACAGGGCGGCTAGTGTCGGGCAGGTAGACCCACATGTCATCGCCTAGCATGAGCAGGTGCTGGCCTTTTTCGCGTGGACTCAGAAACTCCACATAAGTTTTTTCGGTACCTTTTTGCGAGACTTCGTAGAGCTTGTCTTCATCCGGCTTGCCGGATTCATAATGAGTGATCTTGACCCTCAATACATAGGAAGGCCATCCATTGCGATATGCGTCGGAGCGTTTGAGCAGTGCCTCGGCGTCCGGAGTTGCCGCTCGACAGACGAGCGCGCATGCCAATAGAAAGCTCAGAACGAAGAGCAGCAGAAATGTGCGCAGAATGCAGTTGATTTTAAACATGAGATAAAGCCTCCGCAATTTGCAGCCTGGATGCGCGGATCGCAGGGAAGATGGATGCAAGCGCCAGGCTGACGATGACGAGCAGCGAAGAGCCAATCATAAGGCTGGGCACGTGAAGGACATGGAAATTCATAGGCTGGGTGAAGCCAGGCGGAGGTGGAAGATGCAGGCCTGAGTGGTTGATGAGGATACCGAGCAGGTTCCCAGTCACGACGCCGGCAATGGCCCCGAGGACTCCTATGAGTGTGGCTTCAAGCATGAAGAGCGCAACGATCCAAGCGCGAGGCGTGCCCATGGCGAGCATAGTGCCGATCTCGCGAGTACGTTCAAACATGGTCATCAGAAGTGTATTGACGCTGGACATGAGAACGATGAAGAAGACGATTACCCCGAGGAAGAGGAAGATGGTGCTGAAGAGGGAGCGCACTTGTTTGTAGTAAGTGGCCAGATCGATCCATTTCTTAAGGACCAACTGCTGTGCAAGGCCTTTGAGACGCGGCGCGAGTTCGGCCGCAACCTGATCAGTGTTTTCGGTTTTGTCGAGACCTACGACGAGGTTGGTAACGCGCCCGGTTTGCAGCAGGCGCTGCGCGGAGGCAAGTGTAATGCGGATATAGCGCGCATCAATTTCAGCGACGCCATTGTTGACGATGCCGACGATCTGGATATCGACGCCGTTAAGCGCGCCGTCAGAGGTCATGGACAGCAGAGTCAACCCATCACCAACCTTGACGTTCATCGACTTGGCCAGACCAACACCGATCAGGGCTTCGACCTCGCCGGCGGGTTTGCTGTCGAGGTCGCGGCCCGATTCAAAGTGCGCGGGAAAGAATCCGAGGCTGGCTTCCGCAGCGGGATCGACGGCGGTACCCATGAAGACCGAGGACTTATCGCCATTGGATACCATGCCGTAGAACTCGATGCGTGGCGCGACGCCGCGCACATGGCCGCCGGTGCGAACGGATGCTGCAACTTGACGCCAATTATCGATGCCTGTGTCCAGGACGCGAACTTCATCGCGGTTGAAGTGATCGGCGGTAAAGAGTTGCAGATGGCCGAGGCCGCTGTTGATGGTGTGTTCGCGGAGTCCCCAGAACATGCTGGCAAAGAAGCCGCCGACGAGGAGGAGTCCGGCTACGCCTCCGCCAACCATAAAGAGCGTCATCATGGTGCGGCGGCGGTTGCGGAAGACATTGCGAAAGGCGAGAAGAAGAAACTTACCCACGGCCGCCTCCTTGCAGTTGATCGGAAATCACTTCGCCGTCGGTAAGGTGGACGATGCGCTCGGTGTGATCGAGAAGGCGCGCGTCGTGGGTGGAGAAGATGAAGGTGAGACCGAGGCGACGGTTGAGGCCATGCATGAGGTCGATGAGTTGTGTGGCGTTATGGGTGTCCAGGTTGGCGGTGGGTTCGTCGGCGAGCACCAAGGCGGGACGATGCACGACGGCGCGGGCAACGGCTACACGCTGGCGCTCGCCGCCAGACAGTAGGTCGGGACGCTGGTTGGCGCGGGCGGTGAGGCCTACGCTTTCCAGGGCCTCAGCAACTCGCTGGCGGCGTTGACTGCTGGCAATGCCTTGGATCAGGAGTGGATACTCGACGTTCTCCGCAGCAGTGAAGACAGGGATGAGATTAAATGTCTGAAAGACGAAGCCGATCTTCTTGCGGCGAAGTGAACTCATGCCGCTTGGCTTGAGTTTGGAGGTGTCGACGCCGTCAACGAGAATGCGGCCGGTGGTGGGCTGATCGATGCATCCTATGATGTTCAGCAGGGTCGTTTTTCCGCTTCCGCTGGGGCCTGAGATGGCGAGGAACTCGCCGGCGTTGACACGAAGCGAGGCGTGTGAGAGGGCGCTGACAAAGCTGTGCGCCGGATGATGGGCTGGATGGTCGTCCAGCGGAAATCTTCGACTGACTGCCTCGACGCTGACGATTTCTTGCATGGGCCGTGTCCTTCCGGATATTTTGCTCTGACAGGAAGGTAGACGAGAGGATGTCAAATGAGCGAGGGAATCCCGACGAAGGGTTGGAAATGTGGATGAAAGGTGGAAATGAGGGGATGAAGCGATTGGAAAGACGGCACGGATAACGATGCCGCCTACCCAATCAATTCTGGAAGATCGTTGGTTTACTTGAGGTGAACGACTTGGGAGATGCTCACGGCTGCCTTGGTTGGGGTTTCCCATGTCTTGTAGCTGTTCAATAGGAACTGTCCGCCCAGGATAAAGAGCCAGATCCAGAGAGCAAATCGCAACTGGCGGCGCGGAACGCGGGTACTTAGCAGCGTTCCAGCAATCGCTCCGGCGACTCCGCCTTCGATCAGGTGGATGAGCAGTTCAGGATTGGATGCGTGCGAGAACCAATGCGCGCCGCTGCCAATGAGCGAGATGACAAATCCGAAAGTGATATCCGTGCCGACGACTTGCGCTGGGAGTAAGGTGGTGAGGCTGAGCAATGCGGCGGAGCCCAACGCACCGGCGCCAGCCGAGGAGAAGCCGACCTCCGCGCCCACAGGGAACATTAGCAAGGCAAGCAAGGGGCTGCGATCCGGGGGAAGCGGATTCTGACGCATGGGGCGAAAGTAAACGAAGATCTGCCATGCGGAAGTGGTGACAAGAATCGCGCCCAGCAGAGCGTTCATGAGGTTCTGCGATCCGGCATTGACCAAATGCTTGAGAAAGAGCGAGCCGATGATAACGCCGGGAGCGCCGCCGAGGAGCATGAAGCCAAGCGTTCGCCAGGCTACGTTGCGA
The DNA here is from genome assembly GCA_050014335.1 of Occallatibacter sp. Lineage (GTDB taxonomy): Bacteria > Acidobacteriota > Terriglobia > Terriglobales > Acidobacteriaceae > Telmatobacter. The sequence continues at coordinate 13,219 of JBEKDN010000043.1, read as the reverse complement.
CGGGCGATCTGGGCGGGCACAAGGATGAGCTTGACGGCAGTGGCAAACATGAGTCCGATGCCGACGGCGACAGGCGCGGGCACTCCGAGGAAGAGAACGAGAACGGGGACGGTGACAGTGCCTGCGCCGACTCCCGTAAGCGCAATGAATAATGCGATGACAAATCCAATGACGTATTGCATTTCCACTCCTTATTGCCCAGAGCCAATTGCGATGGGGGCTGCTTCGATGTGAATGCCGCATTCAACTTTGCGGCCGGCCCAGCGCCCGGAGCGCGGGTCGCTGGGATCGAGTGGAAGCGTGGTACATGGTTCGCAACCGATAGAAGAATAGCCGCGCTCATAGAGCGACAACAGCGGAATAGAAAGCTCTTCGCAGGCGTACCAGACGTCGCGCGTGGTCCATGCGGCGAGAGGGGCGAGCTTCAGAATCCGCTGGCCGCCGGGGAGCGTGAAGGGAGCGGACTCTTCTAGAGCGGTGCGGCTCTTTGCCTGCTCGCGGCGCATACCGGTGATCCAGACGCGGTAGTTGGCGACGGCTTTGAAGAGCGGCTCGACCTTGCGCAAATTGCAGCATTGGTCGGGCGCGGACTTGTAGAGGAGACCGTATTGGGCCTCCTGCTCGGCAACGGTTTGCGCGGGTAAGAGGTTGATCAGATTGAGCTGCCATTTGCTGGCTATGCGGTCGCGATATTCGTATGTCTCCGCAAAGTGGTATCCGGTGTCGAGGAAGAGGATGGGGATGTGTGGATCCAACTCGATGGCGAGTTTCGCGAGCAGAACGTCTTCAGCTTGAAAACTGCAGGTGAGGCAGATATCGCCGTCGCCAGAAATCTCGCGGGCTAGAAAGGCGCGGGCTTGGTCGAGTTTGGTTTGCACTTGCTGGTTAATTTCCGCAGTAATCATTGCTTGCGTCCTTTCAAAATGTCGATTCAGACTAAATCCGCTTAGATGACCCAATCCGCGTTTCCGGATGAGAGAAGAATCTCGCTCCTCACGAGCAGTTCGTTCACGGCTGCGATGGCCGCGACTGGTTCGGTTGCGTCGAGGGTGATTTGCTCGCCTTCCGCCTGCGCGGATAGCGATTTATCTCCGGTCAGGTTTACGACCAGCGCGATCATGCCAGACAGGGCCTTGGACCGGATCAGATGATCCACCGTGACGGCGTCGATCCCGGCGTCCGCGTCAAGTTCAATGCGCGCGGTGACGGCTCCGCGCACGAAGAGCGAGCGCTCGATGCGGTCGATCAATTCAACTGGACCTGTTAATTTCAAAACACCACCATGATGGCCCCAACGCGCGGCTCTCTCTTCCGCAGTGACTGGGCCTGAGGTTGACGCCGCCGGTCCAGAGGTTGCGGTGATCATGCCAGCGGCGACGGTGCCGTTGGTCTCGGCGTCGATCAGAATAAATGCGCCGGTGGAGCGATTTTCGCCATAACGATCTACTGCGATGGTCCGGAGCAGGTCGATATTGACGACGCCGATTCCGTTCATTTCCAGAGTTTCAGCGGGCTCGTGCGCCAAGGTTCCGATGTTGGTGCGATGCTCGATGGATGAAATGAATGCGGGAACAGTCTGGCTGGTGTGTTTGAGGAGATAGCGGCGATTGCGGACGAGCGGGCGCTGATCCATCCAAACGATCTCTGCGCGCAGGCTCTTGGCGACAGTGGCTGGAGCGTTGCTGGAGACGATCAAATCTCCGCGGCTGATGTCGAGTTCGCGATCAAGAACCAGAGTGACGGAAAGCGGAGCGTGAGCTTGGGGAAGGTCTCCGTCGTAGGTGACGATACGCGCGACTTCGGCGGTTCTGCCTGAGGGAAGCACGGTGATTCTGTCGCCCGGAGTAATGGTCCCCGATGCGATCTGGCCGGCGAATCCACGAAAGGAGTGGTCAGGACGCAGGACGCGCTGCACGGGGAAACGGAAAGCATCTGTGCGCGTGTCGAGCGTGGATGGCAGCGACTCAAGAAGCTCAAGCAGCGAGGGACCGCTGTACCAGGACATGGATTGCGAGCGATGGACGATGTTGTCGCCGGCGAGTGCGCTGACCGGAACAAAAATGGACTCGACAGGATTGCCGGTGTCGGCTGCGATCTGATCGAGAACGGAGGTGAAGTCGGCCTCGATGGCGCGGAAGGCGGCTTCGTCGTAGCCGATCAAATCCATTTTGTTGACGGCGACGATTACGTGACGGACGCGCAAGAGCGACGCGATGTAAGCGTGTCGGCGCGATTGGATCAAGACGCCTTTGCTGGCGTCGATGAGCACGACCGCAGCATCGGCGGTTGACGCGCCTGTGGTCATGTTGCGGGTGTACTGTTCGTGGCCGGGCGTATCGGCAATGATGAACTTGCGGCGCGCGGTGGCGAAGTAACGATAGGCTACGTCGATGGTGATGCCCTGCTCGCGCTCGGCACGCAGGCCGTCAGTAAGCAAGGCGAAATCGATCTGACCAGGAGCAGTGGTGCCTTTGCCCTCAATGGAGCGGACTTGATCTTCGTAGACCGATTGGGTGTCATAGAGGAGGCGGCCGATGAGCGTGGATTTGCCATCGTCGACGCTGCCGGCGGTGGAGAAGCGCAGCAGATCCTTTTCACGCTCTTCGGCGAGAAACGCGCCCACTGAAAACGGATGTTCGATGAGAGTGGCCATTTAGAAGTAGCCCTCCCTCTTTTTGATTTCCATGGAACCTTCCTGATCGTGGTCGATGGCACGGTTTGCCCGCTCGGAGACGCGGAAGGAGATGAGCTCGGCGATGATGGCGGGAATTGTATCCGCGTCCGAGCGGATCGCTCCTGTGCAGGGACTGCATCCCAACGAGCGAAGGCGCGACTTGACGAGCTGGGGTTGCTCGCCCTTCCTCGCGACGAAGGCTTGTTCGATGGGAAGAAGCGAATCGCCCCGGACGTACATTGGGCGTTCCTTGGCAAAATAGAGATCGACGACGGGGATTTTTTCTTCGTGGATGTACTGCCAGACATCCATCTCTGTCCAGTTGGAGAGGGGAAAGACGCGAATACTTTCACCGGGATGAACGCGGGCGTTGTAGAGATTCCATAGCTCAGGGCGCTGATTTTTCGGATCCCATTGACCGGCGCTATCGCGAAAGGAGTAGATGCGCTCCTTGGCCCGGGATTTTTCTTCGTCACGGCGCGCGCCGCCGAAGGCAGCATCGAAGTTGTAGTGGCGGAGCGCATCGAGCAGCGCCTGGGTCTTGAGCAATCCGCAGCAGCGTTTGGTGTCGAGGACGATGGGGTTTGTTCCGGCGGCGATTGCGGATTCATTGCGCCAGACGAGGAGTTCCGCTCCAACGGAGCGAGCCATTTCGTCGCGGAAGGCAAGCATCTCAGCGAATTTGAAGCCGGTATCGACGTGGAGCAGAGGGAAGGGAATCGGAGCGGGATAAAAGGCCTTTTGGGCCAGACGCAACATGACTGAGGAATCTTTGCCGATGGAATAGAGCATGACAGGGCGCTCAAATTCCGATGCTACCTCGCGCAGAATATGAATGCTCTCAGCCTCAAGCAGCTTGAGATGACTCAGGCGATGCGGAGCGGAAAGGACAGCGGAAGGCGATGGAGGCGATAACGTGTCGGCAACCGGCATTGAAACCTCTTTCAGTGTGGAAAGTACGCTGAAGGCCAATGCAGGATTTAGCACACCGGCTACTCAGCTTCGGGGTGCTTGCTCTGATGAATTGCTTAAGGAGATCAGAGATTACGTCATACACCCGTCGAGGATCATCGACAGGCAACAACAAGAGCGTCTTTGAGAGGCGCGAACCATGCTTGGATAGATAGTAGCAAAATGTTGCATTAAATACAAATTCAGTCCAATTTACGTCTGGGACGGGATGAGTTGACCGATCTTCAGGCGCGCTGGCGGGAGATTTCATAGAGCAAGATGGAGCAGGCCACCGAGGCGTTGAGGCTTTCAACCGGACCAGAGCAGGGAATTCTCAGGGCTCCATCTGCTTGAGAGGCCAGCTCTTGCGGCACGCCGCTTCCTTCATTGCCGATGATGATTGCGACGGGCTCGGCGAGATTGATGCGTTCGGCGGCTTGGGCATTGTGCAAAGCGGTTGTCCAGATTTTTACGCCGGCTTGCCGGAGGCGCTCGATGCACTCATCCGCGCTAACGGAGAGCAGCGGCAGACGAAAGAGGCTGCCTGCCGAGGCGCGTACTGCCTTGGAATTCCATGCGCTTACGGTTCCGGGCAGGCTGAGAATCCCGGTCGCGCCAAAGGCTTCGGCGGAGCGCAGGATGGTTCCCAGATTGCCTGGATCTTGCAGGCTTGCGAGGATGAGCAGCAAAGGAACGGTCGTCGGCGAAATGGGAAGAAGATCCGCCCAATCCCACTTTGGAGGCTCAACGAGCGCGGCAATGGACTGAGGCGTTTCAGTGGAGAGCGAAGAGTCAAGAATCTCCTTGGGGACGAGCAGCACGTCGGTCTGAGGCGGCAGAAGCAACTCGTCGAGCAGAGCTTCCTGACCTTGAGCGACAAAGACGCAGACGAGGCGCAATTGGGAACGGAGTGCTTCCGCGAGGAGCTTTGGCCCCTCAATCGCGGCCAATATTGAGCCATCATTGGCTTGGTCGGGATGCGCCAGCGCGCTGCGCAGTTCTTTGAGACGCGGATTCTGCTTACTCTGTACAATGCGAACAGGCATATAGGCGGAATGCACGCTCCTTTGCGTGCGTTAGCATGATTTTAGACTCTTTGCCTGGCCTATCTCCCGGAATGGATTGGGCTGGAGGCGTTCTCTCTGGCTGCTGTTCTCGAATTCGGTGAGACCGGCGCTGCGCTTCAATGCGTTGCAAAACTAGTAAGTGAGGTTGACCTGCTTGCCTGCGGAGATCTTGCGCGTCCATCCCGATGAACCGGAGCCTGACCGGATCGACTATATCGTCGCCTGCTTGCAGAAGGGCGATGTGGTTGCCGTGCCCACTGACACGTTTTATGGGCTTGCCGTTGATCCGGTGAACCTTTTTGCGGTAGAGCAGATTTACCAGATCAAGACGCGTCAGAAGCATAAGCCATTGTCGCTGCTGATTGCTTCCGTGGCGCAGGCCTATGAACTGGTCCGCGAGACTGAACCGTTGATTGACAAGTTGGCGGAGCGCTTCTGGCCAGGTCCGCTAACAATCATTGTGAAGGCCGGCTCGAAACTGCCTTTGCGCTCGACGGCGAATACAGGCAATGTTGCGTTGCGCGTGCCGGATGCGGCGATTCCGCGCGCTGTGGTGGAGCGGCTTGGACTGCCGATTACAGCGACCTCGGCCAACCTGCAAGGGGCCTCAGAATGCACTCATGCGGGCTGCGTGCGCGACCAGATAGGCGATCGAATTCCGCTGATTGTGGATGGCGGTCCTACGGGCCACGCGCGGCCGACGACGATTGTCGATATTTCCCTTGGCGAGGGACGCTGGGAGATTCTGCGCGAGGGCGCGATCCCGACGCGCGAGATTGTGATGGCGCTGCAGCGCTGACCCAGCAATGAAATTGGAGCGGTAGAATCAATACACACATGAAGAGAACAGCCAAGCCGAAGCGCAGCCATTGGGTTCTTCGGCTGTTGACTTTTCTTTTTTTGGCCTTGATGGTAGCTTGTCTGGGCTGGTTCGGTTGGGTCTACGCACAAATTGAGAACTATGCCGGACTGGAGCAGGCGGCGCCTTCGGACGCGATTGGAGTTCTGGGCGCGGCAGAGTACGATGGCCGTCCCTCGCCGGTATTCCGGGCACGACTGGATCACGCCAAAGAACTTTACAGCCGCGGGATCGCGCCAATCATTATTACTTTGGGCGGAACCGGCGGAGATCAGTACACAGAGGGCGCTGTGGGCCGCGAATATCTGATGAGCCTGGGCGTTCCGGAGAGCGCCATTATTGCCGAGACCGAAAGCCGCAATACGGAAGAGCAGGCACGGCGCATTGCGGTGATTGCGCGCGCCAACGGCATGCGCCGTTTGGTAGTGGTGAGCGACGGAACGCATCTGTTCAGGATTCATGCGATCTGCGCAGCCGATGGGTTGGACGTGCTGACTTCTCCGCGGCCGCGCGGAAGTATTGCCGGCGGAACACAAGAATTCGAGCGGCTGGCGCATGAGATTTTGAGTTATACGGCCTGGCGGATGCATTTGCATTGAGGCAGATCTGGCACAGAATCCGCGTGGACTCAATCGATTTTTTCCCATTGCATATCTGTCTCCCATCCTTTATCTACCCGACTCCAAGATGAGAAGATGCCGCGAGCAGAATCAGAGCGAAGGCTGCGGCGCTGGCCGTCGAAAGGAAATTGACGGCGTCGTTGTTGAGCCAGCCTCGGCGTTCGAGGGTTGCGCCTAGCAGACTGTCAAAGAAGAGACCGAATACGCCGCCCGCGCAACTTACCACCAACATGGCTCGATTGCCGCCGAAAGAGACGGTTCCAGCAATGGCGACCAACAAGGCCGATGCTGCGCCGGCCAACGTGCCGATGAGGCTGACTGCGCCGTCGGTTCCCGGTTTGACGCAGCGCAACGTTGTAATCAAGCGCGGCTGACCGCAGAGAACCTGGCCTATCTCCGATGAGACGGTGTCCGCGGCGGCTTCAGCCAGCGCGGCCAAACCGACTGCGAAGAGAAGCGTGGGCGACTGAGATGCGGGCGAAAACCAGCCGGAGTCAGTGAGCCAGGACTGCGTCAGTTCGCTGAAGGCGATTGCCGCGAAGCCGAGATTGGCGGCTACTTGCGCCGCTGTACGTCCTTGCCGCTGTTCGGCTGTGCCCAGGCGCTCCTTTTGCTCGCGGTCTACAAGGGTTGCGAGGAAGGCAAGCACGAAGAGCGTGAGCAGCGGAACCAAGGCTGTTCGCCAGGGACGATAGGGATAAACCGTCGTTGAAAAGATCATGTTAGCGGCGAGGACTGCACCGGCGAAGGCCGCCGATGATGTGGCCGCGCGCAATTGAAGAACTACCGCGCCAAAGATCAGGCTCAGGCCGAGCGACCAAATCGCGACTTGCGGAAGGTTCTCCACGAAGAAATGGCCTTGGAGAACGAGGCTCGCCGCAGCGAAGGGCAAGACGAGAAGCAAAACGAGTTTTGATTGCCACATGGGGTTTTGCGGCCGCTCGCTAATCGCTCGCATTGGGTTTACGACCTCCAAGGATTTACGGGGCTATCAAAAAGCTTGAAAGCGAGGCCTTTTGCTAGTCAAACTGGCGGTTTATTGGCAAAAATGGGGCCAAAAACAGGGGTTTGACGTTACTGATTGGTAACCTATGTTGAAATGTATGTAACTGATATTGCTGTTCTTAGAGTCGAATAGCGGCTTAAAAGAGGGTCTCCAGAGGGTAGGGGGGGTGGGGGTCGGGTGATTTTTTGGCGAAGAAACGGGAAAGGCAGAGGTCAGGCAATAGGGATTCGGGAGTGAGATTTCGCGGGTTGGAGATTGGACAGCGGTCATTTGGGCCTCGGGTTTGCTGCTGGTTCTATTGTGCTCCTGTTGCGGTAATTATCTGCAATGTGGCACGAACAAAAGCGAAGGCTTTCGATGCTGTGCCGTAGATGGGAGTAGGCCGGGCGAGCTAGCTGGTCAGCGAAATTATCGTCGCAGAATTCTAGAAACGGCGGCTAGAAGTCCTGGGATGTCGTAGGGGTCGGCTTCGGCTGCCGGCTGCCAACCTGAATCGCGCAGTGTCTGGCTGGTGATGGGGCCGATGGAGATGGCTGGAACCCCTTTGAAGGGCCAATCTATCCCGGCCTTCTGAGCCGCTTCGGCCAAGTGTGTTGCGCTGGAAGAGCTCGTGAAGGTAGCCGCATCCAGACCGCCTTCGAGGGCTTGGCGCAACTGCTCTGGAGCGGCTTCGGGAAGCACATTCCGGTAAGCATCGACCACATCGACCGTTGCGCCTATCGCGCGCAACGCATCGGGAATCACGTCGCGGGCAACAGCGGCGCGGGGCAAAAGCACTCGCTTTCCCTCTACTTTGCCGCGAAGGCTCTCGATCAGAGTCTCAGCCACGTAGGACTCCGGAACGATTGAAACTTGAAACTCATGTCTGCGGGCCGTCTCGGCCGTGGCGTTGCCCACGGCAGCTATTTTGAGGCCTTCGGCTTTGGCTGGATTGATTGCAAATCGACCGGCGCGGCCGCAGATACTCTCGATCGAGTTTGAACTGGTTAGAATCAGCCAGTCGTATCGATCCAAATGCCGTAACGCATCCTCCAGTGGAGCAAAGGATTCCGGTCCGGCGATCTCAATGACAGGAACCTCGACCGGCTCGGCACCCAACACGCGCAGACCTTGGCTGAACTTGCCGGCCTGATGCAAGGCACGAGTGACCAGCACCTTTCGCCCCGCCAACGGCAACGCACTCACCGTGAGCCCTCGCAGGCCGCAAGCAGCGGTCCAGCGCCGGCGTCGAAGAGATTTTGCGCAACCAGACGGCCAAGCGCATTGGGATCGGTATCCAGATGAGCCGCTTGATGATAAATACGGATGGCGTTGCCGGTTTGCGGCTCGGCAACGACGGCGAATATCTCCCACCCATTCCGCAAAGAACGCGGAATGGACGGGGCACCCAGATCATCGTGTCGATGGACAAGAGGATCCGGCGCATTCTCCAGCGCGGGACGACAGTGCACTCCTATAGGCACCTGACAGCCGCCGCCAAGAGCTGCGAGAGCGGCACGCTCAGCAGTGACGGCAAAGCGCGTGGCCGCATCGTCGAGAAAGGCAACCGTGCCCATGGTTGCCGCGTCGCCCTTGCGCGTTTCAATGCCGAGCGAGCCCTGCCCTGCCGCTGGGCAAAACTCATTGGGCTCCAAGCGTTCGCGCACCCATTCTGTCTTTTCCAAACGGTCGAGGCCAGCGGCGGCGAGCAGAATTGCATCCACCTGGCCTTCAGCCAGCTTGCGAAGACGAGTGTCCACATTGCCGCGGAACTCGACGGGCTCGATGTCAGGCCGCACGGCCTTCAACTGCGCGCGCCGGCGCTGGCTGCTGGTGCCGACACGCGCGCCGAGCGGCAAGGCAGCAAGGCTTGCGAAGTTGACAGACACGAGCACGTCGCGTGGGTCAACACGCGCGGGCGTTGCCGCCAATGCGAAAGGCTCAGGTAATTCCGTCGGGAGATCTTTGAGTGAATGCACGGCCAGATCGACGCGGCCATCAGCGAGCGCCTCTTCGATTTCCTTGGTGAAGATTCCCTTGTCGCCAGTGATGCTCCCGACCTGGGCGAAGGTAATCTCCTGCAGGCGGTCGCCGGTTGTTTTAATGATTTCGATTTCGACCGAATGGCCCTGGCCGCGCAGCAGAGCAGCAATGTGATTCGCCTGCCACAGGGCCAGTTGCGATCCGCGACTTCCAATACGCAGCTTCATGGTTTTGCGACCTCGTGGGTGGTGTCAGCAGGGTTGGCTGCGTTAGCGGTATTGGCTGTGGCAATCTCTTGATCCAAGTTTTGCTCGGCCGCGGCGGGCAGCGACCAGGTCTCGCAGAGCGCAACCAATCGCGTCTCGTCCCTCTCACGGGCAGCCTGCTTGAGCGCCTGCATCGGCGGGTGCAAGAACTTGTTGACGAGCCCGCGAGTGAGCGCCTCGACCGCCGCAATCTGTTCAGCACTTAACGAGCCCAGTTTTGCTTGTACCCGCTTCAGTTCCGCCAGGCGAATCTCTTCGGCCTGGTGTTGCAGCGCCACAATTGCCGGCGCCACATTGACGGTCCGCAGCCGCTGGTGGAAGCGCTCGACCTCGGAAGCAATCAGCGTTTCCGCCGCCTCGGCTTCGCGGCTGCGTTCCGACTTATGCGCCGCAGCCACCTGCTGAAGGTCGTCGATATCATAAACAAAAATGCCCTCCAGCTTACCCATCTCGGGATCGACGTCGCGTGGGACGGCAATATCGATGAAGAACATGGGCCGATTGCGGCGGCGCTGGAGAAAGGCCTGGCCGTGCTCAGGGCGGAAGATGGGATGCGGCGCGCCAGTGGAGCTGATTACGATGTCGGCCTGACTGGCCGCATCGTGAAGCTGGTCGAAAGGAATAACCTGGCCCGCGAATACCTCCGCCATGCGCCGCGCGCGTTCCAGGGTCCGGTTTGTGACAAGGATGGCGCCAGCTCCCTGTTGCACGAGATGGCGCGCCGCAAGTTCGCTCATCTTGCCCGCGCCTACAAGAAAGACAGTACGGCCTTGCAGCGAGCCGAAGATTTTGCGCGCCAGTTCGACGGCCACCGATGCAATGGAGACTGAACTGGAGCCGACCTCGGTCTCCGTGCGCACTCTTTTGGCAGCGGCAAAAGCGCTCTGCAATAAGTGATCGAGCTGGCTGCCGACTGTGCCTGAGGCGCGCGCCACGGCGAAGGCATCTTTGACCTGGCCGAGAATCTGCGGCTCGCCGACGACCATGGAGTCCAGGCTTGCGGAGACGCGAAAGAGATGGCGGACGGCCTCGCGATCATAGTGCTGGTAAAGATGCGGTGTCAGGATTGCCGGCTCAAGGCCAAAATGCCGATGCAGAAATGCGGGCAGATCGATCGAAGGCGACTCAACCGAGGCGAGTATTTCCACGCGGTTGCAGGTGGAGACGATCATGCACTCAGTGACGCCAGGAACCGCGGCCAGAGCGCGGGTAGTCTCAGGAAGGTCTTCACGAGAGATGGCAATGCGCTCACGCACCTCGATGGGCGCAGTTTTGTGGTTGACGCCGATGATGGCAAGGCTCATCGCGGACCGTACCGGTGCACTTGGCTGAAAGCGTTGGCGAGCAAAACGGCGAGCATCACGAGGAAGACCGCGCCGGACAGATAGGCGGCTTTGCGGCCGCGCAGACCAGCAGTGCGACGGACGAAAAGCAGCGTGACATAGATTGCCCACAAGATGAAAGAGGCGATCACCTTGGGATCTAGAAAGTAGGCCGCACCGAGAGATGTTTCCTGCACCAGCACTGCGCCGATGACCAACCCAACGGTCATGCAAGGGAAGCCAAATTCGAGGGTGGAATGAGCAATGCGTTCCAGCGTGTCGAGCGACGGAAGCCAGTCCAGCGGTAGCCACCACGAGTCTTCGCCGGGCTTGTGCTTGCTTTTGAGGCGGCGCTCTTGAAGCAGATAAAGCACCGAGGCCAGCAGGCTGAAACCAAGCGCGACATAGGCCAGCAGCAGCGCCACTATATGAGCAACAAGCCAACTGAGACGCACGCCTTCCGATGGAAAAGTGAAGCGGTCTGGCCCCAGGGAAGGCTCGAGGACGATGAAAAACGTAACCGGCAAGACGAAGATTCCCAGAGAAATGGCATCGAAGAGCCACCAAACCAGAAAGTAAAGTCCGACGACGGTCAAGCCGAGCATCGACTCGACCTCGCGAGCGCCAACCGGCATCCAACGATGCGCCTGCATTAGCATTTCAACGCAGGAAACGAAGTGGAAGAAGAAGGCGAGGCCAGCCAGATGAACGCAGCTCTTGCGCCAGCGCACAATGCCATCGAGAACGGCCGGAAAGACCGCGACAGCCGATGCCGCATAAAGGATCGCCGCAACTCGAAGCCAGAGCAGGTACATATCGACCTTCACCTTAACGGTGCCAAGAATCAGTATACTGTGACGCTAATCACTTAGCGGTGCCGCTGGAGGCTCAGTCGCGAGCGGTCAATCGTCTTGACTTGTCCGCGAGTTTCAATGCGCGTGTCCATGATGGTGGCCGCGAGGCTGGCTTGAGGACATCTCTTCGATGGGAACGACACAGCCCTCCAACTCGCCGCAGTTTACATGCTCGAACTGGATCGTAGTGTGGCCGATGTGAAAGTGCTCTTTAAGTAGATGGTTAAGCTTGACCAAAATGCAGGCGCTTTCAGAGGGAAGGATATCCGCAATTGTGACATGACAGGCGAGCGCGCTGGAGTCAGAGCCGAGGCTCCAGACATGCAGATCGTGCACATTGAGGACGCCCTCGACGGCTGCCATGGCCGAGCGGATCTCGTCGAGCGAGACGCCGCGCGGCGCGCCTTCAAGAAGAATATTGAAGGTCTCGCGGAGGATGCCAATGCTGCTCCAGAGAATGAGCGCGGCAATGACGAGCGAGAGGACGGGATCGATCCAACTGCGGCCGGTGAGCAAAATGCCCGCGCCGCCAGCGATGACAGCGGCTGTGGAAAGTGTGTCGCCGGCCATGTGCAAAAAGGCCGAGCGAAGGTTGACGTCGCGTGCCACGCGCCAGAGCAGGGCGGCGATGATGCCGTTCATGGCAACGCCGACCGCGGCGACGATCATCATGGGCCAAGGCGCGACGGCGACTGGAGCGCTGAGGCGATGAATGGCCTCGACAGCGATCCAGAGAGAGAGAACGATAAGGGTGGCTGCGTTGAGGAACGCGGCCAGCACGCCAGCTCGTTGATAACCGAAGGTTTTGGAGTTGTTTGCCGGGCGCGACTGAAAGTGGTAGGCGCCAAAGCTGAGCAGCAGGGCCAGAAAGTCGGAAGCGTTGTGGCCGGACTCAGAGATAAGAGCCAGCGAGTGCGCGCGCAGCCCAGCCACAAAGGTGAGCACGACGTACGCCAGAGTTGCGGCCAGCGAAAAACGGAGCACAGAACGGGTTCGATTGGCGCCGGAGCTGTTTGCGCCGGAGGTTGCTGGCTCCGCGAGAAAATGCATGAGGATAGTATACCGGGGGTGGGTATGAGGGGCCAGACACCTGGTGCACCTGTTCGTAATATGTTTCCGCCGGATCAATAGTGGCTGGAGTTGGAAGAGGTTGTCTTGACGGGGGTGATGTGGAACACGAATAATGAATCAAAATCAGGCCAGACTTTGTCATTGCGTTGTCGAATGAACGGGCGCATGCCGCGAAGATTGGTAGAAGGTCAATTTGAAAGGGGATTCCGTCAGGGGCTGAAGCCCTGTCGATTCTTCAGTAATTGATGAACAGGCTAAAGCCTGTACCCTTCAGATTGACCTACCATGAGAGTTTAGGAGCTGAGATCGCTATGGCAACCGCTCAACAACCTGCCGCGTCCCCAGGTCAGCAGACAGATCCGCAGTCAGCCCAGGCGACAGTCCGACCGGTGGTCCGGCCGGGTGTGCCGCCGCTGCGCGCTGGCGATGGATCGTCGTTTTTTTGGCGCAAGTTGCACTCGCTGCTGGGGATAGTGCCGCTAGGGGCCTTTCTGCTGGAGCATCTGCTATCGAATTTCGAGGCGCTAAAGGGGCCGATCGCATACGGGGAACAGGTCAGGTTTCTGA
>JBEKDN010000042.1:0-24012 GCA_050014335.1 Occallatibacter sp. | reverse complement strand
AGCGATGATTCACGCGCGCCTTGATCGTGTTGCTTTTGCCGCGGCCGACCCCAAAGCGGGTGCAGCCGGCTCGGTTCTCTCAGTTCTGAATCACCCGCAACTTAATCACCAGATGCAAATAGACCAAGGCTCACTGGCCAAAGAGTCCAGTGAGTTATTAAGAACCTTCTTTCGCGAGCGGCGGTAGTTCTAACTCCTGGTCAACGCCCTGATTCGCTCCGCTTCTGCAGACCAATTCGCAGCTAACTCCGCATAACTTCCGCCGCGATAATCGGCATAGTCAAACCCCGGAGTTACCGTGCATCCCAGCAGCGCAACCTTGCCGTCGCCCACCAGCCGTGTGCCTTGCCAAACTCCCGCCGGAACCACAATCTGCACCTGTTGTCCAGCCACCAAATCCGGCCCAAGTGTGAAGACGGCGGAACGTCCCTCGGGATAAAGTTGCAGCATCTCCACAGGATCGCCAAGATAAAAATGAAAGATCTCGTCCGACTCCAGAACGTGCATCTCTGAGAAGCTTCCCTGCTCTAACAAGTAGTAGATCGCCGTGCTCGCGGGCCGTACGCCGCGCGTAAGCTCCAAGCTCTCCCCACAGGTGTGCGTCCGCCGGAAGAATCCGCCTTCCACCGGATGCGGCTCCAGTTTCAGCAGCGTTTTGATCTCATCGGCGGTCATTGTTGTTCATGGTAGCAGCCTCAATCCGCGTAAACTAACCTCAGCCGAGGTCGCATGAATTCAACCGCCACAGATACGCTCACGCTCCCTGTTCTCGGCATGACTTGCGCCTCGTGCCAGCATCATGTGGAAGAAGCGCTGCGCGCGACCTCCGGCGTCCAATCCGCGCGCGTCGATCTGATGGCTCATCGCGCCAGCGTAGTCTTCGATCCAGCCGTCGCAACACCCAATGCTTTAATCCAAGCCATTCGCGCCGCCGGTTATGACGCCGTCCTTCCTCGCCCCAGCGATTCTTCTGCGACAGCCTCAGACAATGCGCTTGAAACCGCAGCCGAAATCAAAGCCTATGCAACACTGATCGCCGGCTCTGCCGCCATGCTCCTCGCCATGCCGCTGGGCACACAAATGGGTTCTCTGGACCACGCCCTGATGCGCCTGCTGCCGTGGCTCTACGCGCTGCCGCCGAATCCCCTTCGCTCCTTTCTGCTGCTTCTCACTGCGGCAATCATGGGCTGGGCAGGCCGTGGTATTTATCTAAGCGCCGCCCGCAGCCTGCGCCACGGCAACACCAACATGAATACGCTGGTCAGCCTCGGCACAGGCGTGGCCTTTCTCTATTCAGCCGCCGCCACTCTCTGGCCCGCGCCCGAACGCGAGGTCTACTTCGACGCGGTCCTGCTAATTCTCGGCTTCCTGCTTCTCGGCAAGAGTCTGGAACGCCGAGCCAAACGCCGCGCCCTTGCCGCTCTCGACGCGCTTTCCCGCTTGCGTCCCGCCACGGCCCGTCGCGTTGTAGACGGTGTCGCCGCCGTCGTCCCGCTTGAGGAGATCGAGCCCGCCGATAGTGTTCTCGTCTTGCCCGGCGAGCGATTCCCGGTTGACGCAACCATCCTTGAAGGCCGCACCACGGTGGACGAATCGATGCTTACTGGCGAGTCCACGCCCCTCGACCGCGCTCCCGGCGGCCGCGTCCTTGCCGGCTCGCTCAACTACGAAGGCGCTGTGACCTGCCGTGCCGAGTCGCTGGGCGAAGCCACCGTTCTCGCGCAGATCACCCGCATGGTGACGCAGGCGCAGGGGTCGCGTGCGCCCATGGAGCGCCTCGCCGACCGCGCCAGCCAAATCTTCGTTCCAGTCGTGCTCGCCCTCGCCACGCTCACATTTGTCGTCTGGCTCCTCGCCACACACTCGCTGCAACTGGCCTTGTCCTCCACCGTTGCTGTACTCGTAATCGCCTGCCCTTGCGCCATGGGCCTGGCCGTCCCCGCCGCGCTTACCGTAGCCGTCGGCCGCGGCGCTCAGCTTGGCATCCTCTTCAAAGGCGGTGAAGCACTGGAACGCCTCGGCCATCTCGATGTAATCGTGCTGGACAAGACCGGCACGCTTACCGTCGGCCGCCCGGTGCTTGACGGCGTTCATTCGCTCGGCGACTCGACTGAAAACGACCTGCTGCGCCTGGCCGCCGCCGCCGAGGAGCGATCCAACCATCCTCTCGCCCACGCCATCCTCGATGCGGCAAAGCAGCGGAACATCGCATGGCGTCCTGCCGAAGACGCGCAAGTCCTACCAGGCCGCGGCCTCACCGCCAAGGTCGAAGGCCGGGAGTGCATGCTCGGCAACGAAGCTCTCTTCAAGGAGTTTTTGCTTTCTCTTCCGCGGCAGATCGCGCCTCCGGAGCCGGGCGTGACACGCCTCTGGATGGCTCTCGATGGCAAGCCCGCCGGCTACTTCGACGCTCGCGACGCTCTGCGCTCCGATGCACCCGCGGCCATCACCGAACTCCGCCATGCCGGTCTGCGCGTTCTCATGCTCACTGGCGACTCAGCCGCTGCCGCCGCGCCCATCGCTCAGCAAGCGGGCATTGCCGAGGTCGAAGCCGGCCTTGACCCCGCAGGCAAATTGGCCCGCATCCGCGCCCTGCAAGCCAGCGGCCTGCGCGTCGCCATGGTCGGCGACGGAATCAACGACGCCGCCGCCCTCGCCCAGGCCGAAGCCGGTATCGCCATCGGCACTGGCGCGGACCTGGCTCAGGAGGCAGGCGACGTCATCCTCCTGCGCGCCCAGCCCTCGGCCATTCCCGCCGCCATCGGCCTTGCCCGCGCCACTCTGCGCATCATGCGCCAGAATCTCATCTGGGCCTCTGCCTACAACCTGCTCGGCATCCCGTTAGCCGCCGGCGCGCTCTACCCCAGCTTCCACATCCTGCTCACCCCCTGGCTAGCCGCCGCCGCCATGGCGCTTAGCTCCGTCACCGTACTGGCCAACAGCCTCCGCCTGCGCCGCTGGCAAGCCGCTTCGTGAACAGGCGCTGAACGCCTTATCCATCAACCGCCCCAGCAAGATAAACTAACCGCAGAGCCTGCCCGTGCGCATTCTGACCCGCTACATCCTCGGTGAAATCCTCTCCCACGCTTTCATCGGATGCGTGATCTTCACCTTCATTCTCTTCATGAAGGAGCTGCCCCGCATTCTGGAGATGATCGTCCACAACAGCTCCACCTTCGTCAGCGTCTTTCAATTTGTTCTCTATACTCTGCCCAACTTCTTCATGGTCACCGTTCCCATGGCCGTGCTCGTAGGTGTGTTGCTGGGCCTCAGCCGCCTGGCCTCTGACAGCGAAATCATCGCCATGCGCGCCTCAGGCCTCGGTATCGGTTACTTTGTGCGCGTTGCTTCCATCGTCGCCGTCGGCGGCACGCTGCTCGGTCTGGCTAACTCACTCTATATAGCGCCCCGCGCCAACCGGGCCATCCTCGCCATGGAAAAATCCCTGGCCATGCAGGCCTCTTATGAAATTGAGCCCCGTGTCTTCGATGAAGACTTTCACAACTCGGTTCTTTACGTGCAGGACGTACGCTCGGGAACCGGCGCGGCTCACTGGCGTCAGGTCTTCATGGCTGACACCTCCGATCCCATCAATCCACAAGTCATCACCGCCGCGTCCGCCATCGTCGCCAACGACAGCAATCCCGACTCCGGCCCCGAGCTGATGATGCGCTTGCGTGATGGCGCACAGCACCAGACCGTCGCCCTTCAGCCTCAGCAGTACAACATCTCAACATTCGACTTCACCGACATGCCCTTGGTCGGCAGCCAGCAAAGCGAAAGCCATCTCGGCCGTCTCGACACCGACATCTTCGCCATGCCTATGAGCGCACTCTGGCAGCATAGTCGCGCCCCCGACGGCAAGCGCTTCCTCATCGAAATTCACAAGCGCTTCGCCTATCCCGCAGCCTGCCTGGTTTTGATGCTCATCGGCGTTCCATTGGGCGTCACCTCGCGCCGCGGCGGCAAGAGCTTTGCCTGGATCTTCACCATTCTGCTTGTCTTTATTTACTACTTGCTCTCCTCCACCGGCATCGCCCTGGGCAAGCAAAATTGGATCTCCGCCTTTTTTGCCGTCTGGTCAGCCAACCTGATCTTTGCCGCTGGGGGCCTCTTCCTGCTCTGGCAGATGGCCTCGGGAGGCCGCGTTCTGGCCGCCTTTACCTCCTGGGCTTCACGCTTTCAAAAATCTGAATCCGCCTCACCGGCCAAGCCCGCTCCCGCTCCGCTCAGAGCGCTGTTAGCTCGCATTCAACCGCGCTCTCGCCGCGCCAAGGCCCGCAATGTCTTTCCCCGCATCCTCGACGAATATGTAGTCCGTGAGTTTTTCGGAACCTTTTTGCTCGTCCTCTCCGGCTTTGTCATGCTGATGCTCGTCTTCACCTTTTTCGAGCTGATCGGAGACATCCTCCGCAATCACATCGCGCTGCCCCTCATCGGCGAGTATCTGTTGAATCTAGCCCCCAGCATGTTGTATCAGATCACTCCCTTGGCAGTGCTCATCGCCGTACTCGTCACCTTTGGCGTGCTAAATCGCAACTCTGAGATTATCGCCATGAAGGCCACCGGCATCAGCCTCTACCGACTCGTCGTGCCCATCGTCTCCATTGCCGCCACCCTCGCTTTCTGCCTCTTTCTCTTCGATCAGTTTTACCTGCCTCAGGCCAATCGCCGGCAGGAGGCTCTGCACAACATCATCAAAGGTCGTCCGCCGCAAACCGTGCTGCACCCCGAACAGAATTGGATCTTCGGCCAGCCTCATCATGGCGAGCCCGCTCGCATCTTCTATTACCAGTTCTTCGATCCAGATCGCAACCAGTTCGCCAATCTCTCGCTCTTCGAGTTCGATCCCTCCACATTCGCACTTTCGCGCCGCATCTTCGCCACGCGTGCTGTATGGGACAAGACTTCCTCCACCTGGATCTTCCTCAACGGCTGGCAGCGCGATATCGACGGGGCGAACGTCACCGATTTCCACGAGTTCGAGCAAGCCTCCTTTGTCGAGATTCACGAAGACCCCACCTACTTCAAAAAAGAGAGCCTACAGGCCCAGGAGATGAACTTCGGCCAGCTTGATCGCTACATTGGCGACCTGCGCCAGAGCGGTTTTGACACCATGCGCCTCCGCGTCGAGCTCTGGCAGAAGCTCGCCTATCCCCTCGTTGCGATCGTGATGGCTGTCTTGGCTATCCCCTTCGCACTCTCCATGGGCCGCCGCGGTTCGCTCACCGGCATCGCTGTCGCCATCGGAGTCGCGCTAGCGTACTTCGTCGTAAACGGTCTTTTCAGCGCTCTCGGCTATGTCAACTACCTGCCCGCAGCCATGGCCGCATGGTCCTCAGATCTCCTCTTCGGCCTCGTCGGCGGCTATCTACTGCTCAAAACTCCAACCTGATCGATCAATGGAAATGCACGTTATAAACTGACGCTATGACGCGTCTTTTGCTCTTTTTTTCGCTGCTCGCTCTAACTCTGCTCTCCGCCTGCCACTCCGCCAAGCAACTGCCTGCGAGCCAGAACTACAAGATCTACCACCTCCGCGGCAAAGTCGTCTCAACGGACGCCTCCAGGGGCGAAGTGACGCTCAACCATGAGGCGATTCTCGGTCTCATGGAAGCCATGACCATGCCCTACAAGCTCAAAGACCCTGGTATCCTCACCGAACTGCATCCAGGCGACGTCATCACCGCCGACGTTCTTGTCTCTGCCGACCCCGACGCCGACTATCTTCTCGATCACATCGTCGTCGTCGCGCAAGCAAAGCCAGACTACAAATCCGGAGTCTCCTATCACGTTCCTTCTCAGGGTGATGCAGTGCCAGACTTCAAGCTTCGCGATCAGGATGACAGGCCCATCCATCTGGGCCAGTTCCGCGGCCGCGCGCTGCTCGTCACCTTCATCTACACGCGCTGCCCCTCGCCCGAGTTCTGCCCGCGCGTCACCCGCAACTTCGCAACTCTGGAGAAGAAGCTAGCCGCAGACCCAGCGCTCTACGCCCGGACGCACCTGCTCACGGTCACCTTCGACCCCGAGCACGACACGCCCGGCCGCCTGCGCGCTTACGGCGCCAGCTACATCGGCAACGACTCGAAGAGTGCCTTTGCCCACTGGGATTTCGCTGCGCCGGAACCGAGCGCCCTGGCCGAGATGGCTAAGTTTTTTGATCTGGGAATAACCGCTAACGCCGACTCGACGATTACGCACACCCTCTCCACAACGCTCATCGGCTCCGACGGCAAGGTGGCGCGCTTCTATTCCGGCAATGAGTGGACGCCCGAGCAAGTCCTGTCCGACATCAAGCAGTCGGTCGCGAGTGCCGGATAATTTAATCGACTATCGGTCCGTGCAAGAATAACAAGGATCGATCGATGCCTGGATCAGCGGCGTATCCGCCAGCCGCGCGCCGATCACCATCCAGCGAATCGCCGGCATCACCGCAAAGGTCGGCGTGCGCACATGAACCCGCGCCGGATTCCTCGAACCCTCTTTCCAAGAGACCGAGTACATCACCTCGCCGCGCGGCGCCTCAACGCGGGCCGTCGATGCGGTCGTGATCAGCTTGGTAAAGTCGAACTTGCCGTCGCCTGCGAACAGCTCACCGGGAGGCAGCTTGGCCAGCGCCTGGCGAAGGATCTTGCAGCTCTCCATAATCTCCAGCGCTCGCACTAGCAGCCGAGCCCGCACATCGCCGCCCTGTTGCACCGGCACATCGAACTCCATCTGTGCATAGGCCGCATAAGGCGCGGCTTTACGCAGATCCTGCGGCAACCCCGAGGCACGCGCCACTGGTCCCACCACGCCGCAAGAGAGAGCCTTTTCTGTCGTAAGCACGCCAATCCCCGCGCAGCGCGAGGTCGCCGTCCTGCTGGTCGTGAAGATCGGAATCACCGTCCGTCCCATCTCCAGTTCCAGCGCCTCCACCATCTTCAGAATCGATGCCGGATCTTCGATGTCACGATTGACTCCGCCCACGCGGTTCATCGAATAATTGACGCGGTTGCCGCTGATTGCCTGCAACACATCCATCACCTTCTCGCGCAGCTCAAAGCAAGTCATGAACATTGTCTTGAAGCCCATCAGCTTGGCCGCAATTCCCGCCCAAAGCACATGGGAGTGCAGCCGCTCCAGCTCCGCCATAATCGTCCGGATATATTGCGCGCGCGGCGGGGCCACAACACCAGTCAAGCCCTCCATCGCCGAGCACAGCGTCAACGTATGAATATTCGAGCAGATGCCGCAAACCCGCTCCATCAGCGCGATGACTTGAATATAGTTGCGCGTCTCGGCAAGATGCTCGATGCCACGGAAGTTGAATCCGATATGCAGCTTGGCGTCCTGAACTGTCTCGCCTTCGCATATCAGGTCCAGTTTGTAGGGTTCTTCAAGCGCGGGATGGTACGGCCCCATGGGAATCTTGTAGCTCATTTTTTCCCCTGACCCGCAGCCACTGCGTCGCGCAGATTCACGCCCGGTGTGTCGCCCTGGCGCAGAAGCAGCGGTTCATAATCGCGCCCTAAAAAATTGATGCCAAAACCCTCATGAATCTCACGCTCAATCCAGTCCACGGCTTCGCAGAGATCGTAGATACTTTCAAAGTTCTTGTCTTGAAACTGATACGGAAACCCCAACAACTCCCCATCCAGATCCCAGTGATACTCCATGCGAAAGCCCCGATCGGCTGGGAGCTGGTAAGCGGTAATCGTAATGAAGCGGGCATGAAGGCCGTTCATCGTCGTAGCCAGATCGCGCACCGTTACTGAGCCGGGCGCAAGCCAATGAACGCCGCCCTCGTCAACCCATGAGTGAGTGATGCCCAGTTTTTTCGGAATACCTTGAATCACCGTCATGGTGGGCGTCATTTTGCATCTCCTGAGGTCGGGTTAGCCGCTTGCGCGCTTATGGCCGGTGCGGCCGCCACAACCGGTCGGGGCGCGGGCGGCTTGCGGGCAACGGTATAGGATTTCTTCAGTTCGCCAATTGTCAGATAAATCGGCGGCGTCTCTGAGTCTTGGCTCAGCGCATGGTCCTTGCAGCCTTCCACGCACCGTCCACAGAAGGTGCACTGTCCAGGCTCGTAACTCCACGTAAACTCGCCCTTGCCGGTCTTGAACTCGATGGCCCTCGATGTGCAGCGCATCTTGCAAATCGCGCAACCCGAGCAGAGCGCCGGATCGAAGCGCACCAGCCCCCGGTAGCGCTCCGTCACCTTGGGGCGAGCGGGAAAGAGCGTTGTGCGCGAACCGCCCCAAAGGTTCTTCCACAGCATCGTCAGAATATTCACGATTTAAACCTCATGAAAAGCGCGGAGGCCACGGCCAGAACCGCAAAAATCAGCGTGCATTGCCAGTAGAAACGCACGGTTGTATCGATCTGCAACCGCGCCGTAGCCGCCGCCACTACTGAAAGCAGCAGCACAAGACCGAAGCAAAGCGCTACAAAGATCAGCACGCCAAGCCCCCAGAACGCGACTTGTGGAGCGATCAGCGTTGCAACCAGGCCCGTCGCCGCAACCCACTCCAGCCCATGCGAAAGCTCCCACATCGCCAACTCAGGCCCCGCGTATTCCGTCATCGGCCCGGAGTAAATCTCTTGCTCCGCATTGGGTAGTGAGAAGGGATTGATGTGCAGCTTTGCCGGCAGGCAAACAATGATTGCCAGCACGCCCAACCAGCGCAGCGGCGAAGCCGGAAGTTGCGCCAGCGCCGAAAGGCTGAAGGTATGCTGCGATGCCGCGATTGAAACGATAGCCAGCAAAAAGACTACGTTATAGCTGACGCTTAGAACCGCTTCGCGCGCCGAGCCAATCTCGCCAAAGATCGAGCCGGAACTGAAGCCCGCCGCAATGATGCACATCGAAGGCAATTCCAGCAGCGCCAGCAGCAAAATCAAATCGCCTTCAAAGCCGCCCCGAGCTGGCAGCACCGGCAATAGGCCCACCGCACCCGCAGCGGCCGATACAGCGATCAGCGGCCAGGCCTTCATCAGCATTCCGCCCGCGCCCGTGCGCGGAGGCGTGTCTTTGCCCAGCAGCTTGATGAAATCGAAAAACGGCTGCATGAACGGCGGCCCAACGCGCCCCTGCATCAGCGCCACCGACTTGCGTTCCATCCAAAGAAAGAACCACGCCATGGGAACCGCGAACAGCAACCCTGGAAAGATCAGCAATCGAGCAAGTGCGGTAGTCAGATTCATGCCGGCGCCTCCTCTTTCTTTGCTTCAGAACCGGCCCCGCACGCGCAAGCTCCGCTGCATCCCGGTCCAACGAGCGGCATTACAACCGGCGCAACCGGCTGCTTCTTCCCTGCCCTCTCGGCCAGAATCTCGGCCGCTTTGGCCACGCCCTGAATAATCGCATCCGGCCGCGGCGGGCAGCCCGGCACAAAAACATCCACGGGAATGTGCTTGCTCAGCGGCCCTTCCAGCGTGCGGCTGTCGATAAAGACATTGGTCGTCGCCGGGCAGGAGCCGATGGCAATTACCGCCTTCGGTCCGCAAACCTGGTCGTAAACCGTCTTGATCGCATTCGTCGCATTGTGCGTAATCGGACCCGTGATGCAAAGAATGTCCGCGTGACGCGGGCTGCCTTCCAGCCGCACGCCCAACTGCTCGGCGTCATAACGCGGTGTGAGACTCGCAATCAGCTCGATATCGCACCCATTGCAACTACCCCCGTTCATATGAAAGAGCCACGGGCTGTGCTGCCGGGAGTAACACATTAACTTGTTCCAGAGATTCATGGTCTCCCCCAGAGCAGCAGTTGCAGTGCGTCCGGCCAGATGCCGGCGGCAAGAATCAGCACCACAAGCGCAACAATCACAGTCTGTAAAAGGAACGGTTCTCTCTTTGGATGCTCCGCGGTCGAGGAAGGATCAGGCTCCTCCGGCGGGCCCCACCAGATGCGCGTCAAAGCCAGCACATAAGCAATCAGCGCAAAGATCGATGAAACGATAAAGACCGCGGCCAGCGGCCAGCCAATCTGGACCGCTGTCTCGTAGAGTCTCCAGCGCCCAATGAATCCCATCGTCGGCGGAATCCCCAGCATCGCCAGCATTCCAAAGAGGAAGCCAAAGGCAGCGACCGGATACCGCGCGGCGAGGCCTTTCGGCTCGCCATCGAAAGCGCCGTCCGCCTCGGGGCCGCTCAGGCAGATGAAGAGCAGCGCCTTGGCCAGGGCGTGGGTGAAAACAGCGATCATAGCACCATAGAATCCAAGCCAGTTCGAGGCGAACATTCCTAACATCAGGAACCCAATATCTTCTATCGTTGAAAGCACCAGCAACCGTTTCATGCTGCGCTGGGAGAGCATGAGCAGAGCGGCCAAGAAGGAGGTGGCCGCAGCCACGCACAGTAATGCGGGGTGAAGGCCGTCAAACCAATTTGGGAGATTGAAGATTGATATCGAGAACTCACCAAAGGCAGCCATATCGACGACAGCGATGATAAGACCCAGGACTAACGCTGGAATTTCATCCGCTATAGCTAAGAGCCAGAAGAAGAGAGGAACCGCAGCCAACTTGACGAAGAAACTGGTGATTAGGAAAGCCCATGACCAACCAATCGCCACTCGCCATGGCATCAGTTGGCTTGTCACCAATTCGCTTGTCAACAATGAAATAGCTGAAATGAGGACTACGGCCAGATAGGTCAACTTAGCGGCTTGAGTTTTAGCACTCTTCCAGACAAGCGCGACAGTGGCAAATGCTCCCAATTCCAAGAGCACTAGCCGGAACCAATGATCGGGAACAACCAGGCCAGCTACGGTCGATAAGCCGGACAAAACCATCCATGGCGCGAAGCGGCGGCTCTTCAAGTGCGTGAGCGCAGCCAAAACCAACGCGAGCCCTGCCACGGCGCAAACGAGGGCCAGTGCGGGCGCATTCGGTGCGACCGCAATGTCGTAATTCATGTTAGGATGCGCAACGGTGGCGAACCATTTGACGCATCCTAAGATCGCCGCCGCCAGCACAACAACCAGCGCCCAAGCCCGCCGCTCCATCCATCCAACAACCACGCCCAGCCCGCGCGAAGCCGCCTGCAACCCGCTCCACGCGCCTAGATAAACCGCATCCACATTCGACCAGCGGAAGAACTCATGCCAGTTCCCCATAAAAATCGAGGAAAAATCCCCCGCCGTCAATCGACCTTCTGAGGACAACGGTTCGCCGCCGGTAAAAATCCCACCGCCCGCGCCAGCCAATGCCGCGCCGCCAACAACCGAGTGCTGCCGTGAAGCGTAGGCAATCGCGTAAATCGCGCCGCCCAGAACCAGCGAGACCACGGCCAGCACCAGACCGCCGCCGGTCGAGAAACTGCCCGCGCTCGCCGAGAGCCCAAACCAGGTCACCTGCACTGTCGCCAGATTCAGCGCGCCCAGAATCGGATTGAGCAGATAATTCACCGCCAACTGCGGCGCAACGCCCAAAATCACGCTGCCCGCGGCCATGAAGCCCATGCCCCAGACCATCGTCGGCGGGGATTCATGCGCGTTCTCAGTCGCCTCCGTCAGCGGGCCGAGAAAGACCGCGCTGGTAGCCTTGGCGCAGAGAAAAACCGTGCCCAGGCTCACCGCCCAGGCCACCATCGCCGGCACCGCCCAACCCGCCTGCAAAGCCGCCGCATAGAGCATCCACTTGCTGGCAAAGCCGCTCATCAGCGGAATGCCGGCCATGCTGCCCGCGCCAATCAGCCACGACAACGTCGTCTGCGGCATCTTCTGCGCCAGGCCGCCCAGCTTGTTCATATCCCGCGTACCCGCCGCGTGCTGCACCGAACCGGCCGTCAAAAACATACCGCCTTTGAAGAATCCATGATTCAGGCAATGCAGCAGCCCCGCGGCAATCGCCAGCGGCGTCCCAATGCCGATCCCCATCATCATGTAGCCGATCTGGCTTACCGTCGAAAACGCCAGCATCCGCTTCAGATCCGTCTGCACCATCGCATACATCACACCCACGGCCATCGTCGCGGTGCCAATCCAAACCAGACTCGCATTGCCCCATGCGTATCCGCCACTCACCGGCCAGGCGCCGAAGCTGTGCATGCGGCAGGCCAGATAAACGCCCGCCTTCACGTAACACGCCGCGTGTAGTAACGCGCTCACCGGCGTCGGAGCGGCCATCGCCTCGGGAATCCACGTATGCAGCGGAACCTGCACGGATTTCGCCACCAGCGCAACCAGCATCAGTACAAAAACCCCGCCCGTAAATGCCTGAGCCACATGCGGATCGGTCCATAGAGCGCTGCCCGTGCGATGATAAACCACCAGAATCGCCGCCAGCAGACCGTAACCCGCGATGTGCGTCATCAACAGCACCTTGCGCGCACCGGCAACGGCCTCGCGATTGGTGTACCAGAAACCAACCAGGCTGAACGAGCACAATCCAACCAGTTCCCAGCAAAGATAGAAGAAGAATAAGTTTGCGCTATAAACCAGTCCCACAAAGCCAGCGATAAACACCAGCATCGACGCAAAAAAACGCGTGGCCGACTTGTCGTGCGCCATGTACCCGATCGAATACAGCAGCACAAACGCGCCTAGTCCTGTCCCCATCAAAGCAAAAAGCACGCTGAGCGCATCCACATGGAAGACCAGTGCCAGCGGCCCGTCCCAGTGAAGCACGTTCAGGTCAATCGCCTGCCCCGCCTTGACCCACCCGATCAGCCCGATCACAGAGGCCACTGCCGGCAAGCAAGCAAGAAAGGCCAATATTCCCTTAGCCCTTGCGGAATAGAGCTTTGCGGCCAGAATCTGGATCACGGCCCCAAGCAAAAGCGAGCACGGCGCGATCAGAATGAGAGTTGCAGCGTTCATACCTGCAATCCTAGTTTGCAGGCCTCCTCTACGATGTGACGAGCCTCACCTTTAGGACTTGCATACCATAATGAGGTACCATATCCCCGATTCCTCCATCCGCACGGATTTCATGGATAGAAGCCGGCAATCTTAGACGGATAAATTCCCTAACTCCTCTTAATGAGCAATTCACTTCCGTGTCAACCCCGTTGCCAACAAAAACGCCCCACCCAAACGGATGAGGCGCATTTGTTCTTGCAGTTGCTTTTGCGACCAACGGGACCGTCCGCCTGGACGGCCAGTCCTAGTCGTAGTATTCCAGGCCAAGGTGCGTAATCAGGTCCGCGCCCATAATGTGGCGCAGCGTATTCTTCAGTTTCATCGACTGAATAAACAAATCATGTTCGGGATACAGCCCCGGAGCCGCTTGCGGCGACTTCAGATAGAAGCTCAACCACTCCTGAATCCCAATTGAGCGCAGCGACGGCGTGCGCTTGGCCAGATCCAAAAATAGCACCAGGTCCAGCGCAATCGGGGCCGCCAGAATTGAATCGCGGCACAGAAAGTTCACCTTGATCTGCATCGGGTAGCCCATCCACCCAAAGATGTCGATATTATCCCAGGCTTCCTTCTCATCGCCGCGCGGCGGATAGTAGTTGATGCGAATCTTGTGGTAAAGATCCTTGTAAAGGTCGGGGTAAAGCTCTGGCTGGAAGATGTAATCCAGTGAGCCCAGCTTCGATTCTTCCTTAGTCTTGAACGATTGCGGATCGTCCAGCACTTCCCCGTCGCGATTGCCCAGAATGTTGGTCGAGAACCAGCCGCTGACGCCCAGCATGCGCGCCTTGAAGGCAGGCGCCAGAACCGTTTTCATCATTGTCTGGCCGGTTTTGAAGTCCTTGCCGCAGATGGGCGCGGCATTCTTCTTCGATAGCTCCACCATCGCCGGAAAGTCCACTGTCAGATTCGGCGCGCCATTGGCAAAGGGCACGCCCTCGGTCAGTGCCGCGTAGGCGTAAATCTGCGACGGCGAAATGGCGATGTCATTCGCTTCCAGTCCCTTTTCAAATGCTTCAATGCTTTGATGAACCGCTTGCGGCTCAATAAAAATCTCCGTCGACGCGGCCCAGATCATTACCACGCGGTCCACCGTCTTCTTGAATGCCTGAATGTCTGCCCGCACCTGCTCGGCCAGATCGCGCTTGTTCTTGCCGGTCTTTACATGCGTGCCGTGCAGCCGCTTCACGTAATACTGATCGAAGACCGCTGGGAGCGGCTTGATCGTTTCCAGGTATGGCTTCAATTGCAGCAGCGTCTTCTCGTCCAGAACCTTGGCGTGCGCGGCGGACTCGTAAACGTTGTCCTCAAAGATATCCCAGCCCGTGAACACCACGTCATCCAGTTTAGCCAGCGGCACAAAGTCCTTGATCAGCGGCGATGTATTGTCGGTGCGCTTGCCCAGCCGGATCGTCCCCATCTGCGTCAGCGAGCCGATCGGCTTAGCCAATCCCTTGCGCACCGCTTCCACTCCGGCAATCATCGTCGTAGCCACAGCGCCCAGGCCCACCACCATCACTCCCAGCTTGCCCGTTGCGGGCGCGGCCTTGCTTGTTGTCTTACACCCCACGGACGAAGACCTGTCCGCGGGGAACCCGGTCTTCTGGCCGCTTTGCTCTTCAGTTCCCATTGTTTCTCCTAACATCGCATTGGTTTCTCCGGTATTCCCGGAGGTTCAAGCCTTCTTTAGGCAACCGGAACAGTGTACGCCTTGCTGCGCGCCTTCGTCCCACAGCTGACCCATTCGACCCTTTACGCCGCCGCCACTTGCCTGCCACGCCTTACGTGCGACCACACAAACCACACAATCCCCGCCAGCAGCGCAATCTCCACCGCCAGATGAAAACGATGGAAGGCCGCGTAGAAGCGCGGGTCCGTATGCCAAGCCTCGCCCAGTCTCATGCCCGCATACGCCAGCGCAAAGCACCACGGCCAGGATCCCAAAAAGGTATAGACATGGAAGCGCAGTTGCGGCATCCTGGCAATCCCCGCCGGAAACGCTATAAAGGTCCGCACCACAGGCAGAAGCCGCCCCAAAAGAACCGTTATCGCGCCATATTTCATAAAGAACCGCGTCATCCGCTCCAGATCGCGATGGCTCATCAGCACCCAGCGCCCATAGCGCTCCACCAGCGGCCGTCCGCCCTTGGCGCCAATCCAATACGCTGCCACCGAACCCAGATTGCAGCCGATCGCCCCCGCCGTCGCGGCCCAGAAAAGGCTGAAATGTCCCAGATAAACCAGGTACCCTGCAAACGGCATAATGATCTCGGAGGGCAGCGGTATGCACGCCGATTCAATTCCCATCAGCGCCATAATGCCGGCGTAGCCGCCCATATCGATCACGTGGGTTACAAACTGTACAAGAAAAGCAATAATCTTTTCGCTCATGCGCCTTACCAGTATATAGGTCCGTGCCGGAAGCCGTCTGTCCTTCCTACACCGTCTACAGAGCGATCGCATTTGAAGTTTGAGCACGGGGATTCGATGGAGCAATGTCAGGGCTCTTGAAGAGGCTTGAGTCGGAACGAGACCGGTAGAAACGGTTGCGAAAAGTGGTAAAAAGGCGAGCGTTTTGGACGAAAAGTGCGATTTTTGAGGTCAAAAAGGGGGCAAAATGGGCGGTTTTCAGTTACTGATTGGTAAATAGGCTGAAAATGCAAGCCTTTGATATAAAGCTTGTTACTGGAAATTGGCGAGCAAAAAACCGGCTCCACAGGGTAGGGGGGGTGGGGGGGGAGCGGATTTTTTAGAGAATAAACGGCGAAACTGGGCGAAGGAAATGGGTATCGTTGGAAGGATGGGATGCGGGTTGAAAATGAGTTTTTGGTCATGGCGGGATCTCTCTTCCCTATTGATAGCATCTACCAACAGGCGGTAATTATCCGCAAAAATCCAGCAAATAATATTGCGCGTTTGAAAGTGGTGCGGCTGTTGGCTGGGCAGCGCGGAACTGGTCACAATTGACCGGACTCCGCGGCGCGCCGGCTTCGATAGTATTTGTGGCGAAGCTGAAACTGGAGCATCCTTGAGTCCGATCTTCGCTTATAAAGATCTTGGAAGTGGAGATTCGATGACAGGAAACAAGCACAACCCCGAAGGAAACAGTAACGAGATGAACGAGGCCGACCCGGGGCCTTACTGGCGTCGAATGCATCGCGATTGGCGGTTCTGGGTTGGCGCGATTCTGATGTTTGCGGCGATCTCAGTTTACGTTCTCAGTGGAGACCTGGCCTGGATACCGCGCTCGCAACCGCGACCGCCGGCACCGATAACCAACCAATAATATGAGTCAAAGTCTTTTCAAGCGCGTCGCAACGGTTTCTGCATGGGGACGACCTGCACCGTAACGTTGCGGACCTCGGATAGAAAGCGATTGATGACCGAGCCGCGCAGAAAAATCTCCCAACGCGAACGTACCGACTGGCCGAAGACGACGTGCGAGATGTTCTCCTGCTGGGCGAAGCGGATCAGCGCATCGGAGACGTTGCGGCCGGTGAGCAGGATGACCTGGGCGCCCAGATCGCGCGCCATGCGCTGATACTCTTCAAGCCGATGATAGGCTTCTGGGTCGCCGTGGCCCTTGTCTTCAGGCGGCGCGACGTAGACGGCGTACCAGTTGCTGGCCAAACGACCGGCAACGCGGGCTCCGACTCTCAAGAGCCGCTCAGTGCCGGGGCGAGTGCTGAGGCAGACCATGACTTTCTCTGGAATCGGGGCCTGCTCCAAGCCTTGTGTGCGGCGGTACTGCGAAGCCTGGTTGCCCACCTGCTCGGCGGTAATGCGCAGGGCCAGCTCACGCAACATGTTGAGATTGCCCTTGCGGAAGAAGTTGGCCAGAGAGTGCTCGACCTTCTCAGCCGCATAAATCTTTCCCTGGCGCAGGCGTGAACGCAGTTCGTCCACGGTCAAGTCCACATTCACCACTTCATTGGCGCGCTTCAGAAAGTTATCCGGAACGGTCTCACGCACCACTGTGTTGGCCGAGCGATAGACGGCGTCGTTCAGCGTCTCCATGTGCTGAATGTTGACCGCGGTCATCACGTTGATGCCGGCTTCAAGCAGTTCCAGAACGTCTTCGTAGCGTTTGCGATTCTTGCTTCCCGGAACGTTGGAGTGGGCCAGTTCATCGACGACTACTGTTTGAGGATGGCGGGCCAGAATGGCATCCACATCCATCTCTTTCAAATTGACGCCGTGATACGGGATTACGCGCTGAGGCACCACCTCAAGATCGCGAATGCGCGCCTCAGTGTCTTTGCGCCCGTGAGTTTCCACCAGGCCGATTACGACGTCCATTCCCTGCTGATGCTTGAGCAAATAGGCGTCGTTGAGCATGTGGTAGGTCTTGCCTACGCCGGGCGCGGCGCCCAGATACACACGAAGCTTGGCTGGTTCTTGCGCGCGTTCGAGTTTGATCTCAGCCATCAGCCCACCTCGACGGGATGACGGTCAGCCTGGGCGACAGCCATGGGGAGAGTAAAGCGGAAGGTTGTGCCGTGGCCCAGGCGGCTCTCAACGGCAATCTGGCCGCCAAGCGACTCGACCAGACGCCGGCCCAGCGCGAGGCCAAGTCCGGAACCGCGCTCGGAAAATGTATTGAAGCGGTCGAAGATCGTTCCCAGGCGCTCCACCTCGATGCCGCGTCCGGTGTCGCTCACAGTGAACTGAACGGAATCGTGAATCTCCTCGGCGGCCAACAGGATCTCGCCCTCGGGGGGCGTATATCGAATGGCATTGGAGAGCAGATTCTCAAGGATGGAGCGGACGGCGCGGCGGTCGGCCCAGATCATCGCGAGATCGGCAAAGGCTCTGACTTCGACGCGAATGCGCTTCTCGGCGGCTTGATCGCAGTAGCGGTCGCGCGCCTCGCTGAGGGCTTGCAGAGGGCGTATGCCTTCCAAAGTGAACTCGCGGCGGCCCGCGTCCAGTTCCGCGACTTCAATCAGGTCGCCCATCAGGTCGTCGAGCTTCTCGCTTTCAGTGCTAGCCGCGGAGACCAACTCCACCTGGAGGGGAAGCAGCTCGCCCGCAAAGCCTTGGCCCAGCGCATAGAGGCCTTGACGCACGCGCAGCAGCGGGTCGCGCAGCTTGCGGCTGGCCACGCTGATGAACTGGGTCTTGAAGCGGTCTGTGTCTTGCAGGGTTGTCACATCTTCCAGAGTAGTGACGGTTCCTAGCAACCGGCCGTCGGAGTCGCGCATGGGCGTGGTGCGCAGGCGGTAGCTGCGCTCCTGCTTGCCGACGCGCAAGGGAAGCATGGAAGCCTCGTCGCCGGCAGCCACGGCCTTCTGCATGGAAACGGCATCGCGGATCGCGCTCAGGATCTTGTCGCCGCCGGGCGTGTTGGCCAGCGCCATCCGGTCGCCGGCCGCTTCACCCAGCAGTTCGGCTGCGGCCTGGTTGACCTTGAGCAGATGCCCCTTACCGTCGGTGACTATGATGGGCTCAAAAATGGATTGCAAAACGGCGTCTGAGAGCTGAAACTCCATTTGACGGCGACCGGCCTCGGTGTCGCGCAGTTCGCGCAGGCGCACCGCAATGCGGTTCAGTTCGCTGGCAATCACGCCCAGGCTATCGCGACTGCTCCAATGGACGCGATGCTCGAGATTGCCCTGCGCTATGCGGCGAGCATCGCGGGCAAGGCCTTGAATTGGGCGTAGCACAAAGTAGATAGTTGCAGCAGCGGTCAGCACCGCGGCCGCAAGGAGTACATACGCAAGCGGTAACTGCCCTGCCGCCGCCAGCGCGCGATGGGTGGCTGCGACCAGCCCCGCCATAAGGCCGGCCAGCACCAGACATCCGAAAATCAGCCGCTGATTCAGGTTGAGCATTGCGTACGCACTCCGCGCGAAAAGCAGGGATCAGGGAACAGGCAACAGGGAACAGAAATACTGCACTCATTTTCGCAGTTTGTTCATGATGGCGACAAGTATGCGGCTAACTTCTCCCGATAAGCTTTCAGCGCTTTGAAGCGCTTCCTTCGGGCTGAAAACTAGCGCCTTCGAAATCACAAGCTGGGTTTGTACCTCAAAGTTTGAACCTCTTGCATGGCCAAGAAATTAAAGATACTCTCCTGTCGTCATTCTGCCATATCCTTCCGCGATATTGCTGGCGACGGAAACGGATGCCCTCCTCAATTGATTGGTTAGCCCAAATTTCTCGGATTCCGGAAACGAACCGGTCAGTTTATAGACAGCGATAGTCAACTCAAACGCTCGCTGCCAAACCACGAGATCCTTGAATCATTCACCCAACTTCAGTCTCCTATTTTTTTATTCTTTTCCGCGATGATCTCCATTCAAAGAAGCAAAACAGCCATGTGACGGCGAGGTAAATAACCTGTGCGGCCCAGAAATAATCCCATTTGAACTCATGAAGCACAAATGTTTTCCCATCCCACACCAAGGGCGGTTGGCCTATATACCTGAACCATGCCCACAGGCTTTTCGGGCCGCCGCAAATCAACTTCATCCCTGTATAGGAGAGGAAGATAGCCCAGTATCCGGACAGAAGGCCAAGAAAACAGAGCCGGAAAAATCGAAGAATCGTTCCCAAGACGTTCATTCTCATCGTGACTTCGGGACAATATACCGGACGCTCCCTGTTCCCTGTTCCCCGTTCGCTCTTCCCTGCCTTACGGCACCTGGCAGACGGAGAGTGCATCGTTGTGCCAACGGCAGTCGAGGCCGTCCGGCGGAGGATAGGCAACCAGTACCCAGCTCACGCCAAACTGCATCTTCAACCGCTCGAAATCCGCGAGCTTGAAATTCGCCCAACCATCCTCCGCTTCCAGTTGCAGCTTCCAGTCTGGGCCCAGTTCGGGAACCTTGGTCACAACCGAGGTATCCTTGATTGCGTCGGCCAATTGGCTGCGCTCGGCCAGGGCGCGAAAGCTGTGGTAATCCTCGCCGGGCGCGGCCATGTATTTGGGATCGACGGCAAAATACGCGTCCTTTGGAGTATTGTTCCTGATCCAGTCAAAGGCTTGCAGCCAGGGATTGGCCGAGTTCATGCCGGGTAGTTCCAGGTGATCGCTGGCGGGAAAGAGCTGGCGCTGCGCCAATAACATTCCTCCATTGGCCAGCAGCAGGAAAAGCGCCCAGCGCCAAGCGCGCGCCTTCAAAAGATATTTACCCAGATATGCGCCGCCGATCAGCGCCATAAAAACGTAGATCAGATGCAGAAAGCGCATCGGCTCAAGCGTGCTTAGGCCAATCAGCCGCTGCGGACCAAGAATGACCATCGCCACCGCCATCTGAAAGACGCCGTAGATCCAAATCGCAGTCGCCAGACGGGCCAGCTTGGTTTCACCGCACTTCTTTGCCATGCGGGCGACCAGCCAGAAGATCGCCAGCGGCGCAATCGCTCCAAGCCACTCATACCACTCCCATTGATAGAGTCGAAACCAATGGCGGCTGCGCAAGGCCTCAAGCCAGGTGGGCGAAGGGGGATCGAAGATCCAGCCGAAGGGAATCATGGCCAGAACCGGAGCGGCTTCCCTCTCCGCCCCGCGAGGAGAGCTGAAACTTTCCTGGCAGTCGCGAACAGAGACGGATCTGGTCATCCCCAGCACGCAGCAGAATGAGACGCCCAGAATCCCCATGAGTGGATGCGCCACCATCGCCAGAAATCCGAAGGGCAGAGCCTGCCAGCTTTTGTCGGCCAGAATCCGCGAAGCGGCAAAAAGGATCATCGCCGTAGCCAGTGCGCGCGGATGCAGATATTGGTCCACGATGAAAAGCGCCGTGCCGGCCACGGGCAATGTGAACATTGCCGCGACCGTCGCCAGACCTGCCCAACGCGCCGCTGTTTCTTCAAAAAGCTGAGAGACGATGCTCCAGCAGCCCCACAGAATCAATACGATCGAAATCCATTGCCAAAGCAGTTCCGACCATGCAATTGGAATGTGGCTCGCGCGGATGAATTCTGCCATGCAGTTGGGGAAGACGCTGGCTTTCATTTGGAGCGTGAAGAAGCCCGCGTTGAAAGGGTAGAGGGAGGGATTTAGATCGGCCTTGATGGCGCTAAGATAGATGCCGTCGTCTTCGGCTCCAGGGTGGTAGCCCATGACGAGAAAGCCTAGCACGGAGAACAGTAAGATCGGAATGACCACACGAAATAGACGGTTACGCTTCAAACAATGTTCCCCCGGCCTGTGAAAGCCTTCGATATGGATAAGATTTACAGTCTTGATGGTAAATGCCGGGAAAAGAAGAGGCAAGAGAGCGATCGGGAATTCATCCGGCAGTTTTCCTCAGCCCAAATCAATGAGGCGAGGCGGCCGATTGCGCCGGGGTTCCAGGAGGTGCTTCAGGAGGCACTTCAAAGACATAGAGCGTGTGGTCCAGAACCGTCTTGACCGGATATTGCAAGAGCCAACGGTAGGCAAAATGGTTCTTCAACAACTGCCCGGAGAGATGGGTCGCGCTCACAATTACCAGACCCGCCGGATGATCTTCTTCCTTGAGCCGCGAGTAGCGGATGCCGTACCATGCCGGATCTACCTCGCCCACATACGCCAGATGAATCGTTTCGCCGGGATGCTCGGCCTGGAATTGACGGAGCGCCACAAGGCCCTGACCCCAATCGGTATTACTATCGCTGAGCAGCTTCCAGGTTTCAGCAGGCTTCACAAACGGAGTGAAGTAGGAAAGATCGTTGGGGGCATAGCGGGCAGTGTCGGCCGCCTGCGCAAGCACAAGGATTCCGAGAAGAAACTGTATCCAGCGCCGGCCACGCGCAGCCTCCCATACCGCAGCCGTAAAGAGCAGCAGAAAGGGATAAACCGGCAGCATGTGGCGAATGCCGATGTCGATGTGCGCGGTAATCGCAAAAGCTGAATAGACCGCGGGGAAAATGGCCAGCAGCAACAGATCCCGCCGCGCGGGAAGCCGCTTCCAGAGGACCAGCGGCACTCCCAAAGTTCCCAGTAGGAGCACAATCGGCGGCCACTTCAAGAGCATCGCAATCGGAAAATATAGCCGGAAACCGTCGGCGGAATAGTTGCCCAGCAGGAAGCTGCGATGTCCTTCGATGTTGTGGACGACCACTTGCCCCAGTCCGGTCAACCACTCGCAGGCGGGCAGAAAGATGGTGATCGGCGTTTGCAGCGTAGGCATATCGTACTGCAACAACTTGGTGTAGCCAGAAAAGTGCAGGGTCACCATCTGGTTTGCAAAGACGACTTTTGATACGTGAAAGAAATAGCCGGTCCAAACCACCAGGCAGGCGATGAGGAAGACGCCAGCGGTGCGTCGCCAGCGAAATCCGCGCAGCCGCTCGCCCGCCTCATTGCGCCGGAGAAAAAAGACCAATGCCAGGGCCAGCAGCAACAGCGGAGGGCTGTTGAATTTGGCTAGCAGCAAGCCGCCAAGCAGAAGGCCGAGAATCACCGCCTGCTTGCGCGAGGGATTGCGCCGGTAGCGCAAAGTTTGCACCGAGCAGGCAAAGAGAAAAAGACAGCCGACCCCATCGATGGTGGCTACCGAAAAGTGGGCGATCATATCCGGGGAAAAAACAGCCAGCGCCAAAACGAAATTCGCCGCGGCTTCTGAAAACAGCCCTCGCGCCGTACCCCACAGCAGCAGCAAAAGCACCACGCCCAGCAGCACATTGACCGGACGCGAGCGGTAGAGCCAAACCTCCGGCGCGGGAGTCACTGGATGAACCTGATCGTCGATGAGCTGGTACTTCCAGTCGGTGTCGATGAGCGGCAAAGTGAAAAGCAGCCGCCCTAGAGGCGGCTGATCGTGCCAGTGCTTGAACTCCCCAAAACGCCATGCCTCAAGCCCGGCGACGATGTGCTCCGGCTCATCGTTGGTGAACGATTGGGTGCGAATGAACCAGGCGCACTGCGCCAGATAAACCAGTATCAGCAGTGGAATCAGAATGCGGCTGGCCCGGCTGGCGGGCAGGCGCCATCCGCATCGCCGAGGCGCCCCGAGCGGCGATAGTTGATCGGTAAGTAGGTCGATACTAGTCAAAGCTCGGTCCGTTCATGGAACCTGCGATCTGCTCAAGAGCCGGGATCATGGAATGAGTATTTCTAGCATTATACGAAACTCCATGCGTGCTTGATATAGGCCGGCGCGATGGGAGCGCGCTGAGAGCTGAGCGCAGTTGTCCTTGGAGTGGCCGCACCTCGTATACTCAATTTCGTCATGTCTTCCAGAACGATCGACTTGTTACCCGCGCAGGAAAGCCACGCGACAACGCGGAGCCCGGAGACGCTGGCGCTGGTGATTCCCACGCTGCGCGAGGCGGAAAACCTTCACGGCCTGCTGGATCATGTGCGGGCCGTGCTCGATCCGGTTGGAATTGCATACGAGATTCTGGTTGTCGATGACGACAGCCGCGATGGCACAGAGGAGATTGTCTCGGCCATCGCCGCGGAAGACCCGCGCGTGCGGCTGCTGGTGCGCAAGGGTGAGCGCGGCTTGTCAGGCGCGATTGTCTACGGCTGGCGGCAGAGCGACGCGGCCATTCTGGGCGTGATGGACGCCGACCTGCAGCATCCTCCGGAACTGCTGCCCAAGCTGATTGCGACAATTCTCGCCGGCAACGACATGGCGATCGGCAGCCGTTACACGCCCGGAGGCGAGTTGGGCAACTGGAATCCGGTTAGAAAGCTGCTCTCCAAGGCCGCCGTGTGGGTGACGTGGCCGATTCAGAGATCCGGCATTCGCGCCCATGACCCGATGACGGGATTCTTTCTTCTGCGCCGCGCGTGCATTGATGGGATCGAATTTCAGCGGTCGGGCTTCAAGCTGCTGTTGGAGGTTCTGGTGCGCGGCCGCATCCACTCGGTTGCAGAGGTTCCCTTTGCCTTTGGAAGCCGCTTTCGCGGAGCGAGCAAAGCCAATTTCACCGTGGCCTGGGATTATGGAAAACTGCTGGCCAGGCTCTATGCGGGAAGATTTCTATTGCACGGCGGCACGGAATCCATTGAGAGTAATTCTTGCTAAACTACGGAATCTCTTGAGCCAGATTGTCCGTCGATCTATGCAGCAACCAGATTCCAAGCGCAAAAACCAAGAGCAGAACCATAAGTTCGATTGGCATCCAGGCTCCCCAAATCGCATCAACGATATTGCAGGCGGCGAAGAGAACCGCTCCGGGGAGAATCGCTGTCAGATTTGAAGAGCCTGCAAGCAGGCTGT
>JBEKDN010000041.1:0-24266 GCA_050014335.1 Occallatibacter sp. | reverse complement strand
AGGTATTGGTGGGCGTGGGCGAAACAGTCAAATACGGATTGCCGTTGTTCTTGTCGACAAGATTGACCGGTCCGGCGATGGAGAGCATGGTTGGAGCGGCGGAGACCGCGGCGGGATCGGCCGCGCCAGCGGGGACGGTAGCAACAATGAGCTTGGATAGCTTGTTAATCTGCTTTGCGGCATTGACGGGAGCGGTGAGGCCGCTGAAGGTTTCAAGCACAATGGGCGCATGGATGCCGGGCGGATTGAAGACGGTTGAAAGGGTGAGAACGCCGGGCGCGGTCTCAGTGGCAAGAACGCCAAAGTATTGCGGCCACGCGGCGGGGTTGTTGGCAGCGACCATCAGCGAGGTGTAGCCGTTGCTGTCAGCGAGGCTGACAAAGCTGTTGGCGACGAGCGCAACGGGAGCGGCGGTAACGGGGCTGCCTGCCATGGGCAGCGGCGCGGCCTGGGTAATGGGGCTATCGGGCAACTGGGGACGGTAACGAACCGGCAGCGGCGAGGGCGGCGTGGGTGGAGCGCAGCGACTGGCCGTGGAAGATGGCGGATGAAAGAGCGAAGGTTCAGGAACAGCGGGCAGCGTGACGGGAGGCATCGAGAGCCCCTGATCGGCGAGCACTACATTGCCGAGAACGATGCTGACGTTGACGATGGTCTCAGTTGCGCCGGACGAGTTGAGGAATGTGGAGGAGAGGCAGAGGGGCGCGGGCAGCGCGTCGTCGGAAGACCAGCGAATCTCGGTGACCGGCTGGGGAGATTGCGATCCGCTGATAATGGGAGCGCCGGTTCCCGCCTCAAAGAGCGGGTCGAAGAGAGGCTGCCCCTGACCGTTGAGCGTGGCTACCGAGGTGAGCCGGACGGCATAGCGGTGGCGAATGTCGGCGTCCTCGGGAACGCCCGTCTGGGGGCCGAGAACCTCCTGGAAAATCAGCACGTCGCCCGCTTGCAGATTCGGAAACGATCCGCTGAGAGTGGCCTCGGTTGCGCCCTGAGGGAGACAGCAGTCGAGATCGCCCCAGGTATAAAAATTCATTGTGTTGTGCTCGGGGAAGAGATTGGCATCCTGCATGGGCTCAAAAACGACCACTCCGGTGTCGAGCGCGGCCTGTTCATTGCCGAGCAGCGGCGTCGGCATTCCCGGAGCGAAGGTATAGAAGAGCGTGCCGGTTTGATTGAGGAAGACCGGCACAGAGACGTTGAGGCAGATCCAGGCGCGGGCGTTGCATCCATCATGCACGCGATAGTCAACGAGCAGCGCATGGCGGCGCAGCGAGATGCGGCTGCGCGCGGTGGCGAGATATGCCTCGGTGGTGACGGCGTCCTGCTGATAGCTCAACTGATCGCCGGCATAGGCAACGAGTTCGGCGAGAGCCACGCCGAGGTCGGCCTCCGAGGTTGCCCCCCAGGATGGGAGCAGTTGATTCATCCGGTCGAGGAGAATGGTGCGGAAGCTGCCATAGTCTTTGGCGAGATAGTTGATGGGCGGCGGCGTGGGCGGCGTGGGCGGGCAGTTGGAGGGAGCGGGCGCGCAATCGAAGTAAGGCGGGCAATCGATTTTGAAGGAGAAGGTAATCTGCGCCAGTTGAGGATCGAAGCCGTCAAGGGTCTCGGTGAGGGCGAAGGAGTCGGCAGTGGCGCCGGCAATGGAGTTGACGAGGCTCAAAGTGTAGGGAGAAAAATCTCCCATGCCGCTGACGCGAACGACGAGGATGTTGGCCGAGTTGGGCAGCTTGGCCAGATAGGAGGCCAACTGCGGAGACTCGGCTTTGATCTGCGGAGGCTGCTTGGCTACCGTCGGACCCGCGGGGCCAGCCCAAAGCGCGGTGATGCCGGTGATACTCTCGCCGCCGGTGATAAGAATGTTATCCGTGGTGACCTTGACCAGCACTGGCTTGAGGCAGGTAAGTAGAAGCGTCTGCTGCGCGGGCGTGCCGTAGAGATTGGGATCGTCCAGCAGCTCGAGATAGTCGATTGCGTTCAGAACCGGATTGTTGAGCACCGCGGCGCGGCGGTTTTCATCGCAGCAGGAGTAGATCATCGCGGCCCTCCATAGACGAAGGTCTGCACCTGGCTGACCCCGGTGGAGAGCGGGGCGTAGGTCACGGTGACGGTCAGCACCGCCTCTTGCGCGGAGGCCACAACCGAGAGCACCTTGATGTAGCCGCTGAGCCACTTTTGCAGCGCACCTTGCACGCTGAACTGCGTGGCTGCGGCCATCTCCATGCTGTTAGGCGCAAAGGGCAACTGCAGCAGACCGCTGCCAAAGTCAGGGAGATTGACGCGCTCGCCGGGCGAGGTAAAGAGCACCTGCTCGACCAACTGGCGCAGGTAATCGCCACTGGGATCTAGGGTGCGGCCGCGACCATCGAATTGATATGGGAAGTCAATATTCATGGCAATCATTCCGTTGCTTATGTTGCAAGAACCAGGGTTTGGGCCGAGACCGGCAGCAAGGGCGTTCCGGTGGGCACGCAGACCGAGACGCCAGAGAGAATCGCGACCGGCTGGCCCATGGACATAACCTGCACCGCGCCCACGACCCACTGGGCGGTGACGCAGGGACCGTTGCCAGGCGGAGGAACAAAGGCGCATCCGGCGACGGCATAGGGAGCGGCGATGGTGGCGATGGGCATTCCCGAGACCATGACGCAGGTGCTGGGAACGGTGGGAATGGCCTGCCCGCCGTGAGCGCAAGTGACGACAGCGCCCATGTGAAGTATCGGTCCCGGCATTTATTCCTCCTTAGGTACTAAGCTCCGATTGAGGCTCGTGCTATCCCACCCATTCCGCGATGAAACTGCGGAATGGGGCACCCAACATTTGGTTCTTTCCAAGACATGAAATGCAATATCAGGTCAAAATGCTCCTTCAGTTTTCTTGCTTCCCAAATCCCAAAAGCGGGAGCTGGGGCACCCAATCGTTCTCGGCAGGTTATGGACCGACGACGGTGAGTGCGGTCATGTTGATGGCGACGGCGGGACCGATGAGCGTGATGGTTGCGCCCTGGCCGTTGGAGATGTAAATGCCTGTTTCGTTGACGACGATCATGGCTCCGCTGGCGCCTTTGAGAACAATGCCTCCGGTGATCGGAGTGGGCGGGCCGTCGGAAAGAATGATGGAGTTCTGGCCCGTGGTCTGCAAGACGATGTTCTGGCCGGGCGGAATGGCAGGCGGCGCGGTGGCGAAGATCGGAACATCGGCGACCATCCCCCAGAAGCCTCCGCTCCAGATGGGATAGTCGGGATTGCCCTGCTCGAATTCCATCCAGACCTGGGAGCCGATGGGCGGAACGATGAAGATGCCGGCCTGAATGCCCGCGGCGGGCACGCATGGCATGGCCCAACTGGAGGGTATTTCGCCGAGCACGTCGGGAACCTGGGCCATGATGCGGCCAATCTGCATGGGATCAATATTCACGAGCACGGTGCCGCGATACTTGCCGTAGTAGCGAGCGGGTGGAGGAGGAACGCTGTTAGGTGTCGTACTCATGGATTCACCGTTGAAACCGTGGAGACAAGGCCGTTGCGGGTGAGCGTGAAGTTCTGCTTGTACTCTCCGCGCTTGATTTTGTGGGTAACGCTTTTGACGTAATAGAGGCCGTCGAAGGCCTGGCCCGCGCCGCGAACACCGACCAGGCTGCGCGCATTCAACACGCCACCGTAGCGGGTCACATCGAGCGACCCTTCGCAGGTGACCGCTTCAGAACTGGCAGCACCGGCGGCAAGGCCCATCATGATTAACTGGGGAACCGAAACTTTGGAAAGATCCTCGCGGAAGGCCTTCAGGTCTGGCGGAATCAGGTTTGTGGGCAGCGGCGGAATAGCGCCGAGTGGGGGCTGCAGAGGATCGATGGGAGGAATGGGAATCGGAATGGTGATGCCGATTTCCTGAATGTAGGTATAAACGAGCGGGATTTTGCATTTCTCTTGATCGAAGGAGAAGTGCATCGATTCGACGTTGCTGTAGG
The DNA here is from genome assembly GCA_050014335.1 of Occallatibacter sp. Lineage (GTDB taxonomy): Bacteria > Acidobacteriota > Terriglobia > Terriglobales > Acidobacteriaceae > Telmatobacter. The sequence goes on along the minus strand of JBEKDN010000041.1, from coordinate 20,299 downwards.
CGTCCATGTCGGCATTGAGGGCGGGCTGGACAGGACCGATTTTGACCTGCGGCCCCCAGTAAGCTTTATTGGCTCCGGGAACCGGGCCGGGAGAGATGTAAAAGACATATCCGACCTCATCGGCCAGAGCCTTGATGTAGTCAAGGTCGGTACCCTGCTGGGCGGGAATCTGCTCGATGGGGATGGAGATGTCAAAGAGCAGGCTGGGAATGACGATGGGAATAATTCCGAAGAAGGCGTACTTGGCAAGCAGCAGCGCCACGCGCGCCTCACGCGGGCAGGCGGGAAAGGGAAAGCCGCTCCAGTTGGACTGGCCCATCACCGCCGTCAGATCCTTGCCAAACAAAGTCAGCGTGGAGTTGGAGCCTTTGTCGCCGGGGGCGATGGTGTTTTTTGTGATGACGCCATCAATGAGCACGTTGGCCTGACCGTTGACCGTGGCCACCAAGATGCAACGCATGAAGAGGAGCGGCAATCCGCCGGTAAGGAGAAACATGATCTGCAGAGGAGAGTTTTTATCGACGCTGAAGACGAGCTGAAAACCGCTCTGGCCGACGTCCTCGATTTTGACCTCGACCGAGGCCAAAGAATCGAGCACGACGCTGGGCACTGGCACCGCGTAAATGGGGCCCATCATCAGCGTGAGTTGGACGCTACTGAGCAATCATTCCTCCGGGGATGCCTTGCGGCGTGGTGATGGAGAGCGTGGTTCCGGGCGTGGCGGTTAATTCATAAGGCTTCATGGCTCCATTGGCATCGCAGATGAGCCAGGCCATGAGAGGGTCGCCAAGATACTTGGCGGCGATCAGATCCAGGCGGTCTCCCTGGCGCACGGTATAGGTGGCGATGGTGGCGTAGTTGGGCGCGCCGGGCTGGGGCACAATGCGCCTCGCCAGATAGGGAATGGTCTGGCCATTGGGGGCAGTGTACTGCAACACGCTGGAGCCGTAGTAGCGGCTGTCCGTTGGAAAGGTGACCTGGGGCACGACGCCCATCATCATCATGGCTTGCAGCGGATAGTTCATTAAATGCCTCCGAGTCCTAGCGTAGTGATAGCCGCATTGGCGGCCTGCGCCGCCAGCGCTTCCTTGTTGGTGAGATACGACATGAACATCTGGCCTCCAGGATTGTCGAAGCCAAGGTCATCGACGTTGAGCACGCGCATTCCGAGCGAGATTTTGGCGCGGATGGGATTCAGATTGGGATCGAAGGCTTCTTCGGTGATGGAGATTTCAGTAAGCCGGACGGGGACGACGCGGCTGCTGCTCCAGACGAAGAGGGTTAGCGGCTGCTCGAGTGGAATGATTTCGAGGGTTCCGGCGCTGGCCATGGAGTCGTCGTTGAGCAGGGTTTCAACAGTGGGGTTGACGAGCATCTCCAACTGCGCAAGCTGGGGATGAAGGCCGAACTGCGCGGTGATGGGATATTGCGCGGGAAATTCGAGCTGGTCGGTGGCGTCTAGCTCAGCCTCAAGCTTGATAGTCTCGATGGCCGGGCCGCGCAACCGCAAGGCGTCCACGCGCACTCCATCGGCGCCGCCGGGAACCGCCTGAATCTGCAGCGAGCGGGTGAGCGTGTCCGGATTGTACTGCAGCGCGATAACGCCAATGACCACGGAGGTGTCCGGGTCCATCGTCACGATGCCGCCCTTAACCAGGCGCGGCGCAATCGGCAATGCGTAAGCCATGTAGGGTTCCCTTTCTTCTCTAGAGCCTTACCAGCTTGGGATCGAAGCTGCCAGAGCGGACCTTTGCCGGAAGAGCAGCGCCGTTTTCATCCGTTGGGGTTTTGTTGGTCTTGTTCCACTTTTTGGCATCCCAGTCATATTCCGCGTCCTTGACAATCCAGCTCACCTTCTTCAGGCGCTTTTCAGCGATGTCCGATCTGGCGTCGAGTTCGGCCTGACTCTTCTGGTTGCCGGAGCGGTCTGTATTGCTGGGAACTCGCGGATTTCCGTAGCTGACGTTCACCTCGTAGTAGTAGTAGTTCGTCCCTTTGCCTTTGGCGCTGTTTTCCGTGGCCTGCTTGAGAACGGATTCGACATTGGCTTCCATGCGCTGGTTGGAGCCGTTGGTGATCGGCGTCAGGTTCTTCCAGGTATTTCCGCTGCCGCCGAGCTTGTTGCTGATCAGGTGGCCGCGGACATAGAACTTTTGATCCGTGGCTCTCAGGTATCCAAGATCATCCAGCACGGGACGAGTTCCACTTGGATCCGTTCCGTCTCCGTGGCCGGGCGCAAGATAGGCCCAGGCTTTGGTTGCGCCGCCGAAAGGCGCCTGCTCAGGCGCATCGTCGTCGTGAATATCGCACGGTGGCGGCTTCTTGGATTTGAGCTTGTCCATCAAATCGCGCAGGGCAACGAAGTTGTTGTAGCCCGCTTCTTTCTTGCTCATGCTCTCCAGCTTGCCGTCCTTCCAGCCAAGTCCCTTGGCCAGAGTTTTGGCTTTGTTGATTTGCGTCTGATTGGCCTTGTAAGTCTTGAGGAACTCCATCAAGGGTGTTTTTTCGTCACTGTGCACAAATACCTGCGGCTTATCGCCATCGCCCTCGACGGTCAGCTCATGCTCTTCATCGCCGTAGTTGAACTTGGCCGGCTTGGTCCACCATTCCTTGATGGTCTGCATCTTGGCCATGAAGGCATCCTTGGCTTTATCCCACAGGGGCTTGATCTTGTCGACGATGACATCGAGCAGCCTGCCGATGAGGTTGTCCATTGGGGTGCGGATTTTCTGCAGGACGTCTCGGATTTTCTTGCCGACACCGCTGATGCCAAACTGGCCGGCGACGAATCGCAGCAGCAAGGGGATTAAATTAGCCAGCGTAGTCTCAATCTTCTGGGCAGCGGGTCCGGTGTTGCCGTCCACGATGTCAGAGAGTGCGTTGACAACTGTGTTGACCAGTTCCTCCAACTGCTTGGCCTTCTCGATGACGAACATGACGGTGTTGATAATGCTCTCGACGACCTTGATCAGTTCGCCGACTGGATTGGAAAGCTCGGCGATGAGCTTCAAGCCCTGTTCGATGAACTCCGTGGCGATCCAGCTTTTGAGGCTTTCCACGGCCGTATGGAAGATATCGCCGGCCTGTTCAACGATCATGTCTTTAATTGCGGAGAAGCCGTGTTCCTTGATTCGTTTGATCACGTCGCCGGCTTTATCGGCGAGAGTCTCAAAGAAGTACACCACCGTCTCGCCGCCGATGGGCTGGAGTTTTTCCACTAATTGCGGGCGGCGGTGCTCCCAGGTAAGACCCAGAACTTGAAGGAGCAGCTTGAACATGCTGCCGAGGGTAAAATCCTTGGGCATCTGGATGTCTTTGGGAAGATCCAGTTCCTCATAAACCCAGACCTTGACACCCTCGCTCAGGTGGTCCCAGATATGGGCGAAGAAGTTCTTGAAGCCATCGCCGACCGCCGTCAACAGATTCATGCCGAACTGCTTCGGGTCGGCGGCTATCCGCCCGATTACGCTCCCGACTCGCTTGAAGAAGGCCCAAACCTTTTGCCCGGTTTCTCCAAACAAGGCTACTACGCCTTCGAGAATGAATTCGAGAATTTTTTTGCCGATTACCCCGGCCAGGTCAATGAGCTGGTTGATGGGCTCCATCAGGATGGCCACCACCTCTTCGCCGGAGTCGATGGGGTGCCAGCCACTGAAGGCATGAACTGCACGGTCGAGGACGTCGTAGATGCCGCTCAAGGTGAGGTTGCGTTTTTCGAATTCACCCACCAGCCAGTGGTAGGCCTTCTCGACTGCCCGCCCAGCCTTGGCAAGCTTTTCGTAAAGTTCCTGGCCGTAGGGAATCAGTTCCAGGATGCCTTGCGCAATATTGCTCGCGCTTCTTTCATAGGCGATACCGTCGTCAAAGAGGTCATGGCCCACGATGGTGCAAACCAGCTTATAGCCTCTGAGACCTCTGACCTTATCCACAACCCATCCGGCACCCGGTAGATCCATCAAGCTCCAGGAGCGCTGGATGTGGCGCGCGACGGGACGCATCGCGGGATGAGCACGCTCCGGGTTGGAGGTCTGCTGCACAACGTGAGTGAGCTCATGCGCCAGCAGATGCCGGCCTTCGCTGGTGTGCGGCGCATAGCGGCCTGGGGCAAAGACCACATCGCTGCCGACGGTATAAGCTTTGGCGCTCAGCGACTGCGCGGATTCGCCGGCGCGCGCGTCGGTATGGAGGCGGACATGGCTGAAATCGAAGCCGATGCGCGATTCCATATCGCGCCGCGTCGCACGGTCCAGAGGCTGGCCTGAGGAGCGCAGCACCGAGTCAACGGTGGTTGAACCGGTGGAGATTGGCGCGGAGGCATCAGCCTTGCGCGCCACGGGAATCTCTTCTTTCTTAGCGGCATCGGGTTTTGCGGCATCGTGCGTTGGAGCTTGAACCTTGGCCGGTGCGGGAGTGTGCTTTGGGTCAGGCGCTTTCTCCGCTGCTGGAGTCTGAACCGGGGGCGCGGCGGCGGCTGGGCCGGGAGCTTTGGGTTTAGCGAAGTTGCCAATGGCCTGGAGCTTGTCCATCTGCCATTTTTCAAACATCCGGTCGAGGAGCGACTTCTTCGATGTTTGCGCGAGCGGACCAACCGCTGGTTTCTCTGGCGCAGCCGCCGGCAATTTCGCCTGGTCGGCGGCTGGAGCAGCATTTCCAGACGGTTGATTTTCCGCCGCCGATTGCGCGGGCTTTTTCTCGGACGTCTTGGGTGAATAACCGATCGAGATGGAGCCACTGGTGGGCTGATTGACCGGGCCGCTCCAGGTGAGTTTGACCGTCAGGCCGGGATGGATGAAATCCAGAGGAATGGCGGGCAATTGCGCGGGCAGAGGCTTCTTGGCCTTGTCCAGCGCGGTGAAGACGCCGATTGCGGTTGAGCCGGTGATGACCAGTCCGGCCGGCGATGCCACCGCTGAGGTAGCAGCATCCAGAGCCTTTTTGCCCGCGGGCGTGGCGAGCAGCGCTTCAGCCACTTTGCCGGCGATATCGCCAAGCGAGGCTGTTGGCTGCGCGGGCGCTGCCTGGCGATTCACACCGTCAAAGCTGGATGCGCTGAGCGACCAGCCGGCAACGCGACCGCCTTGGGCGACGGTATCGGCTACGCGATCCGCCTCAAGCTCGGAGGCTTCGCCGGGGTGGCTGACGCGCACACTGCCCGCCCTGCTCGCGGCGGAGGACTTTGCGGAGTCGGTATCATGGGCAAAAGCCAAGGCGGAGCGGCTCATGGGCGCTGCCTCCTTAGACCTGAAGCGTGGCTCAGGCTGGCGGCGCGGCTTCCGCCCACGCTGATTGCGCCACTGTTTCCGACGGCGCGGGCGACAGCGATGCCCAGATTGCGGGCTCCAGAAATTCCAGGCTGCAAGGTCACTTTGCCGAGTCGAAGGACCGGAATGCTACGCACTGTGGATGAGCGGCTATAAATCTGAGCCTGCATTGCCGTATCAGCCAGAGCGCTGGCCAGCCCGGAGCGAAGCCCCTGCTCAAAGGCGGCGCGCTCGGCCGGATCGAAGCCGCCCAGCGCGAGGCGATCGATGGTGAGATTCAGGCTCATACCCACCTCCGAACTTCCATCTCGGAGATGGTCCGCTCAGTCTTGATCGCCTCAAGCTGCGCGGCCTGCAGAAGATGGCTCATGCTCACCGGCTGGCCGGCATCGGCAGCCAAAAACGCGGCATTCAGAGCGATATTGTGAATATTGCCGCCGGTCATATTCAAGGCTGCCAGGCGCACCGGATCAAGATCGCGCGTGGGCGTTTGCGCGGGAAAGGCACGTTCCCAAATCTGCTGGCGCTGCGCCGTATCCGGGAAGGGAAAGTCGACGGTGAAACGCAGCCGGCGCTGAAAGCTTTTGTCGAGCGAGGACTTCATATTTGTAGTGAGCACGGCCAGCCCCTGAAAGCTCTCCATGCGCTGCAAGAGGAAACCGACTTCAATATTGGCGTAGCGGTCATGCGAGTCCTTCACCTCGGCCCGCTTGCCGAAGAGCGCATCTGCTTCATCGAAAAGCAAGAGGCAGCCGCCGCTCTCCGCCGCATCGAAGACTTGCTTGAGATTCTTTTCGGTTTCGCCAATGTATTTGCTCACCACCGCCGACAGGTCAATGCGATAAAGATGGAGGCGCAGTTCCGAGGCGAGAACCTCGGCGGCCAGCGTCTTGCCGGTACCGCTGGGCCCAGCAAAAAGCGCGCTTAGCCCCAGGCCTCGGCGACCTCGCGCGGAGAAGCCCCAGCTTTCATAGACCGTCATGCGGTTGCGGGACTGCGCGGCGATCTGCCGAAGAATGAGCTTCTGCGCCTCGGGCAGGATCAGATCGTCCCAGGTGGCGGCGGGAATAATCCGCTCGGCCAATCCCTCAAGACGGGGCTGGGTATATTGACGGCAGGCTGCCCAGATGCGATCGGCCAGCTTTGATACGCCGCCGGAGTCCGCTTCAACCGGGCCTGCCGAAGCAGAGATTGAGACGATGGTCTCGGCGCTCAGTCGAAACTGCTCGGCTACCTCGCCGAGGAACTCGAGTTGCTCTGGGGAGGAATGAACAGGGGCAACAACATCGAGAGCGGCAGAGCCAAGCGCCGCAGCCCCCAAAGCGTCTAGCCAAAGCCGCTGCTGCGCGGCCGGCGAGGGCTTGTTGACATCATGACTCTCAACAGCGCGGTGCAGGCGAATTGCCTCGCGGCTGGCGATTATCAGGGCGCCGGGAATGCGCTCGGCCAGTTGATGAGCCTGCTTGCTGGGCTGCTCATTATCCCACTGCAACAACAGATACGCGGGCAGCAGCAGACGCTCGCGCATCCAGAGATGAATAAACTGCTCCATGTCAGCGCCCGCGGCGGGCGTATCCTCGTGGCGCAGAATGTAGAGGCGGCGTCCGCTGCGATGGGCGAGCATGGATGCGATGCTTTCCTGGCCCAGCGGATCATCGCCGCGAAGGTGAAGCACCGGCCCTTCGTCGCCATCCTCCTCGAAGCCATGCAGGCTCTCAGTAGCCAGGCGGAGGTGATCCTCGTCCATCCACTCCGGCGGACCTTTGGCAAAGAGCATCCCTTCCAGCCGCGCATCGAGACGGTTGACGCCGGCAAGATAGTGAAGCACTCGCTCGTCGATGTGCAGCCCGGCGGAGGTGAGGCCGCGCTCCGGTTCCAGGCTCAGCAGCCGGTAGCGGCGCAGCGGCGCGGAGGATGAGAGCGCGCTCCAGTGTGGATCACTCAAGGTAGAGATTGCCAAAGAGAAAGTGACAAGTCCGTGCTGCGCGCCGATGGCCGAGCGGCCCGTCAACTGAGCGCAGCGGTCGGCGAGTGCCGAGTCCATTTCCACCCCCGCGGCAAGCAGGAGTAGCTCGCGTTCAAAGAGGGTGAGTTGGAAGATTGCCGCGAGCCGGTCGATTGCAGCGTCTTGTGGCGTTGCATCTTTTGACGGTTGTTCATCGTCTACCAGCCCGCAGGCATCCTCCGGCGACCCACCATCCAGACGGCGGCGCAGCACAGCAAACTCCCGCACCAGCTTGCGCTGATTGAACTCCTGCCAGGGAGTGGAGGCCGCGACCGTCTTATGCTCGGCGATCATGTGGTCACCATGGGTCCGGTAAAGACCGGTGGGTTGGGAGTATTAGTGTTCCAGTTGACGCTTACCACGCTGCTGACGCCGTCTACGACGAGGCGGCCGAGATAGCTCTGGCCGGCCGGCAATGTATTGGGAAACTCGAAGGTGAGCGATGTGTAGCTGGTTTGGCCCAAGGGCAAGGGCGGAGTGGTGAGGCTGGACGAGATGGAATACAACACACCTGGAGGCAGGGGAGCGGTCTGGCTGCTCAATGCCAGCACCACATTCTGGCCTTCAAAAACGCCCGGAGAAATGTTGTCGATGGTGACCAATACCGTCGGCGTGCCGTCGGGGTTCGGATTGAGCGTGACGGCCTGCGAGACCAGCGTGGGGGCAAGCGCGACGGGAAGTTCGTTGGTCGATTGCTGAATCACGATTGCCGCGGGGGTTGAGTTGGGAGCCAGAATTTGCGCCTTCAGCAGGTAGATACCGGCTGGAATGCCGTTGGGATAGGTGGTCTGCGCTCCCGGAGAGCAAGTAAAGGAGGTTGCGGTCACGTTGCTGACCGGAACAGTAAATTGAATGCCCAGGCGCGAGTTGACCAACTCGACTTGCGTAACGGTGGAGAGGAACTCTCCGTTTACTGTGACTGGATCGGTGAGTTGAAAGGCTTGCTGATTGTTGGGCGGCAGCACTGCCAGAAGCTGTGCCGGCTGGCTGACGACAGCCTGAAACTGGCGATAGAGCACAGGAAGCGCAAGCGAGGCGTTCTGATCCGGCTGCATCAGAACCACCGAGACCTGAAATGGAAAGGTGGGGCGGTAGTCGGCCTTGAGCGCGGTCCAGAGCCAGGCCATCTCTTCTCTGCCCAGGGTCGCCGGAGTGATCTTGATCATCTCAAACTGATCGGCGAGTCCGCAATTGGCCAGCGCCGAGCTGAGGTTGTTCTTTGGAGGAAGGTTGTTCAAGGCATAGGTGATGTCCGCGCGCGCGATGATGGGGTTCTGGTGGAACATCATCAGCGCGTTGCCCAGCAAGCCCTCGGCCTGCCAGTCGGCGGTGCCATAGACCGTCAGCAGATAGTGCAGATCCAGAGCCAGAGGTGGGCTCTGCCGCAGGGTAATGCCGTCGGCGGCGAGAGAAGGTAGCGATACATTGCGGTAGGCCTGGTTATACGTGACCTGATGAAGAAAGAGATTGACCTGATTCTCCAACGATGTGAGATTGGCAAAGCTGTTTTGCACCAGATCGGGCGCCTGCGCGGTGACCGTGATGGTTCCGCCGAACATGGCTGAGAGATTGCTGTACAGATTATTCAGGTAGAACTGCAGAACTGCGGAAACTCCGGCGATGGCCAGTGCATTGCTCATCTGGACCTCCCGCTGGAGCTGTTGTGGCTGGAACCGTTGAGATACTCGTCAAGCGACTGGCCTCTGCGCACTTGCGCGGCGGCGGGACGTGCCGCGGGCGGGGGCATGGCAATCACTTCAATGCGGCCAATGTGAATCTGAATATCCTCGGGCTGGATCACCGCTCTGGCGGGCTGCGCATTGCGCTGGGCCAGTGCTTCGTTGGCCGCCGCTCTGCGCGCAGCCGCCGCCTGCAAAATCAATCCGGATTGCTCCGGCTCGCTGCGGCGTTGTGCCTGCTCGGTTTGGGATTGGTTGAGCGATTCAGCGGCAATCAGTGGCTGATAGACCCAGATGCGCGAGCTGGGATTTACGTCGCTCGCAGAATGGCCCATGGAACTGGATGGAGCGGATGCAGGACTGTTTCCCGCTGTGGAGCCTGAGAAAGTTGGCTCAGAGGGTCTCTCGGAATTTTCTCCACTTGGGCTTTGCGGAGCTGGAAAACGCCTCAGGAGCGGCTGAAATGCACCGTCCATTACGAAATTCGATATCGGATTGTCAGCGCCTGAGGATTCACTTTTCTGGGAGGCAGGCATCGCGGCAGAGTTCGCGGAAGTGATCGTTGGCGCGTCGTCGGAGCGCTCCCGCCGCGCATTAGCGATTGGCGGGCTGTTGGGCGCGAGCGGCTGAACGGAGGCAGTATGCGAGGCGGAAGGCGCATGATCGAGAAGATGCGGCCCTGCGCTCGCATCCATGCTTTCTGGCGGCTGGGAGACAATCCTCTGCGTCTCTTCCAGCAAACGCGGCGGAGCCTCTTCGCGGCGCGGCACAGCATAGACCGAATCCATCAGCGGATGCAGGCTGGTCTGCCGCCGAATTGCCGAGCCGGCGATGCGTTGCAGAAATCCGCTCATGACTGCACCTGCTTCAGATAAAAACCGCGCCGCTGCTGACTCAGGGATAGAATCTCCGCTTCGCTCCAGCCATAGGCGCTGGCCAGCGCATGCACATCGAACAAGAGACGGCGCGCGCGGCCTTCAAGTTCCGACCAGAGGAAGGAGGCCAGATCAAGCGCTTCGGTAAACGTTTCCTTGCAGACCGGGCATTCAAAATCCAGCAGTATCTCCGCCAGCGGATCAGCCTCGGCAAGGCGATTGCCAATCCGCTCAAGCTCTTCTTCGCTCCAGTCGGCCGATGGGGCTGACTCTTTCGATTCCTGTTGCGAGACCAAGCAAAGATTTAGCAGTTGCGGCGCCGCGACGCCGTCATCGACCGCGGCGGCGATACGCGCCAGATCACGGCTGGTGGGCAGGCGAAAACTGCGGCCCGATTCCGATACAACTGCCGTTGAGGCATCCTTCTCGGTCTGCATTATGGTCTTGCCGTCCGCCGCGAATTCCAACTTTTCACCGCATTGCCGGCAACTGGTCCAGCCCCGCAGTTTTGATCCGAAATTGGCGCAGTAAAGCTGCACGAGCGCGCGATTGCGGCGGCCCAGCGGCCAGTCCGCAACGCTCTCGTCGCGCGTCTCGGGGAACACGGCGTTGACTGCGAGCAGCCCCTGATCAATGGGGTGAAGCCCTTGGCCGCTCTCCCACAAGACGAGGCACTCGGCTTGGGATAGAGCGCGCATATTAGGTAGCCACAATGCTCAGAGTCGGCTCAACAGGCTCAGTGACGCTCTTGTCGCGCTCGAAGCCTTCATTCTCCAGCTTGATGTGTTCAATGGCGATGGCGTTGGCGTTGGCGTCCAGATCGGGCATCGCCTGATATTCAGAGACCCAGCAGCGAAAGATCTTGTAAGCCATCACCAACTGGCCGGCTTCGTTGTAGAACTCAAGGTAGATGTCCTTGCGGAAGTTAGCCAGCGAAACTTCCGACCCGAGGCCGGCTCCGAAGTTCCAGACCAGTCCTGCCCAGTCATGGAAGTTCATGTCCTGGGTCAATCCGCGATCCAATGAAATCGCTTCGTATTTGCTCCGGCCGGGAGACTTATGGTCGGTGGATGGGTCACCGCCGCTGCGATGCGAAACCACCTCGGTGGTGCGCTTCAGCGCGCTCATCTTGCTGATGCCAGCCACGTACTGGCCGTTCCACTTCAAACGAAACTTGAAGTTTTTGTACGCATCAAGACGCGAAGGATTTGCGGGGAAAATAGCCATCTTCATTCTCCTTGGGGATAGGTCTGCGCCAGTTACGAGGCTTGTGCAACGATTTGTTGAATCTCAATGACGACGAACTCCGCCGGGTACAAGGGAGCAAAGCCCACCAGGATGTTCACCACGCCCAGCGCGATACTGGCCGGAGGATTGTTTTCTCCATCGCACTTGACAAAGTAGGCCTGCTGCGGGGTACTGCCGGCAAAGGCTCCCTGCAAAAACAACCCTTGCATGAAGGTGCCAACATTCATCCGTACCTGACCCCAGAGTGTCTCGTCGTTGGGTTCAAAGACAACCCACTGCGTGCCATCAAAAAGGCTCGATTCAAGAAAGAGCGCGAGGCGGCGAATGGGCACATACTTCCACTGCGATCCTGCTTGATCGTTGCCGGCCAATGTTCGCGCGCCCCAGACCACATCGCCGTAAACCTTGAACTGGCGATTGCAGTTGACGGCCTGAGTGTTCAGCGTGCCGTTCTCGTCGTCGGTGAGAACGTATTGCAGGCCGGTGTTCCCGGTAAAGCCCGCATTGATACCGGCCGGAGCCTTCCAGACGCCGCGACTGGCATCGGTAGCTGCATAAATGCCCGCCACAAAACCGCAGGGAGGAAAGAGCGTTGGACGATTGCCAACCAGCGGGTCCGGAGCTTGAATCCACGGGAAGTAGTAAGCTGAGTTGGATGCGTATTCGCCGGTGATGTTGCCGGTGCCTAATGGAGTGCCCGCCGGCCCAGACTGCATCAACCCAGCGATGGTAGCCAGTTGCGGCGAATCCACAATGAAGAAAGCGCGCTTGGCGGCGCAGTATTTCTGCAGCGTGGAGACTGTTGCCGCGTCCGTCTCACCGGGAATGCAGAGGAGATTGAAGATGTCCACGCGGTCCAGCAGATTGACTCCAGCATTGTTGTTGGAGAGGGATAAAAGGGCCAACTCGAAGTTCTGATCGGTGGGAACCAGAACCGTGCCATCCGCGCCGCCGCTGAAGCCAACCGGCGAAGCCGTCGCTGCCGGAGCGGCCGTGGGAACCACATTCAGACCTGTTGCCGGATTCGTGAAAGTGATGTAGTTGGAGTCGTTATTGATGACCGTCACGACATAGTTTGGATCGCTTGACGATACTGAAAGATTGACATAGCTTTCCAGGGTCGTCAGTTGGCCGGTGGCGCCCTTCCGCTGCAATAGCAGGTTGAAGCGGTTATTATTGGGAGCCGGAAGAACGCCAATGGTGAGATAGAGGCTGTTAGCCCAGATGCCGGGGCTGTTGGCAAAGAGAGTCAACGCGCCGCCCGCTGTTGCCGAGGCCGCAACCACACCGGGGCCAGCAATCGAAATCAACGACGGAGCCGAACTGGTCCACGTTGCCGAGCCGGTGACCACGGTCGTTGTGGTATCGGAGTTGGTTACCGTGGCCACCAGCGAGAGATTCTGGCCCGGCGTGATGGAGGTGGTGTTCGCGGGCGTGGTGGTAATGGCAAGCGACTGCGGAATTGCCGCCGTAATGGTCACCGCGGCGGTGGAACTGATGCCCAGCCACTTGGCCATGATGGTTGCCGACTGGCTTCCGGTAACGCCCTTGACCAGCCCTGTTTGAGTCACCGAAGCATATCCGTTGCTGGAAGTCCACTTGGCATAGCCGGTCATGTTTACAAAGCTGCCGTCATCGAAGGTTCCCGTGACCGTCAACTGTTGGGTCAACCCAGCCGCCAGGGTGAGAGTATTCGGCGTGACGGTGATGGCTGTAAGATGGCCGGGGCTTACCGTCAGGGTGGTCGAAGCCACAATCGGCGCGCCTGAAGCCGGTGTATAGGTGGCGGAGATTGTCGTCGAACCAGTGGCGACAACCGTCAGCGCCCCAAGATTCGCATCGACCGTAGCGACCGATGGATTGCTGGAGGCCCAGGTCACCGTTGGAGTTGGCCCCGGTGTGCTGTTCGAGAGCGTGCTGGAGACCGTAAAGGTGGCAGGCTCGGCTTCACCGCCTTCAAGATCGGCCGGCAATGGCACCGTTGCATTGGCCGGTGCAATGGCGATTGACACAATATCGGCCGCGGCAATCGAGACTGTAGTCCCGTTCGCCGTGGGCGACGCTGGTAGCGTAAATGCGCTGGGAAAGGCGGCGGAAATCCCCGAAGAGGCTGCTCCGGCCTCGGTAGCGGAGCCGTTGGCATGGGTGAAATTCACTTCAAATGACGTTCCGGAGAGTCCGCTTGCGAGCACTGTGACAGCCACGCCATTGAAGAAGGTGCTTGTCGGAAATCCGGAGAGAATCACCATTTCGCCCGATGAAAAGCTGTTGGCCGCTGTGAAGGTTGCAACATTGTTTGTGATTGACCAGGCGGTAATTGGCGCCGGAGCGGCGGTTGCGAGCAAAGCATCGAACTGCGCGGGGGCAAGTGGAACCGCGGGAGTCGAGACGAATGTAACGCTGGCAGCGGGACTGGCGTTCCAGGCTGCTAAGGAGGTGATATTCGGCGCGGTTCCGTCGGAGTAATTGGCGGTTGCGGCCAACTGCACCGTCTGCCCAACCACGGTTGTGACCGACGACGGCGTAACGCTGATCGAAGTAATGCTGGCCGCCGTTACACTAAGCGAAATGCTGCCGGAGATGATTCCCGAGGTTGCCGTTATGGTTGCGCTGCCGGCGGTTGTGCCTGCGGTGACTAATCCCGAAGGCGAAACCGTCAGAATGCTTGGATTGCTGGATGTCCAGGTAACGCCGCTGAGTGTAGGCGTACTGCCATCCGAGTTGTTTCCGGTAGCCGTCAGCGCCAACGTGGTGTTCATGGGCAGAGGTGGCAGTTGCAGCGAAACTCCCGCGGGAGGCACCGCAACCCCGACTGGCAGAACGGTGACGCTTTGTAGAACCGGCGTTCCGACACCGAGCGGGATGGCTGCCGACAGCACGCCTGAAGTTGCGGTGATTGTGGCGGTTCCATACCCCGCGCCCGCCGCAATCGCCGTGGAGCAGGCTACCGGGCTGTTGACCCCGCCTGAAATTGTGCCGTCCCACACCAGGCGGACAATGTAGCATTGGCTTCCGCCGTTGGCAAAGAATTGGTTAACGGCATAGCCGAGCCAACTGCGAGAGTCCAGCCCGCCAAATTGCGACTGGTAGTCAGACCAGCTTTGGACCAGCACGGCCTCGGATACGGGCCCCTGGGAAGCCCAGCCAATGAATGCCCCGATCGACGTGGCCACGCCGGTGATAGTGTGTTGGCCGCTCGATAACTCTTCGATATAGACACCTGGGTATGTGAATGACGCCATAACGTCAACCTCCGACTGAGTTGGCCAGGGGGAGCCCGGCTGCTGAGTGATTGACAATCCACTTTCTCGCGGAGCCTGCCATAGCGGGAGCCGCAAGAAAAAAGAGCAGATGGTGAGACCAATTTCAAAAGAGCGCAAAGTTGCGGAACCGAAGTTGGATGAGCTATCGACGCAACCCGATTCAAGCCCCAATTACGGAGTTGACTTCGATCAAATTTGGTGCATCATGTGTGGCAGAAAGTGTGGCAGAAAATGAAAAGCGTGTTACGGAAGCCTGAGTCAAGTCTTCGGGGAAAACATCTTGTCAGCCACCGGCGCTTGATCTTTGATCGAGACCTTGGGATTGCCTGACGGAGAACCTGAAAAAGGGGAATTCTCCGTGCTTCGGATATTATTCACGGGCGAGGTTCTGTGTCAACAAAAATCCAATTGGAAACGAAGAGTTGGGATATCCAGTTGCGGATCGAGAAAAATCATTTTGCAAAGGAGGAGCTATAAGGACGGCTGATTATTATGAAAAGCAATTGAAAAGAGATGGCGAGTCACTGCTGTCCGGCAATTTTTGAGGATGGCATAGGGAAGGTATTGTGCAGCAATAAGAAAACAGATTTTTAGGGTGTTACCGACTTGAACTTGGATTTGGGAAACTGAGGCATTTCAGCCTCGGAGTTCCTCCATGTTCGTCGGTAGACTGGTTTTCGCGCAGCTTATGGATTTTCTGCCGCTGCATACGTTTCGTCGCTGCGTTGCGCTATACCCGTCGAAACTATCCAACCAAAACCTTTTCGCATCTGGATCAGTTTTTGTGCATGGCTTTTGCGCAACTGACCTTCCGCGAGTGCCTGCGCGACATCGAAGATTGTTTGCGCGCGCAAGAATCCAAACTCTATCATCTCGGCATTCTCGGGCACGTCGCGCGGGGCAATTTGGCTGACGCCTACGAGAAACGCGGTCAAACCCCAAATCTGGATCGCCATCAGTGTTTATGTCCTCGTCGCTATCATCAAAAAACGCCTCGACGTTCAAGCCTCGCTCTACCTAATTTTACAGCTTTTAAGCCTGACGCTATTCGAGAAAACCTCTCTGGATCGGCGACTTAGATCCTATCCGCAAATAGTTAGCGTCTGCCTCCAACTCGTGAGTGCCGAGGCTAGGTAGAGTAATGCCACGAAGCTGGCCTCGGTTTTCTCGAAGCTCACTAGAATCTTGCGGTAACCGTTGAACCACGAGTGGCTTCTCTCGACGACCCAGCGGCGGGCTTTGAAGCCGGCCTCGGTGCGCTTTTGTTCAGCCTCTTTGTTGCGCGGCCGGATGTGGGGTTCGTAGTTGCGCACCCAAATTGCAGTCAGCGCGTCTTTTCCAACATACCCTGCATCGGCGCATAAATGCTGGAGATTATCATCATCCGGCGCGGGCCTCTCGACGACGATCGCGTCCAGCGTTTGCGCCAACAGTTTGACGTCATGCACGTTTGCCCCGCTGGCGACGATCGACAGCGGGACCCCACGCGCGTCTACCAGCAGGCTGCACTTGCGTCCTTTTTTTCCCCCGGTCCGTCGGGTTCGACCCCACGCACTCCTGGCCCAACGGCGCTTTGCCCATCGCTCCGTCAATCGACTGCCACTGCCAGGCGATGCCTTCCATTTCGTCGTACTCGGCCAGTCCGGCCTGCCATATCCGTAAAAAGAATCCGGCCTTGTGCCACTGCTGAAAATACTTGTGCACCGAGCTGGCTGAGCCGAACTCGCTTGGCAAAGCCTTCCACTGACAGCCGGTGCGCAACACATAAACGATGGCGGCAAAAACTTACCGAGCATCTTTGGGCTTGCGTCCGGCACCCGATTTGCGCAGATACTGCATGTTTAACGGGCGAGTACGCACTGAAACCCAGGGGCCGATCTTGGTCCACAAAGCATCGGAAACTGTCCACGACTTGATAGCTGCCATACATCAGCTATCATCGGCGAATTGGAAGGCCCGCGCGCAAAATTCGCCGCCGAAGGAATCTTACTGGATACTATTTGCGGATAGGCTCTAAATCCGACGCCCTTTAACCAATTGAATTTATTCGACTAATTGCCGGACAGTTGTGATGGCGAATATTTTTAGAAGAGTCAGAGGGAACGAGGTAGTGGTCGAGTTAACAGAGACGAGAATGAGCATCCCGATCAAGCACGGCCCGCATCTACAAGCAAACAGGAATTGCGACTAGTCTATTTCACCTTCCGCGCGTTCCGCATCTCAAAGAAATATTGGAAGTCATCCACCCACTTCCGCCGATAAATTCTTGGAGTGCGACGACCAGTTGCTATCCTGCTTACCAGCTTATAGTGAGCACCAGTTCATCAGGTTATCCTATGTTATAAATCTATTATTTTATACGTATTTATCGTTGGTGGAGGCGGCGGGAGTCGAGTGATTTTTCCACAGTTTAGAATCATTAACTTACATGCTTTCAAATAGATAAAAAACCGCCAAAATGCCGAAAATGCCATGTTTCTGGTACGTTTTTGGTACGTTTTATTCGCCTTTTATTCATTGTACGAGAGGCGGCGGCTTACATTACTGCCTCCGCCACCTCCAGCGGAATGTACCCATTTTGTACCAGATTGTAGTAGTCGTGTCCCGAGCCGACTCCAGCATCCGCTAGGCTCCGGAGGAGTCAGCTATGCAACTCCTCTGGTAAGCAACCCGCAAGATCCTACGACTCTCCCTGGGCATCGAAGGCAGCGCTCAATCTTTCAGTCAACTCCCGGCCCGCCAACTCTCGCTCGCGTGTACGGCTATCGCGCAGTGCATCGACAAGAGCCAGCAGTTCGTAGAGCCTCCCGTCTTCGAGAACAGCCTTGGGCACGTTCTTATGCAAGGGCGCAAAAGCGAACCCTCGCACTGAACCCTCTGCATGGGGCCACACCGGGGGTGGATAGCCGTCGGGGTTGATGAGCTTGTTAAGCGGCGCTGCCGCGTAGCTTGTCGGCACGCCCCTCGTCATTGTCCCCAGTTGCGCAGGGAAGGCGTAGCGGATGCCATGAAGCAGGAACTCCATCAGCGCCGTGCGGTTCAGCCGATCCTCTTTCGCCAGCCCCTGCACCAGATGAGAGGCGCGTGCACGTTTGATGGAGGTATAAACCTCGGAAGGGTAAAGATGGAGCTCGTTTCCTATCTGAATATAAGGAGGCCGCCTGCCCGCCTCCAATGAGAGCTTGATCAGCACGACGACGTCGACAGGCCGCAACATGTCTTCAGTTTACAACTCTACATTCTAAATTCAATTATCTTGAATCTCTATGAATCAGATAAAGTTGAAGTATATATAACAACTTATGTTATATTACAGATGTGACCGGAGATGAGCTCAAAAACGCCCGCAAGACGTCCTCTTGGACGCAGACCCAGGCCGCCGCGCGGCTCGGCGTGACGCAGGCCTATCTGTCGATGGTCGAGAGTGGAGAACGGCCCGTTTCCGCAGACCTCGCCTCGCGCGCAGTGGAGGTCTTTGAGGTTCCGGCAACCGCTCTGCCACTGGCGGAGTACCAGGCGCTCCCCCGCGACGCCGGCTACTTCCAGACTATGCTGGGGACTCTGGGCTATCCAGGCTTTGCCTATCTGCATGGTCCGGCCCGGTCGAATCCTGTAGAAGTGCTGATGGAGGCGCTGGACTCGGACAACTTGGATTCGCGGGTCACAGAAGCGTTGGCATGGCTGCCCCTTGCCTTTCCACATCTGAACTGGGATTGGTTGACAGCGAATGCAAAGTTGCGGGACCGCCAGAATCGGCTTGGGTTTGTGGTCGATCTTTCGCGGCAAGCCGCTGAGAAAGGCGGAAGCTCCCGACTCAGAGACGAACTAGCTTCCCGTGTCGCAAGATTGGAGCCCTCGCGTCTGGCGAAAGAAGATACTCTATGCAGAGAATCGATGACCCAAGCCGAACGCGCCTGGCTGCGTGAACATCGGCCAAAGTCGGCAGAACACTGGAATCTGCTGACGGATCTCACCGTGGAGCAACTCGATCATGTCGCCCTCTAACCGGCCGCCTGAACCTTGGGACTCCTTCTTCAAGGAGCTGGACGAGGCCGTCGACACAACTGTGCGCCTCGACTGTATTGGGGGCTTCGTCGTCACGCTCCTATACGGGCTGGAGCGACCCACGGCGGATGTCGATGTGGTCGAGCTTGCACCGCACGCCGCCGCCGAAATCATGATGGAACTCGGCATTCGCGGCGGGCCGTTGCATCAGAAGTACCGGATTTATCTCGACCGCGTGACTGTTGCCGCCCTCCCGGAGAGTTACGAAGCCTGCCGTTAATCCACTTGGGGCAGCGGCAGCGGCGATAGAAGGGATCGTCTTTCTTCGCGCAACGGTGGCTGTGGCGAGCGTAGACACTGAGCATAATGCAGCCAATTTAGCACCAAAAACCGCTTGGTACAATACGGGTACATTCTCTCGACATCTTACTTTTTCCACATGGTAAACTATTGAAATTAATGTCTTTAATTATGGTGGAGGCGGCGGGAGTCGAACCCGCGTCCGAAATCGCTGTCAGCCAGGAGTGTTCATGCTTTGTCCGGTTCCTTTTAGTTTCGCCCCTGACGCTCAGAGCGGACAAGATGCGCCAGAAACTAGTCCGATTGATCTCACATCAGCCGCCCGGACCGAGCCGCTTTTGCCAGCCTACTGTATGACGTCCGCTCACAGCCCATAGGCGAAGCCGTGGAAGACGGCAGCTTATTTAATTAAGCTGCAAGTGCCAGATTATCGTTGGCAACTTTTGTTTTGTAAGCGATTACGGGTGCCCACCCCCCGGCATGACTCCAAAGCCGCAATCGATCCCGTCGAAACCGTGACGCCCCCGAAAAAGGTACGCATCGGGCCAACTGGCTCGTGCTGCTAGTTTCATTCTACGCTAAATTGAATTTTTTCGCCGCGGGCTTACTGCTTGTCGAGGTCGATGGACTCGTATTCATGGCGGGCGATGGCAGCACGAATGTCGGCTGGTGTCTTGCCCAGTTTGGTCATGCGATAGGCAAGAAAACCTTCTTTGGAACAGATGTCGCATTGGGTGCTGTGCGCGGTTTCATAGCAGCTACGCAGGCTGGTGTGTCCGAGGGCGCGGTCGCAACGGCAGTTGCAGGGAAGCTGATAAAGGACGGCGCTTATCTTGGCTGCTTGCTGGTAAGCATGTACCTGCCAGGGATAGCGAAAGTGCTCGCCGGTGAGCTGGCTTCCGGAGAGGATGGGCTTGAGGGAGCTCACAGTAAGCGGTGCGGAGGGATGATAGGCGGGCACATCGTCCGCTGGGTTTGTCCACTGCGCGTAACTGACCGCAGTGACGGCAAAGACGGCCAATGCGACGACCCAGCGGCGCTTCATCCAGTTATTGATCATGAGACCCTCCAAGCGATATTTTAGGTCATTTTCGGGGTTGATGGAATTGGAACCTTGACACAGGCGGATTGGACGCTTGTCCGATTGCCGGCCTGATGAAGGAAGACTTTATGTTTTGCAAGCTGCCGAAGAGGCCTGAGCGCGGGCAAGATCAGCCAAAAGCTTTTTTTTTTTTTTTTTTTTTTTTTTTTTTTTTTTTTTTTTTTTTTGTTTTTTTTTTTTTTTTTTTTTTTTTTTTTTTTTTTTTTTTTTTTTTTTTTTTTTTTTTTTTTTTTTTTTTTTTTTGTTTTGTTGTTTTTGGTGTGTTTTTTGGGGGGGGGGGGGGGGGGGGGGGGGGGGGCGCCCCCGGCGGAGTTTTGGGCGAAGGGATGGTGAAGATGGGGCGGAAAACTGGGACTCGGGACTAAGGGAATGTGAACTGAGATTGCGCGGGTTGGAGATTGGTAGGCGGTCATTTTGGAGCTTGGCTTGATGCTGGTTCTATTGTGCTCCGGGGATGGAGAATTATCGGCAAAATTTTGGAGAAGTTTGTTGGGGGTCAGGGGTTAGGGATCAGGGATCAGAAAGGACGCGGGTTGAGGTTCGTGGTTTCCCATCCATCAG
>JBEKDN010000040.1:0-24129 GCA_050014335.1 Occallatibacter sp. | reverse complement strand
ACCCAACCTTCTTGCTTAAAGATTGCGAGCTATACGCTCGCCTGCCTAAACCTTTTGTTTACAATGATGCCAAGCGCAGTCAGCCAGTCGATTGAGCCCGCCTCTTGTGTTCGACCTACCATAAGACCACCCGCCGCTTTCGTGCAAACCCCCGTCAACATGACTCTTCCAACCTCCACAACCATCAACGTTCGATTGTCGGGAGCGGCGGGTAATGGAACAACGATTGACAGCAGTGTAATCCAGTCAATCATTAACTCCAACCCGAATGGCACCATTTATTTTCCTCTAGGTCTTTACAGACTCCACAACTCCTCGTTCAATCAACCGGGATTGCTCTTCCAAAACTTTCACGGAACGGCACTCATGCAGAACGGAGCACGGTTTCTTTGCGACACGATAACCGTCGGCGTTGCCGGGCAGTGCATTTACATCCTGAATTCGTCGAATGCAACGTTCGCGAATTTCGATATTGGATACATAGGAGATGCGGCGCTTCCCTATGTGCGGTCTGAAGCCGGAAACAACGCTATGCTCGTCGAGGATTCTCAGAACATAACAATCAACAACACAACCGTCGAGCATTCTCCTGGGCCGGGAATATGGGTAACAAACAGCACGGGAATACAATTCCTGGGTGGGACGAGCGTGAACAACACCACTGCCGATGGCTTGCACTTTGAGAACGATGGAAGTTCATCGGTGGTGGGCTATTACGCGCAAAATACAGGAGACGACGCACTTTCGGTGACCAACCAGTCAACTGGCGTTGTCAACTGCGGCCTTACCGCTTCCAACATTCAGATCTACCGCAGCCTCTCAAGCGGTATTGCCGATCGAGGCGCCTGCGAAGCCTCTTTCTCCAACTTCTACATCGACACAACAGCGAACTCGGGTCTGATGATCGGCGCTGATCCGAATTTCAGCATGGGAGCGACAACGAGCGCGATATTCACAAACGGAACCGTGCTTAGTTCGGGCAGGATTAGTTCTCCTGTTGTCGCGGGAAAAGATTGCATCGATATCTCAACCAGCCAAGGGACATCGATTACCAACGTCGCATGTGTTTATCCCTTAATCAATGGCGTTCGTACAGATGGCGGAGCCAACGCTGTCACCCTGACTGGGGTGACGGTGGATGCGGCCGCCAATCTTGGTTTTCAAATAGACGACGCAACCAATGTCTGGCTGACGAACACCATTAGTCGAAATTCGGCGGGTGGTGGATACGTCTTCAATACGGGTTACTCGTGGGGTTCGGTCGTTGGCGCTTACGCATGTAACTCCGGCGAATATGGGTTCTATCATGCCGGTGTCTCGCACGTGGCCGAGTCGAACCTCGTTTCCTACGACTCTTCCGAGGGCAATTCCTGCAATCGGGCATGGTGGGCGGAGAACGGAAGTTCGGAGATATCTTTGAATGGAATTAAATTATTTGATGACAAAACGGATCTACCGATCGTGGTCGGTTCAGTTGGAGGGGATGGTACTATCCCGATCAACAATGTCTCAATTGATTCAACCCTTGGGGCTGGATATTTGATTCAGACTCAATAATCATAATGAGCAGGTTCCGTCGCTGGCGGGACCTGCTCATTTTTTGGTTATTCCAGGTTGATGGTATATGAGGTGGTGTGCTGGAGATTCCCACTCGTTCCGGTCACGTATACCGTGTAGTAGGTCCACGCCCCCGGTGTAAAAGTTGCGGAACTAACGCACCCGCTCAACGAAGTCACGGCAACGGGGCCAACCAGGAGCACGAGCACGCACACTATGCGACTTAGGATTCGTCGCTGCGTGCGAATTCCGCCAACGCCAAGAATCAGGAGCAGGGCCAGCGCTAACGGCCCAACCCTGCGCCCGCTGTAGGGAAGCTGGTAAACGTGATTCTCCGCAGTGGCGGCGACTTTTGGAATCGTGACAGTTACGGTTTGCGGTCCGGAATTGGCGGCGATTGTCTGAGGCGACACAATGGCGGGCGCAGGACTCGGCGGCAGCCCGCTTAACGAAATTGTCACTGGCCCCGCAAAAGAGCCATTCATCGGCGATACCTGCACTTGGAAGGTGACATTGCTGCCCGGCATAACCGTTTTACTCGTCGCCCCAATGATATTGATTGTGAAATCTAATGACCCCACGGTCACGGTGGTTGTTACGGACGAGGTGCTGGTGAGAAAGTTTTGATCGCCGCTGTAGTAAGCCGTGATGGTGTGATCGATGTCTGGCGTCAAGGTACTGACAGAGTAAGTGGCAACACCCGCGTTTAGAGCGGCGGAATTGAGCAGTGATCCATTGTCATAGAAGATCACTGTTCCGGTGGGCGATCCTACCGACGAGCTAACCGTTGCACTAATCGTCACAGACTGCCCTGGATTTACAGAACTGCTGCTTACCGTTAATGCGGTTGTTGTCGGTGCCTGATTGACAATCACGGCGACGGCGCCAATTACAGGCGAGTAGCCGGATGCAGCGGTTCCAGTTGGCGTGAAGGTCACGCTTTCAATCTGCGTTCCTGCGTTGGGTGCGGAAGTCGGCGTGGTCCAGATGAAGGTGCCGCTTACGTTGGCACCGTCGAAATTGGCCGAGCCGGCGGTCAGAGAAGACGCACTCAGTGTTTGGCCATAGGTGATGGCGGCAGCCTCCGGCCAGTTGATTGTGGGTGTGAGCACGTTTACGGTAAATGGCGAACCGGCTTCGCTGATAGACAGCGGTGTGGACAGACCGGAGTTCAATGCCAAACTCGCCGTCAACACGTCATCCGTGCCCGGCGCATTGATGGTGGAAACGTAATTGGTCATGCCGGACGCCGATGAGTACGCGTCGGAAGTGAGCTGACCGTTGCCCGTGAGCGCAAGCTGGATGCTGACGTTGGGAACAGTGGCCGGAGGAACAAGGGTGGAACCGAAGGACACGCCGCTTTCTTCCAATGTCGCTGCGACTTGAAAGGCCGTATCGACATAAATTTCGGTGTTCGGTTCGATGGGAGCCGGTCCGGTAAGACTGAGTGTATATAAGGTCTGAACCGCGCCCGAGTCTACGCACGGGGTGTTCGCACTGTAGCCCGAATAACTCAAATTATTTCTGGGATCGCCGCGCTGATCGGTCGCTGGCAGAGGCATGCCTCCGCCCGGCAACGCAATTCCCGCGCAGATGGCTAACGAACCTGGCAGCGGGATCATGGTCTGGGTTGGTCCACCGTAGTTGCCCAGCGGTGCCAGGTTAATGCCAGGACTGGACGCAGCAGCGGTTTGCACATTGTAATTGCCTACCAGGTCGCCTCCGTTATTGCCCACGTCGGCTGTAAAGGTCGCGCTGCCGGTCGTATCATCCAGGTCATCGTAACTGTCTGGCGTGGTTGCCGTGCCGATCCAGAACCAGTTGCCGCTCACAATGCTGTTAGTGAGCGTCAGCGTTCCGCTATTGTTATTGCAAGGGCCGGCTGCGCCGACATTGTTGTAGATGCCGCCGCCGCCGCCATTCAGGCCGACGGAATTGCCGGTGAAGGTGCTGTTGGTCACCGTGGCCGTACCGCACCAGTTCATGATGCCGCCACCGCCGCCGTACTGGCCGACGGAATTGTCGGTGAAGGTGCTATTGGTCACCGTCAGCACGCCGTAATTACTGTATATGCCTCCGCCCGCAGGGGTCTGGCCAGTGTAATAGCCAAGGCCGGCGGAGTTACTGTAGAAAGTACTGTCGCTCACCGTCAGTGTGCCGACACTATATATCCCGCCGCCGCCAACGCTGCCCGGGCCCGCGGAGTTGCCGTACAACGTGCTGTTAGTCACCTTCAGTGTGCCGGCGTTGTAGATACCGCCCCCATTGATCGTCGCATTGTTGCACTCTTGACACGCGAAACCGCCGTTGTCGTTTCCGAACTCGATGTTCAGGTTTGATATGGATGCGGTGCTGCCTCCTAAGAGAACGAATACCGTGGAGTGACTATTCCCGTTCACTGTCACCTGATTGGTCTGATTAGCCCCGTTGAGCGTGACCAGGCCCGTGATGCTGGTGTTAGCCGGAATAAGAAGCAGCCCGTTTGTAAGTGTAATGGTATTCTGCACGGCCGTGTTGGCAGCGGCAAAGACCGACGAGTCAAAGGTGATCGTCCCACCACCGGCATTTGCGACGGCGGCCAACGCATCACGCAGCGTGCAACCTCCCGCGCCAGTGGTTGTGGAATTGGGTGGGCAGTCGGTGGCGCCCGTTCCGTTGTCCTGGTTGGAATTTACAACGAAACCGGACGGCGATTGCGCGGCCAGTTTGGCCGCGCATATCACTAGGA
This sequence comes from Occallatibacter sp., assembly GCA_050014335.1. Classification (GTDB taxonomy): domain Bacteria; phylum Acidobacteriota; class Terriglobia; order Terriglobales; family Acidobacteriaceae; genus Telmatobacter. Next base: position 19,844 of record JBEKDN010000040.1, on the reverse strand, counting down.
AGGCCAAAGTAGAGGCCCAAATCACCCGCCGTGAAAACTGTTTAAGACGAAATGAGAACCAAGGCCGCTGAGTCACAAAAACAAGTGCAAAGTCGAACATTGTTAAGACCTCCATTGGTTACTCTCGCGCGGTGTCCATATCTTGCAGGCACGGCTAAAAACATTACTCAGTCGAAAGGCAGACAAGATAAGGAATGATCATGTTGATGAGACGTGGCAAGGGAAATACATGGCCCAGTTGATGGCAGCCGGAATGTAGGATGCGCAAATGCTTATCTTCGGTTGGCAGCGGATAAATGTAATTTCGGCTGAGAGACAGCCACTATCGAAAGTAGATATATGAAAAAGTACTGGACATCTTCCGCATTCAGATATCGCATCCAACACACAATTCTCTGTTGCTCCAAGTGGAGCCGTGCGAGATTTGTCCCTTTTATCCCTCCACGTAAGTGAGGATTATGAGTTCATCGACAATGTTGGACACGGGAACGGAGTGTGAGATCATCCACGACTTCGATGCGGATCGGAGACTTCAAGCGGAATGGAACGATCTCTGGATTCGTGGCAATGGCCAATATCACGAGAGCTATATCGTATGCCGCCATTGCTGGGAAAGCATTGCGCGCATTGAAGGGAGAGAACTATTCTGTGTCACAATCAGGAAGGATGAAAGTCTGGTTCTGGCTTGGCCTCTGGTACGGTATGCGCAGGGACCGCTCAGAATCGTCAAGCCTCTGACGCCTTGCGGCGGTGAAGCCAACTCTATTCTCGTTGATCCGAAAAGTGACGTTGATAACGTAGTTAGTAGCGCCTGGAAGGAAATATCAAGCAAACCTTATGGCGATATTTTTTACCTCCCGCTGATTCGAGCCGGATCGCCTCTCGATCGGATTATCCCCAAGAGTAGGCTGAACCCTCTCGAAGCCGATGCAGCTCCTTTGGCCCGCCGCAGGCTTGATAGCGATTGGGATTCCTATCGACTAAGTCTTGAAAGCGACTGGGACTGGTACCGCAAAGCCATAGGCGCGCGATCTTTAAAATATATGACTCGCTGCCGGAAGAAGATTCAGGAGACGGGAAACGCAGAGTTTTTCTCAATTGATCCGACCGAAAAAGTGGATCAAGCAACTAAACTAATCGACTGGATGCTTATCGAGAAGCAACGTTGGGTTGCGCATGCCCATAAAAGCCATACGTGGGTCGATTCCCAACTATATAGGAACTTCCTTGTACAGAGCATCACAGACGCGAGAGATATGCTGAAATACATAATATTCGCCATCACATTGAACAAAAAGCCTCTAGCGGTGAAGTTGATCGCCATATGCTCTGGGCACATTGAATATGTAATAGGCGCCTATAGCTCCGATCCCAAGATTGCGAGATTTTCTCCAGGACTAATTCTCGACGAAGACTGGATGCGGATGGCCTTCGATCTAGGCCTCGACGTCGACTTTGGTACGGGGCAGGAAGCGTATAAACTCTTCTGGTCCAAGGGGTATTCTGAACCATTGCGAACATATCGAGTTCCATTCACGTTGAAGGGGAAGGTTTTTCTTTCCGCGTACAATCAGCTGCGGAATTTGCGCGCAAAGGCGAAGAAAGCGCCCGATCTAGCACCTGCCACTCAATAGCGTGTGCCTCGCGCGTCGTCTCGGGCCCGGTATATCGGATCACCAATGTCTTCCGTTCGCACCATTCGTGGAGTAGGAAGCACTGCTCGCGCTCTTTTCAACGGAACCGGAGCCATGCGCAATTTGAAAAACAACTCCATTGACTTGAAGCGGATGGCCTGCAAGGTCAAAGTCTCCGATGACATAGCCCAGGGCGGGATTGCGGTCGTCGACAATTGAAACCCCATTGGCAGTAACCGGGCCTGAAATGCTTTCAGCCCACCACGCCCTATGATGGCCACTTGTAGTTGCCGAGTTCTTGGCAAAGAGATTAGATTCAATCACACGAGAACTCCGTGCATGGTAAAAGCCGTATCCGCCTGCATCCGCTGTCTGGCAATTATGAAGTTTGACATCGCTGCTTGCCTCGATGTCAAAGCCATTCTTCCGCGCTCCAATTACCTGATCGTCAATAAGAGTCACATTGGTAGCCTTCGAGGTCTGGAAACCGTTGTTCCCAGGTTGCTTCAGCAAGACTTTCCGAATCGTGACATTGTCGGCACCGTCATAAATAAACACGCCGTCGTCACGCGACCCGTAACAATTGACATTCATTACCGAAACATGGCTGGAATGATTCACGTCAACGCAATAACCATTCCCATGAATTGCGCTCTTGACCGAGGCCACGCCGTTTGCCACCACGTTCTCGAACTTAATATTTGTTGTTGAGCGGCTGTTGATTGAAAGATCGTTGACCGACGCGATGGCGGAATTCGCGGTCCCGTTGATCACGATATTTGAAAACACCGCATCACAAGCGCCGACAACTGCAATCCCTCGGGAACGGCTGTCCGTAACTTGAGCTTGGTTGACTGTTAATCCGCAATTGAGATTCGAGGCCGAAATGTTGGTGACGCCAATCGCATCATCGCCGGTGTTGTTTGTAACTAGATTAGTTAAAACTCCTGAGCCAACGTTCTCGAAATGAATCCCGTCCGCCGTTGTATCTCTGACGTTAGTCGTGCCTTCGTACCGGATGCCCGTACTGTTCGTGTTCCAGATTCCGCTGCCCGTCGATGCGATAATTGTGGTATTGAGAAAGTTGATGTTCTGGGAATCCTCCACTAAGAGCGCGTTACTAATAGCGGAATTGCGAGGCATTGGTAACAGCTCTGGGTGCATATATGTGATTACGAGATCTCGGAAGGTAGCGCCATGCGAGTGGATAATCCAGATGCACTGACCGGCTTGAGTATTCTGCGTATCGCAGGAAAATTCAGCACCTTTCGCCATAAGAAACGTTCCGGAGAAATCACGCAGTGTAAGTCCCGGTTGAGTGACGCCTTGATTGTGGAGGAGGTAAACTCCAGGGGCGAAATAGAAAATTCCTGATGGATGGCTGTCGATCAGTTCTTGAAGCTTCGATGAAACGATGGTTGCTCCATCGGCTTCGACGCCGGCTGCTCGAACGTCAATTCTAGTTGCATTCGTTGATTGTTGAGCCAAGGAAAAATGATGAAGGCAAGAAATTAAAAAGGCGAGAGCCAAAGATCGCACGGGAGACTTCACCTTTTTGATTCGTCGCGGCTTTGCAAAGTAGTACAGGAACATAGTTTCTTAGTCTGCCTGCCGGCCAAATAAACAGGATCGGCACCCTGAACGGGACAGGTGGTCAGTGCGATGCGGCTTTTCCCGCTTTGAGATGCCTGGTGGAAAATTATTCTCGCAAGGAATGCGGCTTCATCATCTTCATGTGGCAGCGGCCCTTTACGGTTTCAGGAGGGTCATTTAAGTTAGTTTTTTGAATGGTGAGCTCGCTGGGGCTCGAACCCAGGACCCACGCCTTAAAAGGGCGTTGCTCTACCAACTGAGCTACGAGCTCGTTCAAGGCCGCTCTATCCAACTTATCACAAGGACGGCCTTTCTGCGTTGGCAGGTCGCTTTCACGCCCTGACCCCTAGGCAATCCAGGGCGGAATTCGACCGCTCTAAGCAAATAAATCCGAAATCCTTAAGCGCACCGGCTTAGAAATGGATTAGGCTGGTGGGAAGAGTTTGAAGGCAGGGGGATTGCACGATGTTCGATCTGGGGCAAAAGGTTACGGTTATCACAGATAAAGGGATCGCGTATGACGGAATTATTGTGGCGCGCGCTTCTGGAGACAATGGGCAGGGCGCGTACAAGGTCACGCTGGATGGCGGCGGAACAGAACAAATGGGGCAGTGGCATAAAGCGGGCGACGTATTTATGCGGGAAAAGGACGACGAAGAAGAACCGCTCTACACGTAGGAAGAATCTTCAGCTGTCCGGATGCTTGAGTCGGCAAGGTGAGATGCTTTGGTATTGCGGCGGTCAGGCTTTGCTTCAAGCGCAGTTCCCTGTTGCTATGTGATTGATGGCGTGTGTTATAGTTTCTGGCGGAGAGAGATATGACTCTGGAAAGTTTTCTCAGTAAGCAGTTTATCGCAGTCATTGCGTGGAATGAACCGCAAGACGGCATCCTGGCTTACCGCTATCCGATGCGCGATCTGGAAATAGAAAACGGCGGACAGCTCACCGTTAGCGAGTCGCAGTTGGCGGCCTTTGTTAATGAAGGCAAGATTGCCGATGTTTTTGGCCCAGGCCTGCACAAGCTCACCACGCGCAATCTTCCGCTGCTGACCGATTTGATGAACTGGGACAAGGCCTTTGAATCGCCCTTCAAGTCCGAGGTCTATTTCTTCTCAACGCGCTTGCAAACCGACCAGAAGTGGGGCACGGCGACGCCGATCACGATTCGCGACAAAGAGTTTGGTGCGGTGCGGCTGCGCTGTTACGGAATCTACTCCTATCGCGTGGCCGACCCGCGAGTTTTCTTCAACCAGATCAGCGGCACGCGCGACAGCTATCTTGCCGGCGAGCTTGAGGGACAACTGCGCGACACAATCATCGGCAGCATGACTGAAGTCTTTGCCACCAGCGATCTCTCCTTCCTTGACATGGCCGCCAATCACACCATTCTTGGCGAGAAGATTGTCGAGAGGATGAAGCCGGCGTTTGCCGCTCTGGGTTTGGAACTGGCGAGCTTTGTGGTTGAAAACGTTAGTCTGCCTGAGGAATTGCAAAAAGTCTTTGACCAGCGCGTGGGCATGAATATGGTGGGCGATCTGGGCCGGTACACGCTTTACGCGGCCGCTGAGTCGCTGGATCTTTCCGCAGCGAATACCAGTGGCGCGGCCGGGATGGGAATGGGTCTGGGCGCGGGCGCTGCCGTGGCGCAGGTTTTGTCGAATGCTCTCAAGCCGTCCATGGGCGCAGCGCCGGCCGCGACTGCCACGCCCGTTCTGATCGGCGCAACGGCTGCTGCGGCGGCTTCCAAGTTCTGCATGGAGTGCGGAAAGTCTATTCCGCAGCTTGCCAAATATTGTCCGGAGTGTGGAAAGGCCCAATGAACTGTCCTGGATGTGGCGCTCCAATGCGGCTCAAGCCGGATCAGGAGAGTTTCAAGTGCGACTATTGCCAGCGCGTTGTTTTGCCGGAGAAAAGCGGCGACGAGGGGGTTCGCGTGCTGGATGAGCCGGCGGATCAAGAGTGCCCACTGTGCAATGTTCCTCTGGTGCGCGCTACCGCTGCGAAGATACCCATCCTTTATTGCAAGCAATGCCGGGGAATGGTGGTTGCCATGCAGGCGATGGAAGAACTGATTGCGGCATCGCGGGCCGAGCAACGAGGTGACGCACCGCCAGCCGCCGCCGACACGGAAGATTTGCAGCGCAAGATCAATTGCCCCAGTTGCCACCATCGCATGGACGCGCATTTCTACGGCGGTCCGGGGCACGTAATCATCGACTCCTGCGAGGATTGCTGCCTGATCTGGATGGATGGCGGCGCGCTGACGCGGATTGCCCGCGCCGGCGATGTACGGCAGACTCCTGAGGCTTCGTCTTCTGAAGATTACGACCAGTTGCAAGGCGGAATCTTTGAAGGCCGTGGGCCGCAGGATGCTGGGGATGAAATCATCGACGGCGTGGTTGACGCGTTCTTCAAGTGAGAATCGCCAAAACGAGGGGAACGAATTACGTCTCGGGGGAAATCTCCGCGCCAGGATTATGCCAGCCTCCGTCCGCGGCGATGATTGCGTCGGCTTGTTTTGGCCCCCAGCTTCCGCGTTTATAGGGAAGAACCTTGTGATGGTTTTGTAAAACTGGATCGACCACCACCCACGCGGCCTCGACGGCATCTTCGCGCGTGAAGAGAGCTCCGTCGCCAGCCATCGCGTCACCCAACAATCTCTCGTACGGCGATTGTTCTCCCGGCCGCGTTTCCGAAAGATAAAGCTCCTTCTGTTCGCCGATGAAGTCATGTCCGGTCAGCTTGACGCGGGCCGCAAGCGCGACGGCTGAATCGGGCGAGAGGCGGAAGCGCAGATAATTGCATCGACCAACCTCAGGCGCCGAATCTTCAAAGAGCCGCTGGGGCGCGGGCTTCAGTTGCACCAATACTTCGGTGGCCGTGTTGGGCAGATATTTTCCTGAGCGGAGATACCACGGCACACCTTCCCAGCGCCATGAATCGATGAAGAGCCGCAAGGCGCAGAAGGTCTCCACATCCGAATTTTTGGCCACATCCGGCTCCTTGCGGTAGCCGGCATACTGACCGCGCACCACATCGTCCGGCTTGAGCGGGCGCATGGCTTTGAAGACCTTGGCCTTCTCGATCTGCACCGCGCCAAAGTCCCTGCCAGCGGGCGGCTCCATGGCGAGGATGGCAATGATCTGAAAAAGATGATTTTGAATTACGTCACGCAGGCAGCCGGCGGTTTCATAAAACGAGCCGCGATTGCCGACGCCAAAGTCCTCTGACAAAGTGATTTGCACGCTGGCGACAAAATTCCTATTCCAGATGGGCTCAAGAAAGGAATTGGCAAAGCGGAAATAAAGGATGTTCATGATCGCCTCCTTGCCCAGGAAGTGATCGATGCGGAAGATGGAGTCTTCAGGAAAGACCGAGCGCGCAACCTCGTTCAACTCGCGCGCCGAGGCCAAGTCGCGACCGAAGGGTTTCTCGACGATTACACGCGCATGATCGGCTAGATGCGCTGTGCCAAGGCCTTCTATTACGGTTTCAAAGAGCGAGGGAGGAATAGCCAGATAGTGCGCCGGTCGCCGCGCGGCACCGAGGGCAACTTTGATTGCCGCGAAGGTTGCGCTGTCTTTGTAGTCGCCGCTTACATATTTGAAGAGCGACAGAAGATGATGGAGCGCGCGCTGGTTGTCAATCCCCACCTCGCGCTCAATGCTGTCGGTGATGCGCCTGTGCAGACGCGCCAGAGTCCACTTGGGAAAGGCGACGCCAACAACCGGCACATCCAGCGCGCCACGCTTTACCATTGCATAAAGCGCCGGAAAGATCTTTTTGTGCGCAAGATCGCCGGTTACTCCAAAGATGACCAGAGAATCGGATTCAGTGTGAGCCATCAGGCGCCTTCCTTTTCGGCCGGAGCCTTTTCATGGTGGCCACCGAATTGATAGCGGAGCGCGGAGAGCACCTTGTCGGCAAAGTCGTCCTGGCCGCGCGAACTGAAGCGCTGATAGAGCGCGGCGCTGAGCACGGGGACAGGAACCGACTCGTCGATGGCGGCGTTGATGGTCCAGCGACCTTCGCCTGAGTCCGAGACGTGACCGGCGAAATCGGCCAAATCCGGGCTATCGAGAAGCGAGATGGCGGTCAGATCCAGAAGCCACGAAGCGATGACGCTTCCGCGACGCCAGACTTCCGCGACATCCGCGATATTCAAGTCGTACATGTAGTGCTCAGGGTCGCGCATCGGCGCAGTCTCAGCGTCCGCAGTCCGCTGTTGCTTGCCCGCGTTGGCATGGCGCAGAATATTCAACCCTTCAGCATAAGCAGCCATGATGCCGTATTCGATGCCGTTGTGCACCATTTTGACAAAGTGGCCAGCGCCAATGGGACCGCAGTGCAGGTAGCCGTGCTCAGCAGTGCCGCCCAGTTTCTCGCGGCCAGGCGTGCGGGGCGCGGAATCGATGCTCGGAGCGAGCGCTGAAAATATAGGATCAATACGCTGGACGATTTCCGGCTCGCCGCCGATCATCAGGCAATAGCCGCGCTCCGATCCCCAGACACCGCCGCTGGTTCCCGCATCCACGTAATGAATGCCCTTCGGCTTCAGTTCGGCCGCGCGGCGAATGTCATCGTGGTAGTGGGAATTCCCTCCATCGATGACCGCGTCGCCGGATCCGAGATGTGGAAGGAGATCATTGAGCGTCGGATCGACCACACCAGCAGGAACCATCAACCAAACTGTTCGAGGCGTAGTCAGCTTGCCAGCAAAGTCCTCAATCGACGCAGCACCAACCGCGCCCTCTTTAGCGAGCGCTTCGACAGCATCTGAATGGAGGTCGTAGACGACGCACCGAATCCCAGCTCGCAGAAGACGGCGCACCATGCTGGCTCCCATGCGGCCCAGTCCGATCATACCCAGTTCCATTTAGATGTCCTTTCGCCGATTGCGGAGAGGTTAGATTTACACAGTTGTCAGATGCATTTGCATGGTGGAAAGATTTGCAATGTTTGTCGATTACCTGCGGCGCACTTTGGCGCGCAAGCCCAATGACACAGAGGGCACTCGCATTTGAGGTTTGCGCACGGGATTCGATGGAGCGCTTTCAAAGTTCAGGAAGAGGTTTTGGGTGCGAGCGGGATCGATAGAACGGTTGCGAAAAGCGGTAAAAAGGCGAGCGTTTTGGACGGAAACGGCGTTTTTTGAGGGCAAAAAGGGGGCAAAATGGGCGGTTTACAGTTACTGATTGGTAAATACGCTGAAAATTCAAGTCATTGATATTAAGCTTGTTACTGGAAATTGGCGAGCAAAAAACCGGCTCCACAGGGTAGGGGGGGTGGGGGGTAGCGGATTTTTTGGAGAAGAAACGGAGAAACTTGGCGCAGGAAATGGGTATGGATGGAGAAATGGGTTGAGCCAGACTGCGGGTTGAAGACGAGTTTTGGGTCATGGCGGGATCTCCCTTCCCTATTGATAGGATCTACCAAAAGGGGGTAATTATCCGCAAAAATCCAGCAGAAAAATATAGGGCGCGTTTCGTACTACAGTTGTACATGACGAAATCTGAAGAAATAAGACAAAGCCCCTGGCCCTTCAAATTTGTGCTTTTTCCCGATCTACAACTGTGGTACTAATCGATTTTTGCAGGCGCACGATCAACTGGACCATGAACGGCGATCCCACTGCGAATCGGTGGCTTCCAAGCTTTCTCTACTTGGCACGAGAGGTCGCTGGCTTGCCTGCGCCAAAAGAAATCTTCGCTGGCTCGGCAAGCGTCACAGTGGCCAGAACTTGCTCAGAAGCAGCGCCATGCCGAAGCTGATTGTCTTTGAGCGCAAGCGCGCCGTTCGCAATCCCGGCGTCTCCGCTCCAGCGATCGAAGCGAGCCAGAGCGGCAGGCGTCGCGCTCGTTCCCGATCCTGCAGCGACTCGTCCATGCTGCCACTCAAAGTGCAGCGAGCCTTTGGCTGAAGCGGCCAAGTCGTCACCGGTGAAGCCAGAAAGCTCGATCTTGCCGCTGCCATCAAACGCGCCGCCAGTAGCGTGCAGCCCAAGTAATTGGCCCACTGCCTGTGAACTGAGGCCTGTCAACTGGCCTTCCAATTCATAAGCAGGCTTGCCTCCAGGCGAGTTCGGCGTCTGCAACGTGCCGCTTCCGTGAATACGGCCGCCTAGCAAATCGGCATCGAAAATTGCGAGCCGAACTTCGCCAGCCAACGTGGTGAGCGTGGCCTTCGGTTCGCGCAGAGTAACTGGTCCAAGGAGCAGCGAGTCAGCCGTCACTGTGCCTTCCAGTTGCGGTAGCGCCGGAGCCGCTGAAGAGCGCAGCCGATCAATAAGCGTCGAAAGCATCGTCGTCCGTTCCTTCGCGCCAAGAAATGCGTTCTGGAGGATCGATGCGTCCAGCGCGCCAAGCTGCACATTGAAGTGAGGAACGCAAGGCAGTGAAGCGTCACAGACGGCAGGCTCGGTGAGGCTCGCCGTTCCCTTCAATGGGCCATAGGAGAATACGACCGAATCCCAGTTCACCGCGCCCGAGTCTACGTGCAGAGTTGCCTGGGATATCTGAACAGCGTTGACCAGGTAAGCAGCCTTCCAATTCACATTGCGCAGCGTTACGGTTCCCGCGATGCTGTCCGTCAAAGGTGGCGCTGACAAGCCTAAGGAGGCAGCTTTCTGTGGCACAAGACTGGCCTGCGCTTGCTCCAGCATCCATGGGCCTTCGGCGGCCATATCCACGGTGAGCGCATCGCCTGCAATCGCGTCCAATTCCGCGGCGTTAGCCAAACCGGCTAAATGCGCAAGTTCTCTCGCGCGCACGATTGAAGCCTGACCGTGAATCGTGAACTGATATCCAGAGAGCGAGAGCCGCGAAGAAATCGTAAGCGGCGCGGCTGCGCCACTGGGCAGCGCGACAGTGGCCACAAGCGCCTGTGGCGCATTCAACTGCTGGTTGGCAGCAGCCGGCGCGGACTCCAGAAGCACTTTGGGAATACGGATCGGCTGGCTAAGCCCTTTGCCGCTCAATTCAAGCCCCTGCACGGTAAATGCGCCAGTCAGCGGTCCCTGCTCCGCAGCAATGGCTTTGAGCAAGCGGGAATGCGCCGCCTTCTTGAGTTCCGGCGGTTTGGGCGCGGATGGAGCATAAGTGATCTTTCCGCTCACCGAGCCCGCTGCATCCAGGCTAGGAGCCAAACTGCTGCGCACAGTGCGCAACGCATCCAGACCGGCCGCCACGGGAACCTTATCCAACTCGACGGAAAAGTGTGGCAAGCCGGTAGCACGAGCCTCGCCACCAATTGCGTCGCCGGCTACGTCTCCGCGCAGATCGCCAGCCAAGCGGATGTGCCCATCGCCCAGAGGTGAGTCGCAAAGCAGGTTGTCCACTGCGCGGGCGGAAAAATGCGCGACGAGAGTGCAGTTGGCATCAAAGTCCATTGGCGCAACCGGAGCGAACTCAGCGCGATGCACTCCCGTTGCGCGCAGATTTGCTTTGATCTGTGCCGCATCGGCTGACCCATCAAGCTGAAGTTCGCCAGTCAGATCTCCACGCCAACCAGCGTCGCTGCCAAGAATCAGCCGGGTAAGTTGGCCGAGCTGCGCCTCGCGCCACTCCAGATTAAGGTGCACCAGCATCTGCCGCAGTTGAGGCGCTTGGTGCAAGTTAGCCTCCAATCGCACGACTCCGGTATCGGCTTGCTCAAGGTTGAGGTCCGTGCGCACGGGTTCGCCGCGCAACCGCACACGCCAGTTGCCGGGGCTCTCCTGCCAGAGAGACATCTCGGCGTTGAGCAATGAGAATGGCAACTTCTCCGTACCGTTTTTAATGTTGATCCGAGAGTTTGTAGCTTCCAGATAAGGCAGTTTGAGAGCCTTGCCAAGTTGGCCATCCACAGCCGTAGATTGCGCCTGATTCGTTGCCGTACGCAGCAGCGGGTCGAGATTCCAACGGCTGGAAGGAGTGCGCACCAGGTTCAGGCTGGCCTCGTCCACGCTGATCGAATCAATCTCCAGATGGCCACGCCACAGAGAGAGAAGGCGAATCGAAGCTGTGACAGTATTGGCGTGAAGCACCGGCTCTTGGCCGTAGGCCGGATCGTCTTCGACGGTCAGGTCGCTCAGCACAAACCCAGGCCGCGGCAGCAGCCGCAACTCAACGGAAGAGAGACGGACCGGCCGGCCAAGCGAAGTCGAGATCAGGCTGGTAATGCGGCTCTTGTAACGACTCACACTCACCAGCGGAGGCACAATCAGAATTGCCAATAGAATGGCCAGCGCCACCACGGCCAGCCAGAGCCGCTTGTAGTTAGGTTGCCGGGGTTGTGCGTCTTCGTTCATTTCAGTTGTCAGTCGTCAATCGTTAGTTGTCAGCAGCCAATAGACAGTCGTCATTAGTCAGTGGCGGAATCTTTGACCGATCAATGACCACTGCTACCGCACCCTATGGAAGGTGCGGTTCCAGCGGGTATCGGAAATGAAATGCAACGCAATGTGGCCAATCGAGCTTATAGTGTTTACGATCCCAGGATGATCGTACTCGCCTTCTGACGATTTGAACGACCAGTAGTTGAAGAGCGGTCGGCCAACGATGTTTTCCCTGGGCACAAAACCCCAATAGCGCGAGTCCAGGCTGTTGTGCCGGTGGTCGCCCATCATGAAATACTTTCCTGGTGGCACCACTAATTCGCCATTCTCAATGTGACTTGCGGAATCCACGGCCCAGGCTTCAGTGGCGTAGGGATTTGCGGACGGCGGAATCGACGGGAATTCATCCAGATACTCCTTGTCGCTGGGATTGCCGGGAGAATTATCTCCGTCTTTAGGCAAATCCTGGGGCACGCCGTTGATGCTTACAATACCGTTATTCAAATGAATATGATCACCGGGAACGCCTATCAACCGCTTGACCAGGATCAGGTACTGAAGGTTTCCATCCCCATTTGGATCGTCTAGCACTGGCTTGAAGAAGACTACAATATCGCCGCGTTTGGGCTCGCGAGAGTGAACCAGCGGCATCCACTTTGTGGGCGGCGCAAATGTGACGCGGTCCACCACCAAGTGATCGCCAACCAGCAGTGTGTTCTCCATCGACCCCGACGGAATGACGAAGTTCTGCCCCAAAAAAGTGAGTATGAACAATCCGATGACGATGATGGAACAGATGCTGGCCACGGCCTCAAATGGCGTCTCTTCCACGCGCTCTGCTGAGGGTTCGGAAACAGCCTCGGCTTGGGTTGGCGCCTTGATTGCCGGCGTCTTAGGTGCGGGCATATTCTTTTTCGTCATTCTGTATCTGATCCCTACCTTTACCGCACCACATGGAAGATTCGCTTCCACCGCGCAAAATCTTCCACGCGCGCTGAAAGAGGCCTATCGTGTCCGAGTTTATCATTCGAGGCTTCCGGCGGCGCCTGATCCACATCCGTGGTTGAAGGACGGGTGAGCGAGAAGTAAATGACCAGCGGACGCGCCACAATCTGCTGCCGTGAGACAAAGCCCCAGAAACGCGAATCTTTGCTGTAATTGCGATTGTCTCCGAGGACGAAATACTCGCCCGGAGGAACCGCCAACTCGCCGTCGCGGGTCAGGCTCTGCATCTGCTTCCACCAGTCGGGATCGACATTCGGATCGGTGTAGACTTGCGCTGGAAAGTCGTCCCGCAAGGGATTGCTCTCGGCCGGCTCAAAGGCGGCGTAAGGCTCTTCGAGCAATATCCCATTCACCGTCACGCGTCCACCGGAAATACGCAGCCGGTCACCGGGAACACCCACAACCCGCTTGACCAGGAATGGATGTTGCATGTGATGAAAGACGACGATATTGCCGCGCGAAATATCGCGATATGGCAGAAACCACCTGCCCAAGCTGCCGCAGGGAGCGTAGATCTGCTTGTTCACCAGGACAAAATCGCCCACCAGCAGCGTGTGCTCCATGCTTTCAGAGGGAATCAGATACGGCTGCAGCACAAAAGTATTCAGAAATAGCGCCGCCACAAGCAGCACCAATAGCCTGGCCAAAGCCTCGGGAACGGTTGGCAGTTGCGCCCGCAGCAGCGCCATTCTCCGCACCGCACTTTGAAAAGAAGTGCTCATTCGGCTGCTTCTTCCTCCTCTGAATTTTGCGGCCTGGATTCCTTTTCAAGGGCCTTCAGCCGCGCCAGTGCCCGTTGCGCCGCATCCTGTTCAGCGCTCTTCTTGGTGCTGCCCATGCCTCGAGCCAGACGCTTTCCGGGTTCTCCCTCCGTAGTCTTGAGCCGCACTTCCACCAGAAAGCGCTTTCGATGGTCGGGACCACTTTCGCTCTTGATCCGATAAACCGGAGTTCCGGCGTGCGCGGCCTGCACGTATTCCTGCAGCGCCGATTTGTAGTTTCCCAATGCATCTCCTGAGCGCAACTCTTCGGCCAACTGTACGGCTGCTTCACCCAGCACCCAACTGTTGGCAAAAGCTCGAACCGGCTCCAAGCCGCCATCCAGGTAGAGCGCTCCCAGCACGGCCTCCATCGCATTGGAAAGTACGGTAACTTTGCGCCGCAGGCCTGCCTTGTCTTCGCCGCGGCTGAGGCGCAGATGGCTGCCTAAATTCAGACACAGGGCGACCTCAGCTATATGACGCCGGCTCACCAACTGCGCTCGCAGGCGGGTTAACTCTCCCTCCTGCCACTCCGGATGAAGCAGAAAGAGAAGCTCCGCCACCACCAGTCCTAGCACGGCATCGCCCAGAAACTCCAGGCGTTCGTTATCGCCAGTTTCCTCGGCGTGTTCCTCCCCATCGTGCCCGTTCGAGCCCTGTTCATGGGCTAGCGAGCGATGCGTAAGCGCGCGCACCAGCACCTCCGGGCGGGAAAACGCATGTCCCAGCGAGGCTTCTAGCTCAGCTAATCCTGCTTCCATTTGCGCCTCGATCCGAGTCTGTGACACTTTTTTCTTGCTACCGTTGCAATCGGCATTGTCCGCCTGGGGTCGTCCATAGTTCGATTATTACGCTGCGCTCTAGCAGAGGCTGTAGAAACAATGTCTTTATGGCTTTTCCGTTCCATTATCTGGCTTATGGCCCTGTGGTTTCTCCGTCGCGTCACCAGGAACGCTCTCCGCGCTATCGTCCTCGCAACTGTGACCGCGAATCGCATAAGCCGTCTTCAGGCCTCGTTCAGCCGCCAGCCGCGTATCTTGTTGCCCGTCACGTGTCTTCAATGCTTCCCGGTACTCGGCAACGGCCTCGTCGCGCTTGCAATCCAAGTCCAGCATTCTGCCTAAATAGATGTGGGACCAGGAAAGCAAACGCGGATCCTTGCTTGTAGCCAGCGTCCGCTGAAACCCGTCGATCGCCTGCTCTGGCTGCCCTTGCAAAATCGCGGCTCTCGCAAGAATGAATTCAGCGCGAGAGCTTTCCGCGATCGATTCCAGAGTATCGCTTTTCACGGCCAACGCCTGCCGGGCCATCAGGCTAGCCGAGGCCACCTCGCCCGCCGCCAGTTTTGCCTCGGCCAGATCAAGGCCAGTCAATTTGCGCGGTTTGCTGCGCGTCAGAACGTCATCATCGGCCACTTTGTCGAATTCGATCTGCCGTGCCTGATGTGCTTCGGCCTCCACATCCATGCTATAGACCATCTCGCCGATCGTATCGCGCAGGCTCGCCGGATCTTTCTCGAACTGGATCAACTGGTTGTAGAAATACTGTGTCATGACATATCCCTGCGTCATGTCATGGTTCATCGCTGCCATGCGCATCGCATCCACCTTCTGTTGGTAGACCGCGCGCTCATGCTCGTAGCGCGGCATCTCGGAGCGGTCCGCGTTCGCTGGAATGCGATACTCGGGAATGCCCGTATCGAGCGTCCGCGCCTCAATCGCTTTGATCAGGCATTCGATTGTCAACGCCACCGAATCCGCGCGGAAGCGGAACTCCATGGGCGCATCCCGCACTTCCTTCAAAATCGGTTGAGTCCGGTCCAGCGCCTTTTCCCTCGAATAGAGAAGTGGCTCAATCACGTAATGCAGATAAGTGTGGCGAACGCCTGTCATCGGAATCGTCCCATTCACAGGCGAAACTACCACCACATAGTCCGTTCCATAGACGCGCGCGTTGACCATGCGCGGTGAAAGCATGGGCTCAATCACCACGACAAAGCGCCGTCCATCGTACGTGGAGGCCGGCAGCTTGAGATAGAAGTTGGTATTGACGATCATCTGCGAAAGCGGATCGTGAATCTTGTCGGCCTCGGCGTCATAGATGTGGTGCACCCCTAACCATATTCCGTGCAGGTCCACTGCCGCGGCAAACTCGCGCAGCAATGGCACAATCTCAATCACCTGCGTCGAGTCGGGAGGCATCTCGGTCAGTTCCACAGCAGTTTCCAGCGCTGGCGGCGGTGTCAGATAGAGAGCCAGAGAGATATATTGCGCAATATCCCGATCGCTCCCCGTCATGCGGTGCTGTGCCACGTAGAGGCAGAGCCGATCGCGCTTGGCGCGCGCATCTTCGCTTTTTTCCAGCGCCTGGTTCATCTCATCGCGAACCCGTTTGCGCACCGGCGCGCTCTCATCCATACCATCGTCATAGCCGCAAGCGTTGAGCGCTGCGGCCATCAGAAAGACCGGTTCGGCGCTGATCAGCGAGATAGTCGGTCCGGCGGCATCAATCAGAGTCGGTGCCTTCTCGCGCACAAACGCTTGACCGGAAGAGGAGCTTTCTGCCGCCTTCGAGGAATTGTCCGAGCCCGCTCCGGAGGATTGCGCGCGAGCGACACAGACGGGAATATCTACCAGCAGGCAGATAACGGCAATGGAAATGGCAGCGGAAGTTGAGAACGCACGAAATGTCATGAAGAACCCTGTTCAATTCTAGACGCATCGGCAGGGAAAAAAGAAAGCGGCGCGGGCAGGCTGGGCGCCTGCCGATGCCGACCTACTTTACAGCGAGGCCGCGAGCGCGGGATACCGGCTCACGTGGCTGGTTTCATACAGAGACAGGAGGCGCTGGCGCATTAGATAGTACGCCGAAGACGCCTCCTGGGCGTGGAGGGGGAGGGTAAAGCGGAAGCGTTGCAGCATCTGGACCGGTATCATTCCGAACTCGACCCGGCGGACGGCGCGACGCAACAACGCCGCATCGTGCCTCATGCGCTCGGTAACAATCACGGCCTCTTCAAAATTCCACTGCTGCGCCCAGGCAGCAAGAGCAAGCATGATATCGGCGTTCTGGCGCATTTTCCTTAGACCTTCGTAACCGCCAAGGCATTCCCAAATCTTATCTGGCTCCAGATCGATCTGTCCCCGATGCGGTGAGAGGTAATCGGTAGCAACTGTAGATACGCCGACGAAATCCACTTGCTGAAGGCTAGCGACCAATTCGTGCCATTCGCGCTGCCTCTGCTTGAGCAACGAGCGCCAATTGACGATCAAAGCGGCCACTAAGCCGACAAGAAAGACACCAAACAGCAGAGTTTGAGGCGCTAAGGTCATCTAACGCATGTTACCCCTGTGCGCCGAGGGTGTCAAGATTATTTTTCACGCGTTCATGCAGAGCCTCGATATAAGCCCGCAACTCCGGCGAAATCGGCTTCCGGGCCGGCTCCTCCTGCCAGAACTGAAATGCCCAGTAAATAGCCATTCCCAATGCAAGGAACAGCCCAATTTGTTCAATTTCATGATAATGACGCAAGCCATAGTAGCCATGCAGTCCATCCAGTACGACGCCAACGATGGACAAAAATCCAATTCCATTGCCCAGCGCCATCACATGATTGCGCCAGCCTAATCCGAGACGATTCGAAGTAAACATCAGCACGGTCACTAATTCACAGGCGACAATACACGTGAATAGATCAGTCCGCACAACAGCATTTACCAAAATTGATTTCCCCGGAGGGGTAACCAACCACGGCAGGGTGGCGGCGAACAGGATGCCCGCCGCACTCCATAGGATGAATTGCCTTTTCGCGTCCCTGACCCAGGTTCCGGTTGGCCGCATCACGACATAGGCAATCTCCCAGACCACGCCGAGTTGAAGTGCGAAAGCAACAAATGTATCCAAGAAGTAGACCCTTACATACCAGATACGGGATCCACTCAAGAAGATTGCATACATTATAGGAGTCGTACAAACCTGAGATCCTATAAGCAAGCTGAAGACAGGAAATCCCCTCCACCTTCGCCGTATGAGGAGAACGGCGAAGAGGGCAGCTTGAATTACAAAACCGGCCACCCACATCACCATATCCAACGCCGAGAAGTTCATTCAGCCCCTTCGATTCTGCTCTCACTATCTTTTAACACGCTTGAGCATAATCAATCTTGGAAACCTAGAAGCTGCCTGTTCGCCCCAACCTGCATCGGTCAGCCTACTAGCCAATCGGGTCAGGGTTAGGGTTTGGAGGAGATGCCATGGCCAAGGCGGCGGACGAAGATGCTGCAAGCAACAAGGCTACGAGGACGATTCTGAGGGACTTCATCATGGGAGTTCTCCTTTGTTTTGTGGCGCAGAGGTGCGCAAGTTGAGCCTAGACCCATTATTTACAATTGGGAAAGAGGAATATTAGGCGAAGCTTACGATAAGTGGGACACGCAGGAAATCACGGCGCGGTTACCATTCTTTCCTCCGGTTCCGATGAGCACGGTACCATGGCGGAAAAACGAAGCTGCCGCTGGTAATTGCGCATCATAGAACGCCGCCTGCCTCTCATAATCAAAAAATCAGAAAAAAAATTTAGACCTGGTTTCTGCACCAAGAACGCGGCAAAAAATCTTAGCCGCGCACCGACACACCAGAGAAAGAAACCACCGCCAGTCCCGGAACCGGCTGCCCAAAACGGCGGGCGGGCTCAAAGCGATACCACAGGAGGCGATTCTCCACCTGCGCCCGCGTAGCATCGTCGGTAGGCCCGGAGACGATGCGATAATCGTAAACCTGGCCGGAGCCGTTCACGTAGGCTTCAATCACCATCGGAGCGGAAACCGCACCCAACTGGTTCTCATCCACAACGCTGGAAAGATAAAGAAAGCGAGGAGCCGTAGCCATTCCCAGAGGTTCGTCGGCGGAAGCCTGCGCACTCTCCGGCTGGGCAAACATGCTCACCAATACAATCACCGACCCCATCAGCAGCACAGCCGAAGCAAATCCAGCCCCGGCTTGCAGCAGAAATGGGCCCACAGTATTTCTCCAGGCCAGACTCAAGCCGTGGAAGGAACCCTGCCGACGGCGAGCCTTCTCCTGGCTGATGGCTACGCGAATCCGCAGCGGAAGATCCTTTGGCGCAGCCACAGGCCCAAGTCCCGCCAAAGTCATCCCCGTCGCTTCCAGAGATTTCCATTCCGCGGCACACTCCCGGCAACTCTCCAGGTGGGCAGTGACGGCCTGCATCTCGCGCCCGTTCAGACGGCCGTCCAGGTACTCGGTAAACTTTGTCTTCATTGCATTGCAGAAGTTCATTGCGCCTCCTCTCCCAGGGGCATTTCAAAACCTGCTTGCGCCGCGGATGCAGCTCGCTCGACCGGCATGGTGAGAATCGCCCTCAACGCCGCCCGTCCACGCACCAGACGCGACTTGACCGTCCCCAGATTCACACCTTGAATCTCCGCCACATCCTCGTAAACAAATCCTTCAATATCGCGCAAGATTAACGTGGTCCGGAAGGGTTCCGGCACTTGGCTTAGAGCCGTTTCCACGCGCGCCCGATTTTCTTCATGCACCGCCAGATCGAAGGGCGACTCCGCTGGATCGACCAAGGTTTCCTTCAAGTGAACCTGCTGGCCTGATTCGCTGTCTTCCATCTCCTGTTCGATGGGAACCTCCGGCTGTTTGTGCCTCGTCCACCAGCGCCTTTGGTTTGAGGCCTCACGCAACGCGATCCGGTAGATCCAAGTCTTCAATGACGATTCTCCATGAAAACTTCCCACTCCGCGGAAGACTTTCACAAATACTTCCTGCGTAAGATCGGCGGCTTCGCTGCGATCCTGCACGGCGCGCGCCAGAAGCGAGTAGATCGGTTGGTTGTAGCGCGCGATGAGCCACGCAAATGCTTCCTCGGAGCCGGCCTGAAGATCGGCTATCAGTGCCTCCTCTTCGGATTGAAACGCTAACGCGCTGGCAACATTGCCCATGGTGAGGTCCGCCTGCATTTCAGAGTCCTCCCACGTTTCCGCAACGGAAGCCCATCTAACTCCCGGCCACAGTGACCGGTTTGGAAAGCTTTGTTTTCCAGTTGCGGCCACTCGCCCCGACGGCTAAAGAACTCCGCCGAGAATCCAAAATTGCATCGAGTGCGCGGGAAACGGACGCCAGCCTCAGGCCAGTCGTCCCACGCCCTCTATTGTCTTAGACACCAGACCCCCCTGCAAGTGTTCCCGGTCACGAAAGTATTTTTATTTCTCGCGGATTAGGCCGAGCGCCTGACGATCTTGTCTGTGTGCGTTCTGGCGATGATGCAGGTCAATCGCATTTGAAGTTTGAGCGAGGGTTAAAGGGCCGTGTTATTGAGGCACGGAAAAAAGCTCGAGTACGACAAAATCGGCAGAAATCACCTGTTAGAAATGACGAAAAAGGATGTGTTTCTGGCAAAAAGGGCGTGTTTTCTGGCCAAAAACGGGGCAAAATGAGGGGTTTGCAGTTACTACTTAATTAACATGGATAAAAGTCAAGTTGTTGATAGTGCTAATGTTACATGAAATT
>JBEKDN010000039.1:0-24134 GCA_050014335.1 Occallatibacter sp. | reverse complement strand
AAACGGGCGCCACAGGGTAGGGGGGGTGGGGGGGTGCGGACTTTTTGGAGAATAAACAGCGAAAATAGGTAGAGAAAATGGGCGGGTTCGGAAGGGTGGGATGAGCCAGAGCACGGGTTGAAAGCGAGTTTTTGGTCATGGCGGGATCTCCCTTCCCTATTTACAGGATCTACCAACAGGCGGTAATTATCCGCAAAAATCCGGCATAAAAATGGGGCGCGTTTAACAGAGATGCGGCGGTTGGCTCGGCTGCGCGGGTTGGCGGTTGAGCAGGACAGTTGTTGCAGGGCATCGGGTTCGCGGGTTAGGGGCTACCTCTTGACTGGGCAGGTTTTCTGGGCAGGGTTGTGGGAGGGTTGCGAAGGCACGCGTATTTTTATGCGCGATTGCCGTGCGCTTTGCAACCCTTGGGGCATGTGCCGGAAATGGAGCGGCCTAACGTTATTGTTATCTTTCCCATTTCCGCTGCAACTCTCTATACTGATCTTGCGTCGAATGCAGGTACGTGGCGGAATGTACCCTGACACTCAGCGTTGCTGACGTGAAGTTTGCGGGCCAGCAGAGAGATTTGGTACGCTCAGGCATTCCTCAAGCTAAGCAAAAGGAGGGGTTTTCATCATGGCGGAAGAAAATAACAAGATCAATAGCCTGGCATGGTTTGTGGCAGGATTGGGTGTGGGCGCTCTGGTGGGCATTCTTTATGCTCCCAAGAGCGGTCGCGAGACACGTGAAGATCTGGTCAACGGAGCCCGCGAGGGAACCGAATACCTTCGCAATCGTACCCGCCAAGCCGCCGAACAAGTGAGCGGACTGGTGGACAAAAGCAAAGAACAGGTCGGCGAATATGTCGACCGCGGACGGGCGCAATGGGAAGAGTTTGTGGAACGGGGCAAGAATTTAGTCTCCGAACAGACAACAAGAGTAAGCGCCGCCGTTGAAGCAGGACGCCAGGCTTACAAGATGCCTCCAGATTCGAGCGAACCCACCGAGGTTTAATCCCGCTTTTTTGCGCGCGCTGAACTTCAGTCAGGCTTCCGGCTCTTGGAATGTCTGGCTGAAGCCGGCGCTAACGCTGGACTCATTGCTGCTGAATTGGGGTGGCGCTCCGGCTAATCTCGGTGGTGCGTCAATCAACAAAAGAACTACAGTCCGCAACGCGGCTGCGCGAGGTCACTTGAATGCAATTGCCAAAATTGGACAACGAAACGATTCTGCTGGCCTTTGCCGTTGTGACAGGGCTGGCGGTGGTGCTGCAGACGATCCTACTGCTTGTAATCGCCGTTGCGATGCGCAAGGCTGCCGGCGCCATCCAGCAAGAGGTCCAGGATCTACGTTCCTCAATCACCCCCGTCCTCTTCGACACACGCGAGCTGCTGGTTAACGTGCAGACCAGCTTGGCCAATGGCCAGGAGCTCCTGGCCAATCTCCAGGGGTTCTTTTTCCGAGTAGGGCCGAAGGTTGAAACCGCCACCGACGACTTGGCGCGGATTACCAACAATCTGCGTCTGCAGTCCGTCGAGATTCAGGCGTCCGCCGCGGAGATTCTAGAGCGCGTGCGCAGGCAAAGCAACCGGGTGGACGAGATGTTTTCCAATCTTTTGAACACAGTAGACCGCGCCGGAGGCTTCGTGGTGGAATCGGTCGGCAAACCCGTGCGGCAGGTCTCAGGGATGCTGCGCGCAGCCAAGGCGATAATTGAGTCACTACGCGGGCAACGTAGAACAATTCAGTCACCCCAGCCGCCGCAGAGGTTCGACCTCTAGGCCGGTAATACTCCGCGCCCATTGAAGAGAGGCAATTCGCTCGCACGAGGGAGTCTCAGCCATGCCCCTGTCCGCCGCTGAAGTGAATGAATTAAAGAAAGCCGTCGCGACAAATGGCGTGCTCCCCGCCATTCTCGAGCGTTGGAGTCCGCGCTCCTTTGCCGACCGTGACGTGAGCCTCGCCGACTTGAAGAAGATCTTTGAGGCCGCACACTGGGCCGCCTCTTCCTACAATGAGCAGCCTTGGCGCTTTCTTGTGTGTCCCCGCAACTCATTGACCTATAAAAAGATCTTTGAAACACTCGTGGTGCAGAACCAGGCCTGGGCCGGCAGCGCGCCGGTGCTGATCTTAGGCGTGACCAAAACCAAGTTCAGCCATAACGATGCCCCGAACCGCGTTGCTCTTTATGATCTGGGCGCGGCTGCGTCTTACCTTACACTGCAAGCCTCCGCGCTAGGCCTTGCATGCCACCAGATGGCCGGATTTGACCCGGAAGCCGCCCGTCAAGCCTTTGCCATTCCAGAGGATTATGCCATCGGAGCCGTCATTGCCCTGGGCTATCAGGGAGAGCCGGCCGCGCTCAGCAACGAGCGGCTGGTGGCGCAAGAAACAGCGCCTCGCACGCGCAAAAATCTGAGCGAGTTTGTCTTTTCCGCCTGGGACGAGCCGGCCAACCTTGGCTGACGCTGGAGCTTGGCTGCGGATGCCTGAGGCCCGGTTCCACGTCACAGTGGATGCGGGGAGTTTTTCTTGACCAACGCACGCACCCTTCGCAAACCTCCAGCCCGCCGACTCGGCCAGAGGCATCGGCTGGCAAGGCCTCGGCGCCTGAGCTTGAGAAGCCGTATGGTCCTGGCCGCTCTCCTGCTGGCTCTTTGCCTGGTGGGTTGGGGGGTGATAGCGCGGATGCTTGCACCTGCTTCCACCACCGCGCTTACCCGCTTCGACGCGATCATTGTTCTGGGGAATCCGGCGGACAGCGACGGCAATCCCACGCCTGAACAGTTGGCGCGCGTCACTGAGGGCGTGCGCGAGTACGAGAGGGGTGTTGCGCCGCGCATGATCCTTACCGGAGGAGCCGCGCATAACCAGTTTGTGGAGGCGCGGGTGATGGCTCGCAGCGCCCAGGCGGAGGGTATCCCGGCGTCGGCCATCGTTATCGAGCCCGAGGCCAAAGACACGATCCACAACGCCTGCTACTCAGTGCGAATCATGAAGGCCCACGGCTGGCACTCGGCCGAAGTGGTTTCAAGCGCCAGCCATCTGCCTCGCGCCGGCCTTATCTTCAGCAAGCTGCCGATAGAGTGGCGTACCCACGCCGCTCCTCCGCTGGAGCCGCAAGCCGCAGCTTACCAATGGGCTGCGGCCTCGGTCGAGAGCTTGAAGACCCTGCGCTACCTGATTTGGGCTCGCTGGACCGAGCAGTGCGAACCTTAAGCGCCAGGGACCGCCCCAGGTCAATCGCCTTGAAAAATACGAGTGCCTGAACACCCCCTGCAGAAAGTTCTGGGGGCCTCAGCCTGGCCGCGTTTTTTTGCGGAATGGGTGGGAAAGCCGCACCTACCTATAATTCGATTGCTTTATTCTGAACGGAATCAGGCGCGATTTTTTGCGACAGACGAAGCCGAAGGACCGGCGGTCATTTTTCTAGACGGCGACATTTTGCTTCGCTGGCTGGAGCCAGACAACCCGGACCAGATCATTGTCGAGACAGCGGTTGATCGATTGTTGCTTTCAAATATCGATCTCTGTAACACATCACAAAACCTTGGCGAATTCTGGAACGTCCTGACTCGTCCGGCTGACCGAAACGGATACGGACTTTCTTCTGCAAAGGCGAATAGGCGAGCAATCGCAGTTGAGTCCCGTCTCCGGCTGTTGCCGGAGACTCTCGCAGTTCATCAGGAATGGCGGCGTCTGCTGGTGGACTATGGCGTCTCCGGAGTTCAGGTGCAGGATGCGCGGCTGGTTGCGGCAATGAGTGTCCACGGAGTGAAGCGAATCCTGACCTTCAATACAAAAGACTTTGCGCGCTACGGGCAGATTGAAGCCGTTCATCCGCTTCAAATGGTTTAGGCCGCCGCCGCTACTTCTGCAACCCCAGTGCCTCCACAGTTGCCGGATCGGCAACCGCCGGCCTTGCATGGCTGTCCGGCACCACGCCAAAGTCGCCGTGATAATCCCACATCGTCCAGCCAATGCCGTCGGCCTCGAGAGCCGTGCGCACATCGTGGAGCCAGGCATTGCGCGAGGCCGCGTCGTTTACC
This sequence comes from Occallatibacter sp., assembly GCA_050014335.1. Classification (GTDB taxonomy): domain Bacteria; phylum Acidobacteriota; class Terriglobia; order Terriglobales; family Acidobacteriaceae; genus Telmatobacter. Next base: position 20,103 of record JBEKDN010000039.1, on the reverse strand, counting down.
CGCCGGTAGACTCCAAACTCGTTGCACTCCATTGGCACATGATTTTCCTTGCCCCACGCGGCTGCCGCGTCAATCACGAGTTGAATGCGATGCGCGTCCCAGTGGTCCAGCCAGTAGAGTTCCAACCGGTAGCGGTCGGCAGGGTTGGAGAGCTGCTTGAGATATTCCGGCATGGAGGCTTCCGAGGCAGGATAAGGGATGCCGTGCATATAGCTCCACCACTGCGCGTCCCAGGCGGCTCCCTGGTGTGTAAACTCGTGCGGATCGTAGAAGTGGAAGTTATAGATCACATTGCCGTCGGCCAGCGGACGCTGGCTGAGCACATCCACAATATTGGACCAGCCTCCGCCTGCCGCGATGATGGTATTCTTCGGCGCGGCATCACGGATAGCAGCGGCCACCTGCGCTTGAATTCCCGCCCAGCGGTAGGAGTCGTAGACCTCTGGTTCGTTCATCACCTCAAAGAAAACTCGCTCCGGGTCGCGCGAGGCGTAATGCAAGGCAAGCTTGCGCCACAGCATGACAAGCCGCACCACCGCCTCGTCACTGCTGCGTAATTGCTGCTTGTAGGAGTCCTCGGGATGCAGATCGACTTGCACCGCCAAGCCGTCGGCCAGGATCATATCCACTGCCTTGTCCAACCTGCTCATAAACTCGGCATTCAGTCCATCGGCGCCCAGCGGCCATTGTTCCAGCGGTGTCGCGTCGATACTCAGCCGCACATTGTCAAAGCCGAGTCGCGCAATGAGCGCGATGTCGTCAGCGTCGGTATCCGTGTCTGTGTGCTTTGCAGAGTAGTCCCGAGGATTCTGCGAGAACCAGTGCGAAAGGTTAACGCCGCGCTTGAGATGCTGCGAGCGCGCAAAGGCTGTCCGCAACTCGGCGGAACGATCTTGCCCTTGAACCAGGTCTTGGACTTGGCTTGATCCAGTAACCGGCAAGGCGGCAACGAAAAAGAGTGAAAGGAAACGCAGCAGCAAACGCATGGCTGAAACTCCCAGAAGAACGATTGTTTTGCGCGAGCAACAGTACTTAGACTTCGTGCCGATGCGCACGCCCTTCATAACAGTACGGCGAACAGAGGAATCGATTGCTCCGGAACGGATGAAGCGTGGAGAATTGAGAATCATTTACGACCACTCCGCTTGCTGAGCTGGTCGAGTTCACGATAACTATAGACGATATAGCCGGAGGAGTCTTGCAACCAATGGTCCGTCCGTAACTTATCATTCTCATTCTTTGCCCTAACTCTAACTACATAGTCGCGGGTCGCCGTGAAAGGTCATTCAAATCCTCCGGCCGCACTCAGAGCCTTTACCGGGCAAGCTTTCATTCCAAAACCACTCCGCGCTTGGATTGGCGTGTATTACCAGAGACGTTGAAGTTTCCCTCAGGGTAAAGACTTTGGTAGTTTATCGGACAAAAACCGCAAAACATGAAAAGTAGAATCCCCTTCTTGAGGTTCGAGCCCAATCCCGCGGAATCGCGACCTTTGCCAAAAAAGCGGGATAACATGCACCCCGCCGCCCGCCACGCAGGCAATCAACTACAATGTTGCGGGGGCATCTTCCGCCATGCGCAGCCGCAGCTTTGCATCCCTATCTCTCTTCGGGAGTCTTGTCATGTCAATTGCTTCGTCCGCCGGCGTTTCAGCCGCGCAGAGTGAATCGCCGCTGGGCATCTTTCAGAATCACGCCGACATCGGCACCGTGCTTCATGCGGGCAGCGCATATTTTGATGCAGCACACGGCGCATACACACTCACCGGCAGCGGAGAAAATATCTGGTTCACCGGCGACGACTTCCACTTCGCATGGAAGCAGGCGACCGGCGATGTATCGCTCGCCGCCGACATCGATTTTCCCGAGCCCGGCGGCAACCCTCATCGCAAGGCGGTGCTGATGATCCGCCAGAGCCTCGACGCCGATTCGCCGTACGCCGACGTGGCGCTGCACGGCAACGGACTCACCTCGCTCCAGTATCGCGACATCAAGGGCGCGGTGACGCATGAGATACAATCCAACCTCACAGCACCACATCGCCTGCGCATTGAAAGGCGCGGCGACTTCATCTATCTCTATCTTGCCGCGGCCAATGGCGACCCGCTGCGCACCTCCGGCGCGTCCATCAAAATTCACATGGGGAGTGCTTTCTACATCGGCATTGGTGTATGCGCGCATGATAAAAACGTAGTCGAAAAAGCCGTCTTCACGAACGTCGAACTGACCACATCTGCACCGCTTACCGCATCTCCGGTTCTCTACAGCACGCTTGAAACGGTGCCCATCGCCTCCACCGACCGCCGCGTCATCTACGTCTCGCCCAGTCACTTTGAGGCGCCTAACTGGACCAGTGATGGCGCATACTTTTTCTTCAACAGCGATGGCCGCATCCTGCGCTTGCCCGTCGCCGGAGGAATGCCGATCACGATCGACACCGGCACCGCCATCCACTGCAACAACGACCACGGCCTCTCACCCGACCAGAAATGGATGGCGATCAGCGACCAGTCGCAGGCCGACCACTTGTCTACTATATACATCGTTCCCATCGGCGGCGGCACGCCTCGGCGCGTGACAGTAAACTCGCCATCGTATTGGCATGGCTGGTCGCCCGATGGCAAGACTCTCGCCTATACTGCCCAGCGCAATGGCGACTTCGATATCTATACCATCCCGGCCGGTGGCGGCCAGGAGACTCGTCTTACCACCGCAAAAGGCCTTGACGACGGACCTGAATATTCGCCCGACGGCAAGTACATCTACTTCAACTCAGAGCGCACCGGACACATGCAAATCTGGCGCATGTTCGCGGACGGCAGCAATCAGGAGCAAGTCACATTCGATGAGTTCAACAACTGGTTCCCGCATCTCTCGCCCGACGGCAAGTGGATGGCCTTCCTCTCCTATGGCCCGGAAGTCACCGGCCATCCAGCCAATAAAGACGTGCAGATTCGCCTGATGGCTCTCGCCAACCGCAAGATTTCGGTCCTCGCCAAACTGTTCGGCGGACAAGGCACGATCAATGTTGCGTCTTGGTCGCCCGACAGCACCAAGGTGGCTTTTGTAAGTTATCAATTATTACCCGCCGAAGAGGCCGGAAGAAAGTAACTTAACAGGAGAAACTCAATGCGTGTTGGAGTCTTTACGCCGCTGCTTTCCGGGCTCCCGCTGGCCGCGGTTCTCGACAAGGTTAAATCTCTGGGCATTACCACTGTCGAACTTGGCACCGGCAACTATCCCGGCGATGCACATTGCAAGCTGGCGATGCTCGATGATGGCAATGCGCTCGCCGAATTTCAAAAGGTGCTGTCTGACCACGGCGCTTCGATCAGCGCGCTCAGTTGCCACGGCAACGCGCTCCATCCGGACAAGACCCGCGCGCAGCGCGACCGCGAAATAAGCCGCAAGACAGTCCTTCTCGCCGAGCGTCTCGGCATTCCCCTTGTAGTCGATTTCTCCGGCTGCCCCGGCGACTCACCCAACGCTACCGCGCCTAACTGGGTCACTTGCCCATGGCCGCCAGATTATCTCCAAGTTCTGGATTGGCAATGGAACGAGGTGGTCACTCCCTACTGGATCGAGCACGGCAAATTCGCAGCGGATCACGGCGTCAGAATCGCTATTGAGATGCATCCCGGCTTCGTGGTCTACTCTCCGGAAACGATGCTGCGCCTGCGAGCGATCGCCGGACCGAGCGTCGGGTGCAATCTCGATCCTAGCCATTTATTCTGGCAAGCCATCGATCCTATTGCCGCCATTCGTGTCCTGGGTGACGCAATCTTTTACGTTCACGCCAAAGACACGCAACTGTACTCAGCCAATTTGCCGCGCACCGGCGTGCTAGACACCAAGCCGTACACCGATGAGCGCAAACGCGGCTGGATCTTCCGAACTTGCGGTTACGGACACGGCGCGGAGTGGTGGAGCGAATTCATTTCGACGCTGCGCCTTTTCGGCTACGACTACGTGCTCTCTATCGAGCACGAAGACTGCCTGATGTCGCCGGAAGAAGGCTTGACCAAAGCGGCACATTTCCTGAACGGCCTGGTCATTCGCGAGCAGCCCGGCGCTGCCTGGTGGGTTTAAAGTTACGCAAAGAATGGAAAATCATGATACCAATCAAGACCGCAATCTTCGGCACCGGATTTATAGGCCGTGTTCATCTTGACGCACTGCGCCGTTTGGAAGGCGTAGAAATCGCTGCCATCGCAGATCCGAATATTGAGGTCGCGCGCACCCTGGCTGAGGGTTTTGCCGTTTCCACCGTCGCCGCCGACTACCGCGAAATCCTGCACGATTCCACCATCGAAGCGGTCCATATCTGCACGCCCAACGCGCTGCATTTCGCCATGGTCAAAGACGCACTCGAAGCCGGAAAGCATGTGGCCTGCGAGAAGCCTCTGGCCACGACCGTCGATGACGCGCGGCAACTTGTCGATCTTGCCGCGCAAAGAAAGCTGCGCAACTGCGTCTGCCACAATCTGCGCTACTATCCTCTAGTTCAGCATTTGCGCCGCATCATTGAAGCCGGCGAACTCGGCGAGATTCTCTCCCTGCAAGGCGCGTATTCGCAGGACTGGCTGCTCTACGATACCGACTGGAATTGGCGCATCGAATCTTCAACAGGCGGCGCGTCGCGCTGCATGGCCGATGTCGGCTCGCACTGGTTTGACATGGCCGAGCATGTCACCGGCCTGCGCGTGTCCTCGCTCGTCGCCGATCTGCAAACCTTCCATCCCACGCGCAAGCAGCCCAAAGGCCCTATTGAAACCTTCGCCAACAAACTGCTCGGCCCGGATCACTACATCGAGCGCCCCGTCGATACGGAAGATTACGGCGCTGTGATCTTTCATATGAACGGCGAGCACATGGGCGCGCGCACCCGCGGCAATGTTGTTTGCACCCAAACCGCCGCAGGGCACAAGAACCGGCTGGCCATCGAGGTCTACGGAACCAAGGCCTCCGCAGCGTGGAATCAGGAGCGGCCCAATGAACTCTGGATCGGCTACCGCGATACCGGCAACCAAATCGTCCTCAAGGATCCATCGTTGCTCAAGCCTGAAGCGCGCGCATACGCCGACCTGCCCGGAGGTCATGCCGAAGGCTACGACGACACGACCAAACAGATGATGCGCCGCTTCTACGCCGCCATCGCCACACCCAACGCAGCGCCAGAATATCCGCAGTTCGCCGATGGACTGCGCCAACTCACCATCCTCCAAGCCGAGCTGGAAAGCCACAGCACGCGCGGCTGGATCGATCTACCCGCAATCTGAAATTGCATTGGAAAGAAGGGCCGCATGTTGATCTTCTCAGCCATCGTCGCCATCTTCGTCTATGGAATGATCGCCGCCATGCTGGGCACCATACTGCCCAACCTCTCGGACCGCTTCCGCCTCACTCCAACGCAGAATGGAAGCATCGCCTTCGCGCAAGCGCTGGGGCTGATCGTCGCTTCAATTGGTGTGGGCCCGCTGCTCGATAGCGAAGGCAAAAAGATCGGCCTGATTCTTGGCCTTGCGCTCATCGCCATTGCTCTCTATGCGCTGCCGCGCTCGTCCGGCTTTCGCGGCATACTCTTCCTTCTCTTTTTGCTCGGCATTGGCGGAGGCATCGTGGTCACTGGCGCAAACGCTCTTGTCAGCGATGTGGGCGGCGCGCATCGCGCCACTGCTCTAAACCTCGTTAATCTTTTCTTCGGTCTGGGCGGATTGGCCACTCCCTTTATCTCCGCCAATCTCTTCAAGAGCAATTGGGTCCGTCTTTGTTACACCGTCGCATCGCTCACCGTGATTGCCGTTATCATTCAGTCCATCAGCACCATGCCTCCGCCCGCCGGCAATGCGCGCTTCCTACTAGCCGATGCGGGGCCAGTTCTCGGTCAGCCGCTGCTTTTCATGCTCGGCCTCTTTCTCTTTCTCTACATCACATGCGAAGTCGGCGTCTGGAATTGGCTGCCGCGCCATCTCATAGCGCAAGGCATCCCGGAATCGCGCGCGCTCAATATCCTCTCGCTGGGCTTCGCGCTCGGCCTGCTCACTGGCCGCGTTGGCGTCTCGCCCATTCTGATGAGCATTTCGCCGATCGATGTAACACTGGCCGCTTCGGCTGCAATGGCAGTAACTACTTTTCTGATGCTGCAAACAGCCAAGCCAATCCCTGCCGCGATTCTGGTTTTCATTGCCGGTGTTTCCATGGCTCCGGTCTTTCCCACTACGCTGGCCATCGTCGGCACAGCCTTCCCGCGCATGACCAGCACCGCGATGGGCATTGTCATCACCTGCGGATGGGTTGGCCTCGCCGTCAGTTCGCGCATGATCGGCTTCATCGCCGGTCCTGATCCGCGACGCCTGAAGAAAGCGCTGCTTGTGATTCCCGCATCTGCGGTACTGATGGTCGGACTGAATCTGGCAATTCGTAGTGAACTTGTTCGTAGTGCACTGCGGTAATGCATCTTCGCAAGATAGGTCGCATCCATGAAAAAGGATTGGAAGAAAAATGAACTGCATCACTCGACGGAAGTTTCTTATGGAGAGTAGCGCCGCCGTTGCTCTTACCTCAGCTTTGCCAAGGCTTCTTGAAGCGGAGCCTTCGGGCCGCACGCTCGGTATTCAGCTCTACACCGTCGCCGCCGATCTCGCCGCCGACCTTCCCGGAACCCTCGCGGCACTGCGCAAAATCGGTTACAAAGTTGTCGAAAGCGCCGGCTTTGCAAGCCTTTCCGCAAAGGATTTCCGCAAAGCTCTCGACGACGCAGGCCTGCGCTGCCCCAGTTCTCATCTGCATTTTACGGCCACCGACCCAGCCCCATTGTTTGAAGATGCGCACGTCATCGGCGCCCATTATGTAGTTAGCTCCATGCTTATCGCGCCGCCTGCGGGAGTATCCGGAAACGGCCACGGCGCACCCCTCGCCAGCCTGACTCTGGATGACTTCAAACGCACCGCCGATCTTGCCAATCAAATAGGCGCAAAAGCCAAACAGGCGGGCCTTCAATACGCCTATCACAACCATAACTTCGAATTCCGCGATCAAGGAAACGGCCAAACAGGCTATGATCTTCTGCTTAAGGAAACCGATCCCGAACTGGTCAAATTTGAATTGGATTGCGGTTGGATGGTCGCTGCGGGATTCAGTCCGGTGAACTACTTCCAAAACAATCCCAACCGCTACCGCATGATTCACGTGAAGGATTTTCTTCTCACCCCGAAGCCAACTACGGATCTGCAGGGACCGGATCGTCCCAAGGGAACGGAACTCGGCAAAGGCCATATCGATTACAAACCTATTTTTGCCGCCGCCAGTCACGCGGGTGTCGAGTATTTTTTCTCGGAGCAGGAGCCACCCGTCGTCGGCATGACTGAGTTAGAGGCTGCCAAAGTAAACTTCGATTACATGAGAGCGCTATAACCCACAGAAAGCGCCAGGGCTAACTTCTTTACCAGGCGCATTCACTTACCACCACTGAATTACAATAGCTTAGGCCGTTCACACATGGGCTTTGTTGTCAGCATTATTTATTTCGTACTGAATTACCTCACGCCGCCCGTAGTGTGCGGTCCGTTAGCGAACTTTCGTGTCGAATTAATCCTTGCCGGACTGCTGTTTTTTCTTTCTGTGCCTAAACTCAGAGGGTCGATCGCTATGAAGACGCCGCAGTCCGTGGCCTTGATTGCGTTGCCCTTCGCCGGCTCTTTGTCGGTGCTTTTTGGCACGCGATGGGCATGGGGAGCCTTGCAGGCTTTTCCGGAATTCCTTCCCTGTGCATTGGCTTTTTTTTTGGTAGTTATTCACTGCCACTCGAAAAGGAAATTGCAGATTGTCGTTCTCATGCTTCTCTTCGCCTGCCTGTTTGTAATTGCAAACGGGTACTACGATTTGCGTTATGGAGTTCCGCACACACCTATCTATCTCGGCGAAGACTCGGATATTGCGCGGGCGACTGTATGGAATATCCAGCATCCATATATTTTGGAAATGGAAAATGGCGCGGGAGAGATGATTTACCGATTGAGGGGACAGGGATTGATCAACGACCCCAATGATTTTGGCCAGTTGACTGTCTGCGTGATCCCACTAGTTTTTTTCTTCTGGCGTCCCAAGCGGACGGGCAGAAACTTGGTCTGTGTGTTCCTTCCGGTTGCAGTGCTTCTTGCCGGAACTTTTCTGACGCATTCGCGCGGCGCGCTGTTGGCCTTGATGGCGGTGGCAATCATGGCCGCGCGCCGGCGAATAGGAACACTGCCTGCGATTCTTGTTGCAGCCGGAGTCTTTGTTGGTGCATTGGCCTTGAACTTTACCGGCGGCCGCGGCATCTCCGCCGATGCGGGTTCAGATCGCACCGCGCTTTGGGGCGAAGGGTTGCAAATGTTGAAGTCGCATCCGCTCTTCGGTGTGGGCCTCGACCGGATGACCGACTATACCGACTCCCATCTGACTGCGCACAACACCGTTGTTGTCTGCGCCGCGGAGCTTGGCTTGGTCGGTTTGTTCTTCTGGTGTCTCTTTCTTTTTCCCACGGTCCGGGATGCTTTGGCTGTCGCGTCGCTGGGAAAACCTGCTGAAGCCGAACCCGTGACGCCGCTGAGTTTGCCTCCGCCTGATGCGGCGGTGAAGATGGAGATGATTGACGAATTGGAAGTGGGGCGTCTGGGGCGCTTGGTTGTTTTATCGCTGACTGGTTTTCTGGTGGCCGGCTGGTTTCTTTCCCGCGCCTATGTTTTGACATTCTTTCTAATTGGCGGCATCGCTGAAGTGGTCTTTGAAATGGCTCTGGAAAGAGGGATGATCGCTCCTCGCTTGCGGGCTTCTCGCGTCATCCGTTATTCCGCCATATTGGCGTTCTCGCTAGTCATGGTGATGTACGTGATGTTGCGAACCGCAAACCTGATGCACTGATTCAAGCGCCAAATGGCCGGCATGAATCGATTTTGGAAATGAAAAACTGACCGGCGCTCTCGGAGATATAGGCGAGCCCTATGAAAATCGTTCACGTAACCGACTGCATGGAAGTTGGCGGGGCTGAAACGCTGGTATCGCAACTCTGCCGGTTGCAGCGCGCGCAAGGTCACATCCCAAGCGTCTACGCGGTTGCGGCGCTCGGCGCGCTCGGCGCACAGATGCGCAAAGATGGTTTCGATGTGCAGGCGAATATGGGAAGAAATCTGCCCGACGCCGCGCGAAATTTCTACCGGATTTTTTCTGCGTCGCGTCCTGACGTCGTTCATCTTCACAACCCCACACCGACGATTTATGCCGCTATTCCGGCGCGCATCGCGGGTGTGCCGAGCATTGTTTCCACGCGGCATAGCCTCGTCGCCCCTCCACACAGAAAGCTTATGGAAGCGAAGTACGCCGTTGCGGCAAGCAGTTGCGATTGGGTGGTGGGAATCTGCGATGCCACGGCAAGCAATGTCAAGAGCCTGCGCACAGTTGCGGCGCGCAAAATCGTGCGTGTTTATAACGGCGCCGAAAAACTCATCAGAGTGCCGCGCGAAAACTGGCCGCGGAAGAGTGGATTCACTTTGGTATACGTCGGGCGGCTTGAGCCAGTAAAGAATCACGCGCTGCTGCTCAAGGCATTTTGCTCGGCGCTCAAGTCCATGCCGGAACTTCGGCTTTGGATGGTCGGTGACGGCAGTGAGCGCAAAGCGATGGAGAGCCTGGCAGCCGCGCTCGGCGTTAGTTCGCGAGTAACATTCTGGGGCCAGCAACTTGATGTGGCGCCTTTCTTTTCCGCTGCGGATGCTTTCATCATGTCGTCGAGTTCCGAGGGGTTGCCCATCTCGCTTTTACAAGCATTCTCGCTGGGCCTTCCCGCAATCGTGACCGATGTCGGCGGCATGGCGGAGGTGGTGCGACTGGCCCGCGCCGGAGTTACTGTATCGCCAGCCGATCCAGCCGGGATGGCCGCGGCGATTCTGCGCATGGCTACGGCCGATACTGAACGCGCGCAATTCTCCGCGAGCGCCGAAGAGTCCTTTCATGCGCGCTTCACCCTGCAAACAATGATGGATGCGTACATGAACCTTTATCGCGAGACTCCCCGCGCGAGACGAGGCGCAAACCGCCATTTCTGATTCAAGTTTCTTGCAATGTCCACTTAGGATACTGCGGTAGCGCAGTTCTTCGCCGCCATGCGAAATGGCTGAGGCTTCAATAGAATCTTTCTCAGTTGCAGGAATGGGTGTTCCACGCAGCAAAAAGTCAACAGAGCAATCGCGGCCGAAAAAATTGCGATCAGCAGAACGCCGATGATATTTGCAATCGCTGGAAGCTGTGTTAGAAAACTCAGCTTGGGAATCAACGTGCGCACCACCCATGGGCACATATATTCGTGATTCAGATACATGCCAAATGACAACCGCGAAATCCAATAGAAGAGCCGGGAATTGAAAATCGCCGGCGGGCGCTGAATACCAAGCCACACCAACGATCCAAAGAGCAGCGCCAGAATTGTAAAATCGAAGATTTCTTTTTGCAGCGGATGCAGCAGGATAGTGACTGCGACTGCCGCGCCGATCAAAATCCACGGATTCGCGAATCGCATGGACGGCTTCTCGCGCGTCACCCAGTAATTCGCGACTATCATTCCCATGATCAGCCCGTCGCAATGAGTGAGAGAGCTGTAATAGATTGGAGAGAATAAAACCGTGCTATGCGCAAAGAAATTACCCGTGCTATAGATCCACACAGCTGCTCGAACAACAGGAATAAAAACCAGCAGCCCCCACAGCCACCGGCGGTACGAATGAATTGACCGCGCATGCCGCGCGCAGAAGAACAGTGCCAGCGGCGCAACAATATAAAACTGCTCCTCGGTGCAGAGCGACCAACTACCCATCACCAATCCGCGATTGTAAAAATTCGTGATAAAGACCAGGTCCGTCCAGCCGTATTGCTTTGCCACGGCATTGTGTCCCAGCGCGAGGGCAAAGATAAGAACGCAGATAAAAGTAAAAAAGTACAGCGGCCAGATTCTCAGTCCGCGGCGAAATATGAATCGGCCAACATTTATGGACCTGCTTTCGCGGAGTTCTTTCCATAGTTGACCGCCGATGAAGAATCCGCTGAGAACGAAGAATAAATCAACGCCCATCCATCCGTTGGCGACGAAAGGCAATTTGGAGAAGGAATTCTGTCCGTAGTATTCCGCGAACTTCGCGCTCATGTGGCCGCATATTACGAGCAGTACGGCCATCGATCGCAGGCCATCGAGGAAGGGTATTTGACTCGCTGGCGGATGCAGCAACTCCGCAATTGAACCGGAGAATAGGGCCAATGGTTTAACTGCTTGCCTCGAAGACCTCATGTATCTCCTGAATGCTATGGGCTCGACGGCAGTGCCGATTGCAAATCGCAACGGCGGTTTGAATTCAAAAGACTGCGCGCAAGAGACCTCATGGCGCAATCATTTTACGGATTGCGCACGCAGTCGTCCGTCAATCGGATGGGTGTTCCGATGTCTACAATCTCAAAGTCTGTCACCTTCAGATCGTATAAATCATGCGAGGTGAAATCCATGTCTGTGTATTTTGACTTTGTGTCCGCATCGTTCTGCGCGGTAATGGCGATGTTGCCGCCATCGGCCAGAAACATGCCGTACTTCTGCATTGCGCGCGCCACCACTTGCGCCGCGGGCGTCAGTTGCGACAAGTCGTAAGACGCCTTCAGCCTGAAGCGCGCGCCCATTGGCGGCGCTGTCACTGGCCCGCGCGGAGCCCCGGCATGCGTGGCCGGATGCACAAAAACATGCGCGCGAATCCGCGGGTTGGGCAGCGCAAATCGAATGGCGTGGTTGATGCTACCCGCCGCCAGTTCATCCGCATTAAAAAGAAGGGCCGCAATCGGAAAGCCGGCGGCGTCGGCGCTGGTGCACTGGTCTCCGCGTCCTGACGGAGGATAGACGCGATTCAGATTCCACACCGCAAGAAAGTTTGCGGTAACCGCACTCCCCGTGTAATTGGCTTGATATGCCTCGTAAAGTTTTCCATGGCTACGGTCAGCCACAATGAGATGGCAATCCTCATCTGGATTCGGGCAGTGGTAATCGGAGTGCGCTTCAAGGCCACCACCCGCGGGAAGCGGTATCGACGTTACGGCGTCGGAATCGGCAACGATCCATCCCGGACCTTTTTGAAAGGGAACTGTCGGCGTATTCGCGCTGGCCTGCATCACGCGCAAACTGGTATCCACCTGCATGCGATTGTTATGTCCCCATCCACCCGCTTCTTCAAGCCATGCAATCATCGCCGCCGACTGCGGATCTACCGGCGATTTGCTCACATCCTGCGTCCAGATGGAGCCTGCGGGAAAGTACGGCGCCGGCGCTACGGCGCGTTCCAACTTTGCCGCTTTCACGTTGACCAGATGACGGTGAAAACCATAGCCGGTCACCATGGCCGCAACTCCAAGAATGGAAATCAACAGTAGCTTCAAACGTTTCATGACGGCGTGACCTTCCTCTCCGCTACGCGGATCATTCAAGGGAATTCTACACCCGCTCATTTCCGGCGGTTGTTAAACTCTTCGCAAGTGTTGGCTTCTCGGCGTCGTCGGTCGCGCCTCTGGTCGCCGCGCCATTCGATCGCCAAGTCTTCCAAAGCGGTCCGCGCGTAAACAAAAATCTGTAAAGTCCGGCCACGGCCGCAGCCTTCAGCACCAGCAGCGAACTAGCAGGATTGGCGACCCGATCGAGTATAGGAATCTTCAAGCGCAGACCCGCAATCGCCAACGCCCAAAAGAGAATTTGCAGCGCGGCAAAGACCGCAAAAGCCGCCGATCCGCGCGCCAGCACCAGCGTTGAAGTCAGCAGCAGAATCAATAGATAAGGCACAATCAACCGCATCACCTTGTGCGAGACCATCTGAAAAAATACCGGATTGCGCGGACTCAGCGTCCACGGCGCCAACTGGAAGAGCTGAAAATTTCCCGCCAGCGTGCGCACTTTGCGCTGAAACTCCTCATCCATCTTCGCCGGCAACCTATCAAAAACCTGAGCGCTGGGATCGTGTACCGCACGGTATCCCTTGCGGATCGCCGATAGTGGTTGATACATATCATCTAATATGATTCCCGCTGGCAGCGGCTCCGCTAACTCGCGGCGAATGGCGAAGAAACATCCAGAGAGTCCAACCGAAGAACTGAATATCGACTCACAATTTCTAATCCATTTTTCATAGCGCCAGTAAGCCCCGCTCACCGCAGAAGTCGCGCCGTCGCGTCCAGCCTCGCGCAGCATCATTTCGCCGCCCACGCAGCCGACTTTTGCATCGTCAAAGTTGCTCACTAGTTGCTGAATCGCACCCGGATCAATCTCTTGCCGCAGATCCACAAAGAGAATCACTTCAGCTGTTGCCTTCGCCATCCCCGCATTGACAGCCACAGCCTTTCCGCCGTGTTCTTCTAGAACCACAGTGACTAGATGCGGACGATGTAGACCGGCCAGCAACTCCGCGGTGCCGTCGCTGGAACCGTCGGAGACAACGATGATCTCTTTGATGTTCGGATAATCCAAACTGAGCAAATGCTCGATCTTGCTTAGCAGCAACGCGGCCCCGTTATGCACCGCAAGCACGATACTCAGACTGGGAGTGATCGGCCCCGCCATCCATGGCCGCGGCCGCAAGCGCGCCAGCATCCAGATCGCCGCGGGGTATCCGGCATAGGTATAAACGACGCCGATCATCGACAGCCAGAAGACTGTTCTCACTGCGCGCCCCTTCGCAGAATAATCGTTTTGATAGTCTCGAACATGACGAGAAGATCCAAACCGATAGACTGATGCTTCACGTAATACAGATCGTATTCAAGCTTGCGCTTGGTCTCTTCCAGGCTTGCGCCATATTGATAGCGCACCTGCGCCCAGCCTGTGATTCCAGGGCGGATCATGTGCCGCAGATCGTAGAAGGGAATCTCGTGGCTCAACCACTGCACAAACTCCGGCCGCTCTGGCCTTGGACCCACGAATGCCATATCTCCGCGCAGCACGTTCCACAGTTGCGGAATCTCGTCGAGGCGAGTATTTCTCAAGATTCTGCCGAGCTTTGTCACACGCGGATCGTCTTTGGCCGCCCACACGGCGCCTTGTGTCTCGGCGTCCTTCCTCATCGTCCGGAATTTGTAAGCGGTAAACGGACGCCCGCGATGCCCCACGCGCGTCTGGCTGAAAAAGATTGGGCCCGGTGAAGAGAGGCGCACGCCGAGAATAATGAAGGGAATAAAAGGCAGGCAGATCAGTAGCGCAATGAACGAGACCGTGAACGAAAGCAGCCGCCGGAATATCTGTTGCGAAGGACTCATGCGGAAACCTTCGGTAAAGATGAGCGTGCTCGGATTGAGTCCATCCAGCGGCAGTTTGCCTGAGAGCCGCTCCTGCAGCGTGCTGCAATTCTCAATCACTACGCCGCGCAGTCGAAGGTCCAGCAGTTCGCGCACCGGCATCGATTCGCGGCGGTCTTCCATCGCCACGATCACTCGGTCAACGCTGTGCTTTTGATCGCGAAGGGCGCGAAGATCCCCGGCCAATCGATCAAGTTGACCATTCGCTTCGCCTTCGCCATTCCACCCCACCACCTCCATGCCCGCATCGCGGCTGGCGCGCAGCATATCCACCACTGAGCGCGCCCTTGCTCCGCAACCAAGAATGAAAACGCGTTCGCGAAACATCGGCAGGCCAATTATCCACTCATGCACGGAGCGCCACAGAACAAGCGAAACCGACAACAGAGAGACGCCGCCAACCAGCACGTACGGACCGATATCGAGATCGGGGAAAATATAGATTAGTCCCGCCAGAACAAACGATAAAACACTCAGAACCAGAAGCAGCCGAAAGTAAATCTCCCAGCTTTTTGAGATGCGCCGCGGCTCATACAAATCGAAGTAATACGTAAGAAGCAGAGTAAGCACGGTAATGCCGGCAATCTTCAGCAGGCCGTTCTCATACATAAGAACGATATAGTCGTCAGGCCCAATGAGCCACGCGGTAGCCAGCAGAAAAGAACCGCTGACGAGCAGCACTTCACAAAGCAGCAGCACCAGCGTTCGCGTCGGATAGTAGACGTTGAAGAGTCGGATCATCTTTATCGCCCTTTATCCTTTCTCCACTGAAATCCGCGCTCCTCATCTGGCCGTCCGTAATAGTAGTAGTAAGAACCGTTGCGGGGCGCGTCCTGCACCGCATTCAGCACAAAGCCCAGAATGCGCGCGCTGCTGAATGCGGCTTGCGCGCGCTGCGCCACGTCGAAAGGCGTGCTAGCGCCGCGCGCCACCAGGATCACCGCGTCCGCGGCCCGCGCAAGATCGATCGCGTCGGCAAAGGCGAGAACTGGCGGAGAGTCGATAAGAATCCAATCGAAGTGCGGCGCAACGGCTTCCTTCAGTTCCTCGATGCGACTGCTGGCCACCAACTCTGAAGCGTTATCGCCTCCCGCGCCGCCGGCAATGAAAGTAAGATTCGGAATGCTGCGCACAAACCCCGCTTCAATAATGGTGGGATTCTGATGGCGCTGCAAGATGTCGTTCACCTCGGCGGTTCCGGCAAGATACTCCGTGAGCCCCGGCGCCTTGGGCGCGCCCAAAATGCTGTGCAGCGAAGGACGGCGCAGATCGGCGTCGATCAGCAGTATGCGATTGTTGTCATTGCGGGCCAGGCTCATTGCAAGATTTGCCGCGACAAAGGTCTTGCCTTCGGCCGGCATTCCGCTGCTAATGAGAATCGTTTTCAGTGGACCCTGATCGCGGAATTTATAAAGCTGAGAGCGCAGCCCGCGAAACTGCTCGATGCTTTCGCCACGGTCGGCAAGCGTTGGAAAGGAGGCCATCGAAGGATTCCACGGATATCGCGGAACATTCTCGATATCCACGTCGCCGTTCCCTGAGAGCGCTTCCTCCGCGCTCTGTGCGGCAAGCATTTGCGCAATCTCATCGGCCCCCGCCGCATGTGCCGGCTTCCGTTCAAAATCGACTCTTTGAGGAGCATCGTTTATACGGCTCATATTTCACGTTCCTTCGGCGAATCAAGACCATCCGCGGTGGCATATAGGACGTTGGGACTTAGTGTCTGCATAGCTATCCTTGCGCGCTTTCAAAAGATTTTTCGGCGCGAGAAAAAAGCCTCCAGCGCCTGTGCCTGTTTCGCGGACGCTGCGCCAGTTCATCCACGCGAGAGATCATGGCCAGTGTCGGCAGCTTGGTAAAGGCCCAGATGTCTCTCTCGTTGCGCAAAGACGTATCGCGATACTCAAAGAAAGCGGCAAGGAGCAAGCCAAAGCCCAGCCCCAACGCAAACCCTCCGCCGGCAAAGACGCGCCGATTCGGAAACGTAGGCTCGTCGGGAAGATTGGGTGCATCCATTACGCGGAACTGCTCACCCTCCTGGCGATGTTCCAGCGCTGTCGCCATGGACGACTCATTCATCTTCTGCAGCAGCGTGTTGTAGAACTGCAATGCCGTCTCGTGATCGCGCGTCACTTGCTTGTACTCTTCCTCGATCAGAGGGCTTGCCTCGATCTGCGCCTCATAGACATGAATCTGCTGCTCCAGCCGAGCCTGTTCCGCTTTGGCCGCCGTCATTGACTGCCTCTCGGCTCGCAGTTGCGCCTTCAATTGCTGAAGCTGTGGCGAGTCCTGAACCTTGGCCGCGCTCTCTTCCTTCGCCGGCGCGGGCGCAGTGTCGTTCCGCGCAATCGACGCTCGCAGATTTTCAATGTTGCGCTTGTTGGCAATCACGTCCGGGTATGCGGGCGTGTACTCCGCTTCTAGATCCTTTTGCCTCCTGAGCGCTTCCTTCAGTTGAGCCTTGAGCGAGTCGTCTGACGTTCCCGTTGCCCCGTCGGAATGCGCCGCCTCCTGCGTCTGTTGCGCGATCATCGCTTCCAGAAACGTATCGTCCTGTTGCAGACGATTCACCGCCTGTGTGTTGGCATCCAACTGAGTGGTCAGCGCCTGCAGCGTGCTCGCGCTTGAGCTTCCCATCGCCAGACTCATGTTACCCAATTGAATTGTCTGCCCCGGAAGTTTGCCAATATTTTTTCTTTCAAAGTCGGCCAGCTTGGCATCCTGGTCGTCCAGGCTCCTCTTGGCTTCATCCAATTGCTGCTTCAAAAAATCCGTGGTTCCTTCGGCCGACTCCTCGCGCGCATTCAGATTGGCGCTCACAAACAGCGATGTAATCTCGCCGCACACTTGCTGAGCCGTGCGCGCATCCTGTGCCTTGAAGGAAATAAAAAAGCCCGGCATCCCGCGCGCGCCCGATTGAATCGGATTGATCCCGATGGCCTTGCGCGTCATATCCACGCGATCGTCCATGGTGATTTGCTTTCCCGCGTATAAGTTGAAACGCTCAATGATCGGCTCAATCCGCGAGCGGCTCAGAATCTGCTCCTTCATCGATGCCAGCCGCGCGCCCAGATCTTCATCGACCACCGGCTTCACGTAATCCTCTGGAACCTTCTGCTGCTCGATCAGAACCAGTGTCTGCGACGTATATTGCGGAGTCAGAACACGGCTGATTCCCACTCCTCCGGCCAGAAACACTAGCGCCGAGATCGCAATCAACCAGAATCGCCGCTTGAGCATTCCGGTGTAGTCCTGCACTGTCATATCACGATGCCCGAGCATAAGCCTCCTTGACCCGTTACTTCTTGAAGCGCTTCTCCCGCGGAGTGTAACCGAAACCGAATCCGATAACCTGGTTGACTCCCTGCAGAAGATTCGCGCTGAAAGCCAGTTGCGAAACCTGCACACTGGATGATTGTGCAATTGCCGTGTAGTTGGCAAAAAAACTCAGGTACCGACCTACTTGCCGGGTGGCCTGCACGCCCCCGAATTCGGCGTTAGTAATGCCGCCGATCGGCATCAGCGTGAACACAATCCAACTGCCGTTTACAATCGGCGCCAGGCCTTGCTCCAGCGATGCAGTGCGTAGATAGGATCCTGTCGCGCCAACGGTTATATTCCTGCCGAATTGCTGCGTATAACTTGCGCCGGCATTATCGATCTCGGCCCCGAGCATATACCCCGATCCACCTGTCGATCCACGAAAATAATTAGCGCTTGCTATTCCTCGCCGCAGTTGGTAATCGACAACGGCCATCGCGGAAAACACCGTCATACTGGGCACGGAAACAACATTGGCCGAGGCGGTCCCCGTCGTAGTGCCTCCCGAGCTCGATATCCACTGTGGGCCCACCATGACAATCGTTTTCAAACGGCGATTCCATTCGCGCGTGAAACCAATGGTCGCCGAACTGATCTGCGTGGAAAAGCTGGTGCCGCTATAGCTGTAGCGAGAGAAAGAATACTGGGTTTTCACTGAATTGAGGCGATTGAGGTTGCGCGTAACTCCGGCCCCTGCCGTCAGCGTATCCGTATTCTCGCCATTATTGTCGATGAATCGCATTTCGCCCGCGGAGCCGTCAAGGTTGATCATGTATTTCGAGTCCAGTTGATCTGTAAAATCAACCGTCGTTGAATTAGTCACGGTGCGGGTATTCAGGGCCAGAATCGTCTGGCCGGGTTGCGTGGGCGAGTCCGTTGTGCCAATCGGCGACCCGGTTCCAGGAATTCCTGTAAAGCCGACAGTCGCGGTCTGATACGTATCGCTGACGCTATCGCTGGCCGCGAGCTTCCACTTGCGCCAGACTAAGGCCTGCGAAAGCGTTAAATGTTCAAAAATATTCCCTCCTGCTTCCGATCCGGTCCAGACCCGGCCATAACCTCCGCCATACTGCAAGCTGAACGGCAAGAGCTTTTCAGTGTTGACGTAGTTGGCGTCTCCTGAAATAAAGCTCCACTCTTGATTTCCCTGCCCAGCGCCGAACTCGCCGGTCTGAGCAAAATGCAGGTCGTAGCGCAGCGTGCCGCCAAACGGCAACTCGGCCGCCGGCCCGCCGGAGCCGATTGCCATCGTCCGCTCTTGCGCCACCGCCGAGCTGACAAACAAAAAAATCGCCAGCATGATGTAACCCGCATTCACCAAGAAAGACCTACGGAACGACAATCGTGTCGCCCGCTTTCAATGTCAGATTGAGAGCGCTGTCACCTTTCAATGCCAGCTTGTATTGCACCGGTATCTTCTGCTGTTGCCCGCCCTCGTTGCGCAGAATATAGATCTTTCCTGAATTGGCGTACACCGTCAATCCGCCCGCGCTGGCAATGGCCTGCAGCAGGGTCATGCCGGGGATCAAATCCACGGGCCCAATCTTGGCCACCTCGCCCATCATGTAGACCTTCTTGCTGTTCATTCCGCTCAGCAGCACGGTCACATTCGGGTCTTGAATATACTTCTTCAGCTTGGTGGTAATCTCTTCCGCCAACTGCCCCGGCGTCTTGCCGCTGGCCTCCACGTCCCCCAGCAGCGGAATCGAAATCATGCCGTCCGGTCGCACCAAGAGCGTATTTGAAAGCGTCGGTTCCTTGAAGACGGTAACGGCAATTACATCGGAGGGACCGATCACATAGATTCCGCCGTCGGACGTTGCGGCAGTCGGCGGCGCGGACGCTTTGGCGGTGGGAGTGTCTGTGGCCGCAGTTGCCGCGGGCTTGGGCTTTTGCTTATGAAAAAGGGAACCAACGGCGCTCAATGCATCCGGCGTGCTTGCGTCAGGCTGCGCGACTGCCTGGTCGGCGGTAGATTTCTCCTGCGCGCCGCAGCTCAGCGCCAAACCAAGACAGGCCGCAAAAAATAGACTTCCATATCTCATAATGCAACTCCATTCTTGCTGAAAACAGATTGGTTTTCCGTTTCAATCTGTTTGAGTTTGTAAAGCAGTGCCTTATAACTGATACCCAGTTCCAGTGCCGTGCGCTTTCGATTCCCGCCGGTTGAGGCCAGAACCTCTGAGATCAATTGCCGCTCAATCTGGAAGGACGAGGCCCTGGTCGCCTCTTTCAGTAGCAGGTGCCTGCGGTGGCCATTCGTGCGCGCCGAGGAAGTCGCCGCCTTGATCGCCGCCAACGAGATTGCCTGATCCCCGATGGCCACAAATGTTTTGATCGCCGTCTCCAACTCCGGCAGATTGTCCGGCCATGAGTGCTCCGTCAGATGCTCCACAATCTCTTTGCACAGCACCGGCTTGGGGCGGTCGAATTGCTTCGA
>JBEKDN010000038.1:0-24470 GCA_050014335.1 Occallatibacter sp. | reverse complement strand
GACGGAACAGGTGTCCGGGAGACAACATCGAGGGTCCGCGTTATGGCCGACTCCGGCGTAAAAGCTATGGCTGTGCTCGTCTTCACTTATACCGCCTCGAATCAGCAAGTGGACATTGGCTATGTGCGCGTCATCAAGCCGGATGGGACGATTGTTAATACGCCGGCTTACAACATCCAGGACATGCCGGCGGATGTGACACGCGAGGCGCCCATGTATTCCGATATTCGCCAGAAACATGTGGCCGTTAAAGGCCTCGGGGTGGGCGATACGCTGGAATCTCAAGTGACACTGCGGACGCTGAAGCCCGAGTTTCCGGGCCAGTTCTGGATGGAATACTCCTTTGAGAAGGATCTCATCGTTCTGGATGAGCAGCTCGATCTTGACGTGCCAGCAGACAAATCAGTTACCGTGGCGAGTTCCGATCTTCAACCGAGTGTGACAACCGCCAATGGCCGGAAGCTCTACCACTGGGCCAGCTCCAATCTTGAACGCCCCGATCCAGATGCACCGCCCAAGTCCAAAAAGCATTGGAAACCTTCTGTACAGATAACTACGTTCAGCAGTTGGGAGCTGGTGGGTGCCTGGTACGATTCTCTTCAGCGAGATTCCCTCACTGTCACGCCGACGATCCAAGCCAAGGCCGCAGCACTAATCAAGGGGTTGAATACGGATGATGAGAAGGTGCGTGCGATTTTCAACGATGTAGCACTTCACATTCACTATGTTGGCCTCGATTTCGGTATTGGCCGCTACCAACCGCATTCAGCCGATGACGTGCTCTCCAACGAATATGGCGACTGCAAGGATAAGCACACACTGCTTGCTTCGCTTCTTAAGGCGGCTGGCTTCGAGGCGTGGCCGGTAATTATCTCCAGTAGCCGTGAACTCGACCCCGCGACACCCTCGCCTGCGCAATTCGACCACGTCATTACTCTGGTTCCGCTGGGCGGCAAGCTGCTGTGGATGGATTCCACTGAAGAAGTGGCGCCAGTGGGCTTGTTGATGGACACGCTGCGCGACAAACAGGTGCTCGCAATTCCCATCGGCAAGCCTGCCTATCTGGATCGGAGCCCGGCAAATGCGCCAACACCGCGCTCGATTCGCCTCGAAGTTGAGGGTAAGCTTTCTAGCCAGGGAGTATTCACCGGGCATATCGCGCAGACCGTGGATGGAGACGTTGCAATATTATTCCGCACGGCATTCAGGAGGTTTCCGCAATCGCAGTGGAAGGAGCTGCTGCAAGGTGTCGCGCAGTCTGAGGGTTACGCCGGAGAGGTTTCCAATCCTCTGGTCTCCGAGGTGGAAGAAATTGAAGATCCCTTCAAGTTCTCTTACGATTACACGCGAGAAAAGTATTATCAATGGGACGATCACGATACTTCGCATTGGATCTCGCCGCCTTTGCCGGCGATGGGCGGAGAGCTTGCCCCCGGTGTCAAGGAGAAGAAGCCTGCCGACGATCCTGAACTCGGTTCAGTGGGATCGACCGGGTACCACGCTTCGATGCA
The DNA here is from genome assembly GCA_050014335.1 of Occallatibacter sp. Lineage (GTDB taxonomy): Bacteria > Acidobacteriota > Terriglobia > Terriglobales > Acidobacteriaceae > Telmatobacter. The sequence continues at coordinate 22,959 of JBEKDN010000038.1, read as the reverse complement.
ACTGCCGGCAGGCTGGTCAATGATTCCGCCAAAGGATGTGGATCTTATTGAGGATTGGTTTGAATACCACGCAAAATACAGATTCAAAGACGGAGAATTAACGGCGGACCGCATAACCATTGTGAAGAAAACAAAGGTCCCACTTGCGGATTGGGAGAAGTATCTTGCGTTACGGCGCGGCATGTATGAAGACTGGAACCGAACGGTATTGATATCGCCGCCCAATCAAGTTTCGGCCCAGACCGTGCCGAGGAACTTCATGGATTTGAGCGCGGTCAACAAAGAGCTTATGGACGAGATGCGGGCGACGATGCAACCGTTGCGCGAGGCTGCCGCGATCTTGCAAACGGACCCGGCTCCGGATTCTGAAGAGCTAGCCAAAGCGCTCGCCCTCTGCCGCAAGACGGTCGAAGAGTTTGAGGCGAAGTCCCTTACATTGCCGGCCGACGATGCGCGCTCACTCCAGTGGGCAGAGATGCTCGGCAATGCCTGGAGTGAGCTGGGTTGGGCTGCTTTGGAGTCCAGGGATCTGCCCACGGCCGAGAACTATCTTGGCGCCGCGTGGCATCTAAACCACGACATGACGATCGGGTATCTCTATGGCAAACTGCTGGAGGCCAAAGGCAAGAAACCCGAGGCCGCGCATCAGTATGAGATGGCGAGCGTCGCCTACGGCGGCAATTGGTTCGTCGAAGGCCCGTACTCCGGCTTCTACGTGCGGGATCACATCCGCGACTCCTACCGGATGTTGACCGGCAAACCGCTGAATGCCAGCGCGCTGAACCACGGCGGATATAATGGCAGCCTGCGCGCCGAACTGGACAAGGAAACCGATTTTCGCGGCTATACTGCAACCAGCAAGATTACGGGCGAGGCGCTGTTTACCCTGGCCTACGAACCGGATAAGCCGATGAAGGCGCGATTCCTGCAAGGCGATAAGGTGATTGCTCCCATGTCCGCAGTCTTGGAAGGGCGGCGATTCGGCGGCAACGTGCTGCCGGTAGGCTCCAAAGCGCGGCTGGTGCGCGAAGTGCGCGTGGTTTGCTCCGAATACGGAGGCGGCTGCGACGTTCATCTGCTTCAGTCCACGGCGCTGCAGATTCCCGCAACAAGCGCCGTAACTGACAATGCTCCCAAAAGCCCGAAGCCAATTCAATTCAGTCAATGAACAAAACAGGAGCTACAGCTTGGCCGAAGGCGCCCGCCCCACCGCAGGTGGTTACGCGTTGATGGCCATGCCTTCTACCGCGCCGTAGGCGTCGAGCAGCGACTCGGCTAAGGTTGGATGGGCGTGGATGGTGAAGAGCATCTCCTCCACTGTGCCTTCCAGTTCCATCACGGCTACGGCCTCGGCGATAAGTTCAGTGGCTTGGGGGCCGAGGATGTGGACGCCTAAAATCTCGCCGTATTTGGCATCGGAGACGATTTTGACAAAGCCGTCGTGACTACCAAGGATGGTGGCCTTGGAGTTTCCGGTGAAGGGGAATTTGCCCACCTTGACCTCGTAAACTTTTTCTTTAGCCTGCGTCTCGGTGAGACCAACCGACCCGATCTGCGGCTCGGTGTAGGTGCAGCTGGGAATGCGATCGCGTCGGATGGGTCGGTAGGGCTTGCCGGCAATCTTGGCAACAGCAATCATTCCGGCCATGCTACCTACGTGAGCCAGTTGCGGCAGACCGGAGACGATGTCGCCGACGGCAAAGACGCCGGGCTCGGCCGTCTTCTGGGCTTCATTGACCTTGATGAGGCCACGCTCCAACTCGACGCTGGTCTTCTCGATGCCGATGTTGGCGGTGCGGCCGGCGCGACCTACGGCAACCAGAACTTTCTCAGCCTTTTTGATTTGCGGCTTGCCATTAGCGTCGGTGAAGGTTACGCGGACGCCTGATTCGGTCTCTTCGACTTTTTCGACTTTTGCGCCGGTATTGACGTCGATGCCGCGCTTCTTGAAGAGGCGCGTGATCTCTTTGGAGACTTCTTCGTCCTCGACCGGAACCACGCGGGGCAAGAATTCCAGGATGGTGACCTCGGAGCCGAAGGTGCGGAAGAGGGAACCGAACTCCATGCCAACCGCGCCCGCGCCGATGACGATGAGCGACTTGGGAACCTGGCTGAGGGCAAGGATTTCAATGTTGGTGAGAATGCGATCGCCGGGAGTGAGGCCGGGGAGCATCTTAGCTTCAGAGCCGGTGGCCAGGATGACGTTCTTGGCCTGCACTTGGGAAATTGTCTCGCCGCTAGTGATCTCAACTTTGTGGACGCCATTCTGAGCGGGGCCCGTGAGTCGAGCAAAGCCTACGAGGCGCGTGATTTTGTGCTTTTTCATCAGGAAGTCGAGGCCCTTGGCGTGCTTGCTGACGATTGAGTTTTTGCGCTGAAGGACTGCGGCCCAGTTGAGCGTGGGCGTGTCGATGCCTTCAATGCCAAACTCCGCGGCGTACTGGAGGTGGTCCCAGATTTCTGCGTTGAAGAGCAGGGCCTTGGTGGGGATGCAACCGACGTGCAAACAAGTGCCTCCAAGTAGGGTGGACTGCTCGATGAGGGCGACTTTCAGGCCGTACTCCGCACCGCGTATAGCCGCCGTGTAGCCGGCAGGGCCGCCACCTATGATTGCTACGTCGTAGATTGCTTCTGCCGCAATATTCTCAGTCAAGGGAGACTCCATTCAGGGACGCCGCATCCCACGGCCTAGTTTAATAGATGCGGTTCAGTACCAGTTCGACTGCGGCTCGCTGCGTCCGCGGGTCGTCGCCAAAGCTTTCGATCCAATGGACCTCGGGCTCTCGCCGGAACCAGGTCAATTGGCGTTTAGCGTAGTTTCGATGACCTTGTTGGGCAGCTTCCACTGCGTGCGGCAGATTGTCTTGGCCATTGAGGACAGTCAACGCTTGGCGGTAGCCGAGGGAGTCGAGAGCCTTCACAGGGCCGTACCGGTCAAGCAGACCACGAGTTTCCTCGACGAGGCCTGCGGCAAACATCGCGGTAGCGCGCTGATTAAGCCGGTCGTATAGAGCCTGACGCGGCGGATTGAGGCCAACGCGGAGTAGGCGAAAGCCTGTGAGCGGATTGCGGGCTTCCTGCTGATTTGCCAGCACGTCAGAGAGCGGACGGTGCACGGCAAGACAGACTTCAATGGCGCGAATGAGCTTGGGTGCGTCGTTGGCGTGAATGCGCGCGGCGGAGGCCGGGTCGAGTCGCGCGAGTAGGCGGTGCAGCCAGGTTTCTCCGTGGCGCTGGAGGCTGGTTTGAAGCCGAGCGCGCAGTTCATTCTGGCGCTCTGGCGCCGCAAAGAGGCCTTCAGTGAGAGATCTCAGGTAGAGGCCGGTACCGCCAGTGACGATGGGAAGATGGCCACGGCCGGCAATCTCTTTGAGCGCGACGCGCGCCTGGCGGCTATACTCACCTGCGGTAAAGGGCTGGTCAGGGTCGGCAACGTCGACGAGGTGATGCGGCAGGCGCGCCCGTTCTTTGCCGGTCGGTTTCGCGGTCCCAAGATCCATCCCGCGATAGACGGCGACGGAATCGCAACTGACGATCTCACCATTGAATTGTTCGCCGAGTGAAAGCGAAAGCGCCGTCTTACCGCTGCCGGTAGGGCCTAGGAGCAGGACCGCAAACGACGCGGGGGTATCTGGTGGAAGTGTGCTCAGGGCCGCCACCAGCCTGGGGGAAAGATCCACTTGGAGTTGGTGCGCAGTAGCCACATGATCAGGATAGCCGCTGCAACAAGCACTAGCCCAAAGACTTGATTGCGCCAGTAGACGCTCAATTGCTGTTGACGGCGAGCCTTCTCGGCCATCTGCTGGAAGTACGGTTTGATGCGAAGTTGGACCATGGCGGTTGACCTGCTGCGCCACCCATCTTGAGAGGACGGCACACCCTGCCTTAGTATAGGGGACGGAAAGTGAGCGGAAAGTGAGCGGCCTTTCGCTGCCGGGCATTCTACACTCTTTTTATGCAGAGTGAGCCCAGAATACAGGCGTCTGCGCAACCCTGGGATGCGTTGGCTCAGGTCTACGCGAATTCACGACAGGTATCCGCGGATCGCATGATTGAATGGCCCGCTCAACTCAGAATGTGGCGAATCTTTCAGGCCAAGCACGTGCTGGATGTGGGTTGCGGCACAGGTGACAAGGCGCGATATTTTGCGGAGCACGGCGCGGCGTCTGTGGTGGGCGTTGACCCCTGCAGAGGGTTTGCGCAGAATTGGGCGGACCACGCTGCTAGTCCGACGCTTTCGTTTAGCGTGGGAAGCTTTGAAACGCTTGACACTCTCCCAGAAGTGGCCTCGCGGAAGTACGATCTTATCGTATGCTTTCAGGCGCTCATGTATTCGGCGAACATTGCGGGAACGGTGATGATACTTCGCAGCTTGCTGGTTGGCAGAGGTGATCTGGTGATTTCAGTTCCTCATCCTTTTCGCTTTGCGATTCTTCGGAACGAGATTGGGGATGGGGATACGACTTCGCTATCAGCAAACAGCACCGTATCGCTATCCTTCGCCTTGGAAGGAAGATGTGATTCTGGAGCACGCAGTGCCGCGCTTCTCGGCTTATGTCAATGCCATTGCAGCGGATGGTTTGCGCATCGAGGAGGTTGACGAACCCAATGTGACTGAGGAGTTTCGCAAGATAGCGCCGGAAAAAGCAGCATGGATGGATCGTTACGTCTGCATTCTGATTATTCGCGCACATCTGGACGCATGACCGAATCGGCAAGTTTTCTGTTATTTTGCTTCCGGTTTGACTTCCCAACGCTGGTTTGCTCAGATAACCTTTCAGAGTCTTTTTGGATGCGAGAAAGAGCAGGGACAGAACGATGAAAGTTTTGATTTTGGGGTCAGGTGGCCGGGAGCATGCGCTGACCTGGGCGGTGAAGCGCAGCCGCCGTGTTACGGAGGTGGTGTGTGCGCCGGGAAATGGCGGTATGGCCGAGATTGCGCGCTGCGTTCCAGTGGAGCTGCGAGACGTTGACGCGATGGTTCGTCTGGCCGAGGCCGAGCAGCCGGGGTTGATTATTGTGGGGCCTGAGCTGCCGCTTTCGCTCGGCGTTGTGGACGCGCTCCAGGAGCGCGGTTTTCAGGTCTTTGGGCCAACGCGGGCTGCGGCAATGCTGGAGACCAGCAAGGGTTTTGCCAAGCGCTTCTTGCAGCGGCATAAGATACCGACCGCGAATTACGCGGTTTGCACGAGCGTGGTCGAGGTTGAAAAGGCTATCGAGTTTTTTCACGCGCCGGTGGTGGTGAAAGCCGATGGGCTGCATGCAGGCAAAGGCGTGATTATCTGCGAAACACGACAGACTGCCATTGAGGCGGCGCAGGGAATTTTCTCCGGCGCGCTGTTGGGTGTGGCGGAACCACATGTGATTCTCGAAGAGTTTTTGGAAGGCGACGAGATCAGTTTTCTTTGCCTGACTGACGGCAAGCATGTGGCGCCGCTGGTTCCGGCGCAGGATCACAAGCGCATCGGCGAAGGCGACACTGGACCGAATACCGGCGGTATGGGAGTCTACTCGACCGATGCGATGCTTGATCCGGCAATGACGGAATGGATTTTGCGTCACATTGCCGAGCCTACGGTCCACGGCATGGCCGAGGAAGGAACCCCGTTTACCGGTGTGCTTTATTGCGGACTGATGATGACGGCGCGCGGACCACAGGTGCTGGAGTTCAACGCGCGTTTCGGCGACCCAGAGACACAGGCCATTCTTCTGCGTATGGAAAGCGATCTCGTGGACGCTTTGGAATCCTGCACCAACGGGCGGCTCGACGAGACCGAACTGCGCTGGAGCAAAGGAGCATCGGCGTGCGTCGTGGCCAGTTCGTCCGGCTATCCAGGAAGCTACAAAACTGGGTTGCCGATCTCTGGGCTGGAAGATGCGGCCCGAGTGCCGGGGGTCGAGATTTTTCATTCCGGCTCTTCGAGATTAGATGGTCAAGTTCTTACCGGAGGTGGACGCGTGCTGGGGGTTACTGCGGCCGCATCCACACTGGAGGATGCTCTGGCTCGTGCCTATGAGGCGATGGCGCGGATACATTTTGACGGTATTTATTATCGGCGAGACATCGGTTATCGCGCACTCAGGAGGAAACCATGACGCCTGCAATTACCTTGGAAGAGATTCTGATTTGGAGCGAGGGATCTTCCAGGTTTTGGAAGGGGCACCTGGATGCCAATCCGGATATGCTGGAGCTGCCTTGCAGCATTGGCGGAGCGGCCAGCGTTCTGGCCTTGGCCGGCCATATTTGGTGAGTAGAACTGCGTTGGGGTCAGCGCATCGCCAGCTTGCCCGTTCTGGCTAAAGAAGCTATGCCGGCAGGTTCCCTGGAGGCATTTTATGAGCTGCACATCAAGGCGGTTCAGATTTTCCGCTCGCTGCTGAACGACCAGTCGCTCGATTGGGAGCAAGCGATGACGCTGGACCTTCCGTGGATTCCGGCGGAAGCGCGAACAATCTCACGGCGCAAGGTTGCCGCACATGCGCTCTTCCATAGCCAGCGCCATTGGGCGCAACTGGCTACGTTGGTGCGTGCCGCCGGTTTCCCGTCGGAATTCAGGGGTGATTTGCTGTTCAGTTCCGCTCTGAGGTAGCCAGCGGCTCAGGCCCGACTTGAGAGGTGGGAGAGGACTTCTTCACTTGCTGAAAGCAGGAGCGGCAAAGGACGGGCCTGCCTTGGGTAGGCTTGAATGGGACTGTTGTGGCCTCACCGCATTGTGAGCAGTTGGTCCGCGTCTCGGGGCGAACCCTTGAGCCGCCGCGGACTCGCTTGGCCTTGCATTGTTTGCAATGCTTGGGATCGTTCTTGAACTCTTTGTCGTGAAAGAACAACTGCTCGCCCGCGGTAAAGACGAACTCCGCACCGCAATCGAAACACTTCAGAACTCTGTCGATAAAGTCCATGACCGGCTTCCCCAAAGGAGGGAATAACGTTGAAATCGGCCATGATCTCGAGGAGCTTGCCGGTCCCGTTTCCCTGTCTTCGTGCTGTGGTTAACAACAAGGGCCCGGGCCGCTCTGAACTTAGCGGCGTATACAATTGTCTGCCCGAGTTCCGGGAAGACTGAGTTAACACTATCACGCTATTCGTGCGTGAAACCATTGAAAGTTAAAGGATAGTGTCGCGACAGGCCGCCCCGTTTCATCTTGGGACTTTAATTTTTTTCTGGCCGAATCTCGCAAGGGAGAAGGACGGCGCATGCCGCGACAGGTTTTGTAACTAGTCAGCCTCTTTGCGAGCCTTCTTGCGATTGCGCTTGCGCGCCAAAGCAGCCTTAACGCGCTTCTTCTCGCCCGGCTTCAGGTAGTAGGAGTGACGCTTGACTTCCTTGATGATGTCTTCCTGCTGAACCTTCCGCTTAAACCGGCGTAACGCATTTTCAAGCGGTTCGCCTTCTTGTACTCGAACTTCCGCCAAAGAATCCCACCTCCAAACCTGCCATGGGGCTGCTCTTATGATACGGGAAATCTTGGGCTTGTGGTGAAGTGATGACGGTCAATCCGAGAAAAATCTCCTCTGGCGAAACAAAATTCCGGATAGTGGTTTCTGGAAGGCTGCGTTTTTCGGTTTGGGCAGCATCTTTTCTCTCGCCGGTCGAAGGCCTTGTTCGGGCGCTTGTATGGCCGACTGGCGCGTCATGCCCTAAACTTGGCATTGAGGCACGAGATTGTGATTCGCAAATATCAAGGGAAGTTACCGGAGATCTCCGCCGGTTGCTACATTGACCCGTCAGCGCAACTGATTGGCGACGTGACGCTGGGCGAGCATTCCTCAGTATGGATGAACGCCGTGCTGCGCGGCGACGTGAATGCGATCCATGTTGGCGCGAAATCGAATGTGCAGGATTGCGCCGTTCTGCATGGCCAGCGGAATCTCTATCAGGTGATCGTAGGCGATTGGGTGACGATCGGGCACAATGCCACGGTGCATGGCTGCGTGGTGGAAGACGCGGTACTTATCGGCATTGGCGCGGTGGTGCTGAACGGTTGCCGGGTCGGCGAGGGCTCGATTATCGCTGCCGGGGCTTTGGTTCCGGAGGGAACGGTTGTGCCGCCCAGAACGCTTTGGGCTGGCGTTCCAGCCAAATGCCGCCGCGAACTTGGCGACAAGGACCGGACGCTGATTCTGGAATACGCGCAAAATTATCTGGACTATACGGAGATTTATCTCATGGAGTCTCTGGCGTAGATGCGCTGCGATGGCTTACTTGGGACGTCCGGCTCGATACTGAGAGCAGAATTGCGAGGTAAGTACTGACACAAAGGGCACCCGTGATGGGCGCCCTTTGTGGTGTTCTTGCGGCCTAGAAGCCGAAAGGGGTTAGAAGGTGTAGCGCAAACCGAAGCGTATGCTACGCGAGATTTGATAGAGGTACGGCTGACCGTACTGGGAGTTCTTGACCACTCCGTCTGGATTGATCAGCGAGGTCGGATCATAGCCGCCTTCAAGAGCTTGATACAGCGGTGCTCCCGCATACAAATTGTATCCGCCAGGAGCGATAGGAGTAGAAAAATTCATCGAGTCCATACCGGCCCAATACGCAGTTACAGCCCGTTGATTGAGCAGGTTGAGAGCAGTCGCTTCAAAGCGAATCGCTTGGTGTTCGCCAGTTTTGAACTCATCTCCCAGGTTGAAATCGGTTTGGGTGAACCACGGTGTTCGGCGAGCAGCCGGTGTGCCAAGCGTTATATTTCCAGAAGAGTCTGTAGTCATGTTAACCCAGTTGCCACGGCCATAGATATAAGTCGCCTCGTAAGGCGAGGTATTCGACGCACCATGTGCCAAGTCAATCCACGAACTCACCGGGCTGCCTTGAAGGAACTGCTGGAAGAGACCAAAACTTGCAGAGTTGCGCTTCCAGGGGAGAGTGTAGGCTAGGTTAGTCTTAATTGCATTCGGTCGGTCGGTCGGCAGAGGCCCAGCATTTGACTTGCCATTTGCGCCGAAGTAGTAGAACGGCTCGTCAAAGGAGCGAGTGGTATCAGGAGAGTTGCGTCCCGTGATGCCGCCGTCTGTCTGGTCGGTGGTGGTCAGGCCCGCATAGTTGCCCCAGAGGCTGCTATAGGTATAACTGAGCATTCCTGTGATGCCCTTGGTGGGAGCCATAGTCAGCCGGAATTCCAAGCCGTCGTAATTGCGGATAGCCTTGGGCATCGCTGGGCAGCTTGGGCAGGTACCGAAGGCTGCGCCGGCACCCCAGTCGGTAGTATCGCTGAATGCGTATCCTTCCCCAGTAAGGCCAAAACCCTGACCGAGTGATTCAAGGAATGTGGCATAACCGTCAACTGTCGAGTTCACGCCCTCGCCGGGATTAACAACTGAGTAGATCTCGCCCCACACCTTGTCTGAGAGTGATGCATCCTCGATGACATGGTCAAGACGGCGACGATCATAACGAGCCTCAAAGGCCAAACTCGGAGTAATCTGGTAATCCGCACCGAGAACATACTCATGCTGGCGATAGGGCTTCACGTTGGGTGCAACCGGCTCCCATGGGCGGAAGTTCACATTTTCGATCAACTGCGTTCCGGTTCCCTGATCAACCAGCGATTCCGGGATGCCATTGGAGAAGTTGGCTCCAGTGGTCGGCGAAGCAGTTGGGCAAGCGCGATTATTCTTGAAGACAATGTCCATGTTGTAATCGGCAGCGTTGAAGGTTCCTCCAGTTGTATTGTCCGGACCAAGAGGGTACGAGCAGTCTTCATACGCTTGGGCACCCCATGAAGTCTGGGCCAGCAACAACTTCATAACGTCGTTGATGACGCCATAACTACCGAAGAGCTTCATCTTGCCTTTGCCGGTTGGATCCCATGCAGCGCCCAGGCGAGGCTCGATCTTGTCGCTCCAGGGAAAGTCGATGGCGCTGACCTTGATCCCGCCTGGAGCGGGAAGAGTTTCTTTCTCAATGCGGAGGCCGAGATCCAGAGTCAGTCCGTGCCCAACGGTCCAAGAATCCTGCACGTAGAAAGCGTGGTTCCAGTCACTGGCCGGCGTAGCCTGTCCGGTCGGCGTGGCCAGAATGGTCGCAAAGTCCTGAATGGTCAAGTAGCCGTATTCGCCGGCGCATGGGCCAGGAATGAATTGACCAGGATTCTTCGGGTCTGGGGTCTGCCATTCGGTTGAAAGCGTACCACAAGCAGCTCCGCCCGCCTGGGTGAATGGGAAATAGCTGTTTGAGCTTCCAGACCATACAAACGCCTGAGGTACGTTGCCGTTCTGATTGATTACATTGACCAAGTGGTTGAGTTGATAGCCAAATTTGAAGTTGTGTGTCCCAAACCAACCGCTCTTGAAATACGCAAAATCCTGGTTGAATTGGTAGTGTTTGTCGGCATCGAAAAGTGTGTAACTAGAATCGTACGGTTGTGTGTTGGTGCCACCAGCCTGCGCTAGAGCGTCAGGAAGGAGATACTGCGGCGTGTAATCCGGCGAAGAGGGATCGGAGCAGTTTGTGGGTTGGGCAGTGACACCAACGACATTTTCGCAGGCACCCACGGATGAACCCAGCCAAACAAGATCCGGTGTTGTGGTAGGCCAGCCAAAATCGTGATAGTTGTCAAAAAAGTAGCCAAAGCGCGTGGTAGCCACAAACTTCTGGGTCAGAGTGATATCGGCGCCAACGTTATAGGTCGCGTTGGGAGCCGACGAACCCAATCCATGTGAATAAGCAGATAGGGGCTGGTTAATGTAAGTATTCAGAAAAGTCGACTGCGACGCTATCGGATCCCCGACGGGGAGGTTGTTTCCAGTCCCGCGTGAGTATTGGGAGAGCCAGGAACCAAAGACGCGGATCTTTTGCGTTACCGCTGCATCAATCCTGCCGTACCCATAGTAGGTCTGTCGGTCATGAGTGAAGTATTGGCTGCCGGCGCTGGCGTTGGAGGCATTGGCGCTATTGGAGAAGTTCACTGTTCTGGCACGGGAGGTATACAACGGATTGAAGCCCGCGATGAACCATAAACGGTCCTTCAAGATCGGGCCACCAACGACGACACCGGGCTGTACGTCACGGAAGTGATCGGGCTTCGCTTGATAGATTTGGAAATTAGGGTCCAGACGCACGCCACCGGAATTAGTGCCACTCAGCGTTGGATCGTAGCGGAGGAATCCGTTAACCTGATTTCCGTCCGTTCCGGAAGACTCATAGGTCGAGAAGATCTCGCCATGGAAGTCGTTGCTGCCCTTCTTCATGATGACGTTGACCACGCCGCCTAGCGCGCCACCATACTCGGCAGCAACGCCCGAAGTCTTCATTTCGACTTCCTGGATGAAATCCATGGGGACGTTGGCTTTGGAGTAGCCGCCGGAGATATTCTCCGTATCCTGGCCTTCTACCAGGTAGCTGGATTCGGAATCGGCCGCGCCGCCGATGGAGTAACCGAAGGCATTGCCATTGCCACTACTACCAGGCATGGAGCCGCCGCTACCACCCGAACCCTGACCGTTAACCGAATAACCGGCAAGAGGCTCATTGCGAGCCATGGGGGCAAACTGAATCACCGACTGGAAGGAGATGCCGTGGGGAGAGTTTTTCAACTCTGCTTCCGGGATATTGGTCAAAGTGGTATTGGATGTCTCGTCAATCAACGGAGCTTCCGTATTGACCTCGACAACCGTCTTGACCTCGCCAAGCTTGAGAGTGAGCTCAACTGTCGGAAGATGGCCGACTTCAAGAACCAGCCCGGAGCGCTTGAGGGTTTCAAAGCCCTGCGCCGTCACGGTCATGGTATAGCTGCCCGGCGGAAGATTGGAGAAGCGGTAGTAGCCGCTGGAGTCGGTTACGACCTGCTTGGAACCGACCAGGGTCGATCCGGTGACGACCACCTGGGCGTTGGGGACTACCGCGCCAGAGGGATCCTTGACTGTTCCCTGAAGGCCGCCTGTGGTTTCCTGGGCAAGAACGAGTGGCGCAAAGATGACCAGGAGGGCCAGAACCAGCCACTTCGGGCTGGCGAGACGCTTAAGCTGTTCGGTCCAATGCTTCATAGGGTTTCCATCCTCGATGAGAAAATTTGCCAATTTCCTTGGGTGCATGTGCGTTTCCTAATTGCCGGAAAACTGCGATTCTGGTTCCTGCTTGGATGTCTCAGCCGGGGTGAGGGCGGGCCCGGTACAAGAACGCTAGGCACTACTTGTTCTGGTGGAGGTAGCATGTCGATTGCCATTTTCACAGAAAGTGAAATATTGCTGGGACTGATTGAAAATAAAAGAGTTGATGATACCGGTAACATGGGTCCACCAGGATATTTCTATGAAAAAATGTATTGATTTTGTAAGAAATCCTGAAAATGGATAATTACAATCGCTTTTAGAATTTTGCGCACAAGGCCATTTTTAGCCATGTAGATATCGCAAGTTTGTCAAGAGGGATGTTTGCGCGTGAACCGGCACCATGGTGGTAGATTGGACTCGGCGGTGACTCATCCGAGAGATGAATCTGATTCTGGCACATATCGGTGCACGACCCGGCTCGAAGGACGAGGTGGACGCTCTGACCGGAGCCTACCTGAAGCGCTGCGCGGCTTTTGCAAAATGCCGGAGCGAGGCCTTCCGCAGCGAAGAGACTATGCTGGAGTGGCTCGAGCGGTTGGAGGGACGCACGCCGGCTATGGCGGTGCTGCTGGATAGCCGCGGGCGGCAGATGAGTTCCGAGAGTTTTGCGGCCTGGCTGGGAACGAGGCGCGACGAGGGATCACAGCAGATCGTCTTTGCTATTGGGCCGGCAAACGGTTGGAGCGAGGCGGCACGAAAGCGGGCCGGGCTGCTGCTGTCACTGGGGCCGATGACGCTGGCTCATGCGCTGGCGCGGCTGGTGATGGCGGAACAGATCTACCGTGCATTTACAATCTTGACTGGCCATCCATATCACGCCGGCCACTGAGTACCATGAACGATTCCCGACGAGGATTGATTCTGATCAACACCGGCCCCGGCAAAGGCAAGACGACTGCCGCGATGGGCACGGCTTTGCGCGCGGTGGGGAATGGGATGCGAGTGCTGATGCTTCAGTTCCTCAAAGGCTCGTGGCATTATGGCGAGTTGGACGCGGTAGAGGCCTTCGGACAGAACTTTGTGATGAGACAGATGGGCCGAGGTTTTGTGAAGGTTGGCGGCGCGGAGACCGACGTGGAAGACATTCGGCTGGTGGAAGCTGCCTGGGCTGAGGCGCGAGAGGCAATCTACAGCGGCGAATGGGATATGGTGGTGCTGGATGAGATCAACTACGCGATCGGCTATGGAATGCTTGATGCGGCAATGGTGGCGGAGGCCCTGGGCGGGCGACCCGAGATGGTGCATGTGATTCTGACAGGTCGCAACGCTCATCCGCTACTGGTGGAGTTGGCCGACACAGTGACCGAGATGCGCGAAGTGAAGCATGCTTATTCCAAAGGGATTCTGGCACAGCGAGGGATTGAATTCTGACTGCGAACGATTACTTGTAAACTATGAACTGCTGGTTGCATAGAGAGGCCGAATGTCCTGGTTCAAGCGTGAAGGTGGCGAGTACGGTCCAGGCCCCAAGAGTGCCGTGGAAGCGGCCAAGTCGCGGGTGCAGACCGAGGGGCTGTGGATCAAGTGTGTGGGTTGCCGCGGGGTGATCTGGAAGGCGGACCTGCTGGCAAATTTGAACGTCTGTCCCAAGTGCCAGCATCACTTCAAGATTGGCGCTCGACAACGCATCAGCTTGCTGCTTGAACCGGGATATGAGTTGGTGGACGGCGGTCTGCGCTCCACAGACCCGCTGAATTTTGCCGACGTGAAAGCCTATAAAAAACGGCTGAGCGCGGCGCGGGAGGCTACCGGGCTCGACGACGCCATCTTGAATGCGGTGGGCCGGATAGGGCCGTATGAGGTGGTGATCAGCGCCATGGAATACGGCTTTATCGGCGGCTCCATGGGCGCCGTGGTGGGCGAGACGATTGCCCGCGCAGTGGACCGGGCCAGACTGCGCCGGATGCCGCTGATTGTTGTTGCCGCTTCAGGCGGCGCACGCATGATGGAAGGCGTGGTCAGCTTGATGCAGATGGCCAAGATCTCCACCACTCTGGCGCAGTTGGACGACGCAAAGGTTCCCTACATCTGCGTCCTGACCGATCCAACCACTGGCGGAGTTACGGCCAGCTTTGCCATGCTGGGCGATTTGAATATCGCTGAGCCAGGGGCGCTGATTGGCTTTGCCGGCCCTAGAGTGATCGAGCAGACCATCCGGCAAAAACTACCGGAGGGCTTTCAGCGCGCGGAGTTCCTGCTGGAAAAGGGATTCCTGGACGCGGTGGTTCACCGCCGGGAGTTGAAAGGCTATCTAAGCCGCGCTCTGGAGTTCATGAAGGCTCCTGCGGTCGCATGATGTAATTCCCGTTGAACCAAATGCTCAGCAATTGATCATCACCGCGGAACAGTCGGTATATTGGGCTTCCATTGCAACAGAAAATGGGTGACTGCGGAAGTTTCCATGCGCCGCATGGCTTCAAATTCGCCGCTCTTCTGGCTATAGAGGAGCTTGCCGTGGTCATCAAGGACGGCCACAGCGGGAACGCCTTTGTTCAGCGGAATCTCAAACCGCTCCGCGAGGTCGAGATTGGCATCCATCTTTCCGATGTTCACATGAACCAGCACGAAATTCGCTTCTAGAATCGGCAGGTTGGTGGCGTCATGGAAGTAGAGATCGAGCATCTGGCAGTCGCCGCACCAGTTGCCGCCAAAGTCGAGCAATATGCGCTTGTGAGTGCTGGCAGCGGTTTTGAGAGCTGTGGCCAAATCGGCATTGGCCTGCGCCGGATCAGGATAGATATCGCGCCCAGCGGAAAACGCCGGGCCAACTCCGAGGGCCAACAGGATGGCCAGAATAAAAAACTTGATCGTCTTCAACGGGAAACCTCCGCGACTGCTTTTAGTCTGCCACAAGCCTGTGGCGAGGCGCTATGGCACGGCAGATCGGCACCAGTGCCAAATCCATTTGAAGTTTGAGCACGGGGATTCGATGGAGCAATGTCAGGGCTCTTGAAGAGGCTTGAGTCGGAACGAGACCGGTAGAAACGGTTGAGAAAAGTGGTAAAAAGGCGAGCGTTTTGGACGAAAAGTGCGATTTTTGAGGTCAAAAAGGGGGCAAAATGGGCGGTTTACAGTTACTGATTGGTAAATAGGCTTAAAATACAAGTCATTGATATAAAGCTTGTTACTGGAAATTGGCGAGCAAAAAACCGGCTCCACAGGGTAGGGGGGGTGGGGGGTAGCGGATTTTTTGGAGAAGAAACGGCGAAACTAGGCGAAGGAAATGGGTATCGTTGGAAGGATGGGATACGGGTTGAAAATGAGTTTTTGGTCATGGCGGGATCTCTCTTCCCTATTGATAGGATCTACCAACAGGCGGTAATTATCCGCAAAAATCCAGCAAATAATATTGCGCGTTTGAAAGAGGTGCGGCTGTTGGGCAGGCTGCGCGGGGTGCGATTGAGCAAATCGGCATTCGCGGGTTAGCGGAGGAATGGCAAGGTTGCTCAGGCGCTTGTATTTTCAAATGCGATTGCCCAGAGATCGGCACCGGTTTTCCACTCCCAGGCTACTGCCCGGTTATTTACCGGAGCGGCCAAGGCTGATACTTTTGTGACTAGATGAGAGACTCGACCGATCTGCGCAAACGGCTGGAATCGACGCCTTTTCCCGACCTGGGGGCGATGATGGAGGGCTATGCGCGGGCTGCGGCCCAGCGGGCTCGCAATGAGTTCAAACAGGAGCTGGATTTTACTTCTGAGTCCATCGATGCGCTGGATGAGATTCTTGTGCTTGTAGGCGAGAGTCCGGAGCTTGATCTGGAGTTCGAGGTGCGGCTGTGGGGCAGCTACCTGGGCGAGGTACTGCGGCGACGCTATGCCGGGAACTGGGAGATGACACAATATCCCGGCGGCAATATCGCGGTTCCGGCCATCGATCTGCGAGGCTCGCGGCTCTTCCCTTTGATGAAGGTGTACCGCCGTCTGACCGTTGGCGAGGAGGAAGATCTTCGGGCTTTCTATGCGATGGTGACCGAGCGCCTCGGTAAGCCGGCGCAAGTGAATTAATGGTCGTTTGGATCGTTGTTGTTCTCTGAGACGGGACGAGTCCACCTCTAAATGCAAACTTGCGGAAAGAAAGATAGAAATAAAGCAGTTAGTGAATTTTCATAAGAGATTGTTCGTTTTTCTATTCGAGAAGCCCTCCTGTCTTCGTTCACAATCTCTTTACCAACTGTTTACCTTAGCGCAAAAACTAATTCACAAGCGGCTGCTATTGGTTAGTTGAGTTCCTCTTCTTGCCGGCTGCCCTGCGTCCGCAACGCAATTGAAATCGACCGGCTAAACCGCTCTTGTACAAGCTATCCAAATCTTGGGAGGTAAACATGCATTGCAATGAATGGTCCAAGACCATTTGCGTCTCCGTGATGACGGCTGCATTGATTTTGCAGCCACTGGCTATGACAGCCGAAACAGCCCCCGGCGCACCCGCTGTTAAACCGGCAAAACTGATTGAAGTTGCGCCAAGATCGAGCGCCGAGGTTGCCGTTCACACCCTGGCCCTGGAGAGCGAGCCCGTGCTCACCCAGGCTCAGAAACTCGCTCTGCTGCAGAAGCACATCAAGTGGGTTTTTGTTCTCTTCCAGGAGAATCGATCTTTCGACTTTTACTTTGGAACCTATCCCGGCGCAAACGGCCTCTTCTCTCAGCCAGCCGGACAGACCGCCGGCTTCCAGCAGCCGATCGTCAATACCGACGGCACGGTGAGCATGATTTCGCCCTTCAAGATCCCCCAAACAGTCACCGATGTAAACAGCAAAACGGTGCTGCTTTATCCAGAGGACACAGACTCGGTCAATCACGGCCACTCCGCTATCGACGCCAAGCTGGATCTGAATGCAAGCAACGTTGCTCTGAATGATCGCTACGCCTTTACCGAGGAAGGTCTGAGCGGCACACTGAGCGCCGATGGAACGACCTACACGGGACCGGCCCCAACCCTGGCGCAGAAGCAAAAAGGTGAGTTGGTGGTCAGCCACGTGGATTGCGATACGGCCCCGTTCCTGTGGAATTACGCCGATCGCTTCACACTTTTCGACAACTTTTTCGATACAGTCATCGGACCCTCGACTCCCAATGCGATCGCGATGATTGCCGGCCAGTCGGGTGTTACGCAGTGGATCAAGCATCCTGGATTGGGTAACAACATCAACACCACCAACGCCGCACTTCCGGTGACTGGCGATCCGCAGCCATTCTGGGGATCGGCGCTGGACGTTTTCACTCCTCCGAGCCAGCAACAACCTACGGAAAGCGGCGCTCCGGGAACGACGAACCCCAGTTCCAACCTTACTTTCGCCACTCTGCCGCTGACCTTCATGGGCAACCAGATTGAGAACATCACGGACTACGATCTGGACCCCGCATTCGACCTTCTGGATGTGCAAAACGACATCAAGACGATCGCGGGATCGAATTCCAAACCGGTGAATTGGGCGTGGTACCAAGAAGGCTACGATCACGAATCGATCGATCCCTCCACCACGGCTACCCACACCAGCTACATTGCTCACCACGACGCGCCACAGTACTTCGGCTATGAGGCCAACAATCCTCGAGAGACCAAGGCCCACCTGAAGGGTCTCGGCGACTTCTTTTCGGCTGTTTCTAACCTGGAGCTTCCCGGAACCGGCGGAGTTTTTTACGTTCGCGGCGGTTATGGCAATCTGGACGGCCTTACGCCACGCTCGCCAAGCAAGGCGGTTGAAGCCGATTTTGCCGGTAACGACGACCACCCAGGCTACTCCGATGCGCAAATCAGCGAGGCTCTTTTGGCCGACGAGATCAACGCCATTGCCAGCAGCAAGTACTGGCCGGAGAGTGTCATCATCATCACCTACGATGAAAGCGATGGCCTCTACGACCACACCCAGCCATCGATTCGTTCCTGGGACCCGAGCGGCACCGCCCTGGATCAGGGACCGCGCATTCCCACCATTGTGCTTTCACCTTACTCCTCCGTTCACACTGTCTCTCATGAACCCACAGAGCACGGGTCTGTAATCAAGTTCATAGACCAACTCTTCAATCTGACTCCACTTGCGATTCTTCCCGACGAAGACGCCGCGCGCGAGTTGGGCGCAAAGACTTACAAAACACCCCAGGGAACGCCGCAACTGTATCTTGGCCCCAGCGACGGCAACACGCCGAATGTCGGCAATCTTTTCTCCGCATTCGACAACGCACGCCTCTCTGGAACCGCGCCGCTGCTGCCCGGCAGCTATGCTGAGATACCGGCGGCACAGGTTACCAGCTTGCCACACTTTTCAGGTGTGGGCTGCCGCGTTCTGGGCATCGTTCCCACGGATGTGAATTTGACAACCGGTAAAGTTATCGATCCGGCTCCGGCGGACTTTAATCCTCGTCCCAGCTCCAACCCCGGTCTGCCGACCTCTGGTACTTGGCCATCGAACTAAGGATTCTTTTAGCTTGATTTAGCGGCGAGTGGACGCGAATTCCACTTGCCGCTTCACTCTCAGAGCAACGCATTTCAAAATATTTTCAAGGAAGATCAACCGCATGGGCAGGGTTTTCGCGCTTATTGTTTTTTTTATTACCGCAATTATGATCTGCGCCGCACCAGCCAGCGCAGGAACAACTCTGGACAAGGTTAGAACGGATGGCGCGCTGACATGCGGCATCGATACCGAAGAACCCGAATACTCCACGCAAGACGCGCATGGCAATCACGGAGCATTCGATCTGGATCTCTGCAAGGCCGTTGCGGTTGCGGTTCTGGGACCGAATGGCAAGCTCGTGGTAAAACCGTTTCGCGACGAGCAGGATGCACTGAGGGCGCTCAAATCCGGCCAGATAGCACTACTCGCCACTGGATCGCCCAACTATATCAATTCGACCAACGCCGGCTTGGGCTTTTCCCGCCCCGTTCTCTACGACTATCAAGGCTTCCTTGTGAATAAGACTATGGGCATTCAATCGCCGAAGGATCTGGCCGGAAAGAAGGTCTGCTTCCTCGGCGGCACGGAGATCGAGATCGAATTACAAGGGTACATGAAGCGCGAAAAGATCGAGTGGCTGCCGTTTTCCTTTCAGGAAGAAGGCGAGATGGAAGCGGCGTTTATCACCCGCAACTGCGCGGCCATTACCGCCGATGTCACGCAGCTAGCCTATGAACGCATCGCATTCAAAGGCATGGCAAAGGATTTTGAGATTCTTCCCGACGTCGTTGCCAAAGATCCTCTGGCGATTACTTACCGTCTTGACGATCCGCAATGGGCGGCTATTATCAGCTGGATCGTTGAAGCTCTCATTCAGGCCGAAGAGAGCGGAGTAACGCAGGCCAATGTCGCCACCATGAAAAAGAGCGACGACCCGGTGATCCAGCGTCTGCTGGGCGCGCAGCGAGGCTACGGCCAGTATCTTGCGCTGGACGACGCTTGGGCGGCTCACGTAATTGAAGCTACCGGCAACTATGGCGAGATCTTCGAGCGCGACCTTGGCGCCGCATCGCCGCTCAAACTGCCGCGTGGCGCCAATAATCTTTGGACTAAAGGCGGCCTGATCTACGCTCTTCCTATCCGTTAACCAATCGGCACTGCTTTCGTGGTACCATCTCCGAAAAGGCGATTCCCCGTCTTTTCCTGGAGGTCAACATGAGTCCACTCTCTCGCCGCGAATTCCTGAAGGGCACGCTTGCCGCTGGAACTATTGGTAGCGTCGGTACTTTGCCCGTGTATGCGCTGGCCGGGAAGGCCACGGATGTCGTTACGCTTGGCAAATCAGGCATGAAGGTCACGCGCCTGGCATTCGGCACCGGCAGCCAGAACGGCTATGTGCAGGCCTCGCTGGGCCAAAAGGAATTTGCCCGGCTGGTCCACTATGCGTACGACCGCGGCATTCGCTTTTTTGAAACAGCGGAGTCCTACTCTACTCCCGCCATGCTTGGCCAGGCACTTAAGGCCTTTCCGCGCGATAGTTATCAACTGATGAACAAAGTTACGACCGACGAAGGAGTCGATCCGCGCAAGCGTTTTACCGATATGTTGCGCACCTCTGACACCGACTACTTTGACATTATGCTGTTGCACTGGCAGCACACGCCCGACTGGATCGCCGAGACTGCGCGCTGGCAAGACGGCATTCTTGAGGCGCAGTCGAAGAAGCTCATCCACACGCGCGGCGCTTCAGTTCATGGCCTGCCCGCTCTGCGCAAGATGCCCGGCAATCCATGGCTGGAGGTGGCGATGATCCGCATGAATCACAACGGAACGCGCATGGACGGGCCCACCTACGAAGACAATAATAATCCGGGCAACCGTGATGAAGTGGTGGAACACGTCCGGCAGGTAAAGCAAGAGGGCATGGGAGTGATCAGCATGAAACTGGTGGGCGACGGTGCGTTTACGCGCCACGCAGACCGTCAGGCGGCGATGCGATTCGCCTTCCAACATGCCGGTATCGATTGCGCCACTGTCGGCTTCAAAAGCACGCAGGAGATCGACGAAGCGATCGACAATATGAATCAGGCGCTGGCTTGAGTCAGCAAGAGAATCATTCGCGGAAATGCAAATCTCCCCATCGAACTAAGGTCCGTTTCCGAGCCTTAAGTCTATGAGGAGATTCTTCTAAATTACAATTCACGATCAAAAGTTGAAGTGAACCGCCAACTGCGCGCTGCGCGGACCGCCGCCGCATTACAATTCACGATCAAAAGTTGAAGTGAACCGCCAACTGCGCGCTGCGCGGACCGCCGCCGCCCAGATACGGGTTGCCGCTGCCTACGTCTGGCGTTGCCGTGGTCTGTATAAAAGGCGATCCATTGGTGTTCAAGTAGTCGATGCCAAAGCCTGGCAATAACGGGTTGCTGAAGTTCGGGTGATTGAGAATGTTGAAGAAGTCGGCGCGAAATTCCATCGTCGCCGTTTCGGTCAAGTGCGTGGTCTTTGTAAGCGAGAAGTCGAAGTTCGTGTAGTTGGTCGCATTGAAGGCGTTGCGGCCCTCGCTGCCGGGATGCCCCAGGCATTCTCCATAGGTTGGGCTTGTCGCGTCGGTATCTACTGTGCATGGCGTGGCAAACGCGGCCACGTTTAATAGATTAGTACCGCCTGTACCCGCGTGTGGATTGCCAACGATGTCCGGCCGTCCAAACCATTCTCCACTGCCGTTGAGATCCCCTTCAAAGAGATAACTGACCGTGTAGGGCTGCCCGGTTGCAAAGTTGAACATGCCGTCGAGCGCCCAACCATTGCTGATCCACTTGGCTTGCTCGATATTGGGAAGTTTGTAAGTCCAGTACCACTGCACGCGCTGGCGCACATCGAAGTTGGAGCTGGCGCGTTCGCCGCGAGGATTGAAACTGTTGTCCGGCATCGCAGCATTCGGGACAAAATCCAGTCCATCGCTGGCATCGTCGATCGAGTGCGACCAAGTGTAATTCAGCGTTGAGGTCACGCCGCGCCACTCCTGTATCTTCAATGAAGCTTGCAAGGAATTGAAGTTGGAAAGCGCGCTGGTCTCAATCTGATTGACATATACGAGCGGTGTGTTAACGAACGAACCGACCGAATAAGTCGGGAAGCACTGTTGACCATAGCTGATTGTCTGGCCATTTCCGCAACTATCCACGCTTCCGTAAACGTTGTTCACCTGGTTGAGATCGCGGAAGCGGAAGAGGTGACGCCCCTGCGATCCCACATATCCAATGAGAACGGCAACCTTCTTTGCGAGCTGGGATTCAAGGTTGAGGTTGTAGGACGCATACCTTGGCGTCGTCAGTTTCTGGTCAACCGTGAATACGCTGCTCGGAATGTAGTCGCTGAAAATCTGGGTGTTGGAGGAAATTGTTGGCGCCACTGATTGCGCGAAGCCGATGCCGTTGAATATTGGCCCTGCCTCGCCGGCGTTGGTGTTGTATGCCTGATTGCCTACAAAGAAATCCTGCGAAGGACCATCATAGAAGATACCGCCTCCGGCTCTGATCACCAGCTTGCCATTGCCCTGTAGATCGTCGGCTACGCTAAGGCGCGGCGCAAAGTCCTTCCGGTCCTTTGGATAGAGCGACGAAGGGCCGCCCGGCGCTCCCACTGTTTCCAGTGCGCCGGTTTTTACATTAAAGATACTGAATGCGTGGTTATCCGCACCAATAACGCCGAAGTAATCCCAACGCAAGCCATAGTCAACCGTGATCTTGCTGCTCATGCGCCAGGAATCCAACAGATAGGCGCCGCCATTGTTCTGGTAGGAGTAGCGCTTTCCGTCGCCTTCAGCGGAAGCGCCGCCGTCAATAGTGCCTGCCAGAAAATCGTCAAAACTGTTAAAGACCAGCTTGCCCCGATGTCCGGAATCGATGAAACTGTTAATGAAAGTTCGCCGCCACTCAATTCCCGCCTTGTAACTATGCCGGCCCTTGGTCAAGGACACATTTCCGAAGAGCTGATAGTTCGTATCCACCCGGCCCCGCGAGTCGCTGGACGTTGCGCCAATCGGACTGTAGGAGCCGACGTCGATTGTCGGCAATCCCAAGTCGTGTGTGCTGAAGACAGTGGGCAACGTATTCAGGCCAAAAGCCTTGTCGGGATTCAGGCTGCCGTCTTGCGGTAGGAATTGCTGCAGAAAGCGATTGTAACCACCGCGAATCTCGAAGATCAGGTTCGACCGGGGAACGGAAGTATAAGAAAGCGATACAAGGTTTACATGCGTCGGAGTTGTAGTGTTGTAACCGGGCGCGCTGCTGCCTGTGAAGAGCATACCCAAAGGAAAACTCTGCATGCCGTGGCTATAAAAGTAGCGACCACTCAACAGGTCGCCGGTGCTGAATATATGCAGATGCTGATCGGCTTTGAGGATCAGATTGTCGCTATTGTTGCTGAAGGGTGTGGTAAAGGTCACAATGCCGCCGGTGGCCGGCAACGTCCCCCATGGCTTACTATCCAGCAAGGCCTGAATCACTGG